>CAVHWO010000055.1:0-155721 GCA_963639865.1 bacterium | reverse complement strand
TCATCCTGACGGCCACCGCTATCCCCACCACCGTCAGGTAGATCACCGTGTTGCGGACTGAGAAGCTGATCGAGTCGAGTGTGGAGGGAGGCGGAGGGGTGGCACCGGGGGAGATGACGTACCTGAAAAAGAGATGGACGGCTATGCTTACCTTGGCGATCAGAAGCGCATTCCAGAACAGGAACGCCCCGAACCGCCTGTTGGACAGGAAGTGCTTTATCAGAAACAGGTAGTTGGTGTAGAACACGATGACGAACGAGACCGTCACCGGCAGGAAACGTGAATAGTCCAGCCCGCCATGCAGCGGCCTGCCCGGCTGCGGCGAGAAGAACGGCATCGCCAGGATCACCGCCCAGATCGCCACGTGTATTATCCATCCGCTGTTCCTCCGCATGTTCATTCAGTCATTTATTGTCTCCGGGTCTTCCCGTCCGCTTTCGAAAAAGCAAGTTCCGGACCGCCTCCTGAATTTCCTTCAAATATCGCAAATCCGCATCACTTTCGCAAATCCTGTTCCGGCCCCGTAGGCGTCCCGGCAGCCATACTCCGCATTCAGAGTATCTTCCTGATACGGATCCCGTCGAGGTAACAGTCTTCTCCTCCATCGGATTCTGTCCAGAATGTCAGCCGGTCCAGTTTCTTCCAATAATTTTCCGATGACCATTCCGGACCACAGCAAAAGTCTTTCAACGGACAGATGACTCTCGTCCATTCTCCGGACGAGAAGTCACCATCAAACCTTATGTCTTTGCCATAGCCGACCACAGTCCAGAAGTCATAATCAAGAATCGACTGGAACGTAAAGTGTATTTCCAGAGTGGGATCACTGTTCTTGATATAAAATTCCAATGCGTAATCATCGTCATAAAGCTTGGAGATGTCCAACCCGTTCTGCAGATCTTCATTGAAGACAAACTCACATCCTTGCCAGATTTTCCAGTTCTGAAATTTTATGCAGGCATTCCCCGAATATGGACTCTCTCCGCATTGGGCACGCTTCCATCGTAGAATCTCAGCACTCTTGCAAGCTCTGTGTTTACCTCCTCAGATGACCAATAGCATTACCGTCGGGTAGGTGTTCGTGCAATGCTTTGCGATTGTTCCTGTTTCAAAATATATATTTGTTCTTCACGGGCAGTTTGCACTCTTGGGTAGTTTACATTTTGGCGCATTAAATATTTTATGTAATTTTGGAGCGCAATTCCAAAATTACATAAAATGGAAACGAAATACATAACAAGAGAAATGGAGAGTCTGCTTCTTGAAGCAGCGCAGTATTTCTCAGTCATATCTGTCACCGGGCCGAGACAGTCAGGAAAGAGCACCATTCTGAAACACCTATTTCCTCAAGCGATCAAATATTCGCTTAAAGATATGAATGTGAGAGAGTTCGCATTGAATGACCCAGTGGCGTTCCTCAATCAGACATCGGGAACGATGTTCATTGATGAAGCCCAGAAAGCTCCGGTTCTCTTCGAATATATCCAGGGTATCGTGGATGACGATCCTGCGAGAAAATTCCTTCTGTCGGGCAGTTCAAACTTTGAATTGATGCACTCGCTCTCCGAATCATTGTCAGGCCGCGCGGGAGTTTACGAACTTATGCCGATGTCACTGAGTGAGACCAGTGAGGCGTCATCATCCAAAACACTGGACAACCTTCTTTATGACGGGCTGTTCCCGGCTGTCTGTGCGAAGAAAAATGTCGCCCGTCTGTTCTATCCGTCGTATGTGAAAACCTATCTGGAAAAGGATGTGCGGGACGTGTTGAAGATCAAAGACCTGATGCTTTTCCTCAAGTTCATGAAACTCTGCGCGGCCCGTGTAGGGTCCATATACAATGCGTCCGAGCTGTCCAATGAAGTCGGCGTGGACAATAAGACCATCTCCGCTTGGATGTCGGTTCTGACCGCGTCATATATAGTCTATCTCCTGCCGCCATACTACGAGAATATTTCCAAGCGTCTGGTCAAGAGCCCGAAACTCTATTTCACAGACCCGGGATTGGCTTGTTATTTACTTGATATAGAAAGCCAGAAGCAACTCGAAAGAGACAAGATGAGGGGGAACATTTTCGAGAATTTCGTGATTATGGAAGCCGTGAAGCACCGTATGAATGCAGGAAGGGAAGGTGGAGTGTTCTTCTACCGCGACTCGAATCAGAATGAGGTGGATCTGCTTCTGAAAGAAGAGGGTCAGTTAAGTGCCTACGAGATAAAATCGTCTATGACCTATACGACAGAATTCGAGAAGACGATAAAGAAACTGCCGGAATGGCTGGCCACTCCGGTTGTCAGCAAATCGATCATCTATGCAGGAAATCTCGAGAATTCCGTAGCTGATGTCAAACTGACAAATTACAGGAATCTGAAGTTCTGAAACGGCTGGATCAAGGAAGAACTATACGCCGAGTTCAAGATTGTACCGCGCGAGAGAAGTAGGAATTTTCAGTTGTCTCGTTCCAGGGAGGTCGTGGTATCCACAACTTGACACAGGACAATATTGTGTGATGGAATCACTTGATTTTCCTGATTCTAATCTCATCAAGGTAAAATGATGCGCTTGACATCTGCTGCAGTTCAAATATATCTATCATCTCCCAATAATTTCTATTTTTGTCTGTCCAATCAATAAAGGATGACAGAGGAACACGCACTAATTCCCATTCATCGGAGCAGTTGTGTTCGCTTCCCTCATAACGGTAGCAGTATGTCTGCAATGTCCACATTTCTCTGTTTGTTATTGAACTGAATTTGAAATCCAGAGACAACGATGGATTGGAATTCTTGATGGCAAATTCAAGGCAATATCCATTCTCGACAAGTTCGGACATGTCTGTGCCGTTCGGAATACAGTCATTATATTCTTCAGTGAAACCAAATCCATTGAAACTTATACAGGCTTTTCCAAGGAACGGATTGTCATAACACCCAAAATTCATGTCTCCCACATATCCTCCATTATCAGGTTTTGGCTGGATGGTGATGTTGAAATAGGTCTCCTGACTGCACGCTATAAGATGGCTAATTAAGAGGGTTTTCAGGAGGTAAGACTTTCCGCATCGGCGGATGCCTGTGATAATTTTGATAAATCCGTTCCCTCGTGAGCGAATCAACTGGTCAAGGTAGATGGGCCGTTCTATTCTCATATCGTGTACTTTCCCCAAAATTGCCACTTTTGTCAAAAACTTGGAAACAAAGGTAGCGATTCTTTGGCAAACTTCCGCTGAAGGGACTCTGACTCTACCGCAATGGCTGTCTGGATCCTGCCTTCTTGTTTTCCCAGATATATTGCATATCTTCGCTCTCGGGTCAGTTGTTTATACATATTGCAATACAAAGATAATTGATCCTCGGGGAGGCTGCAATGCCTCCCTTTTGTATTGCTTTTTGACACCGCCAACACCGGCGGGCTAGCCCGCCGGTGTTGCACTTCTATCTTGAATCCTCACTTCAATCCACCCTATTAATATTCTTCCTCCAACCATTCCACAAACTCCAGCACTCTCTTGAAGTCTTCAACAAAAGTTCGATAATCTTCCACGATTCCGCATCCTGTGCCCGATACGGTTGCATAAAGAGATGAGGCCCTTTGAGCTTTATACCATCGCATGGATGACATCTCATCCTTAAACGATAAATACCAACTTTTCGCCGCAATCAGGGGCGAAGACCGGATAAAATCCCGATAAATGGCTATTGCCCGACTTCACGGGGTACTGTACTTTTGCCACGTCAATTTTAAATGATGAAAATGAGACGCTGGATTTTATTGGCGGCAGTGCTGATCATGGCAACCCTGTGCGCCGACGCTCAAAGGTTTTCGATAGGTGGATATGGCGAGGCGATGATGACCCGCAATTTCTATAGCGACGCCTGGCAAAGGTACAACCATCCGGAACAGTACAAGAATGACAGGAGCCACGGGCGGTTCGACATCCCGCACTTTGTCATCAACCTTGGCTACGATTTCGGGAAGGGGTGGACACTTGGCTCGGAGATAGAGTTCGAGCACGGAGGCACGGAAAGCGCCGTCGAGCTGGAGGCTGACGAGGCTGGGGAATATGAGAGCGAGATCGAGCGTGGAGGAGAGGTGGCGTTGGAACAATTCTGGCTTCAGAAGGCTTTCAGTGACGCATTCAAGGTCAGAACCGGAATGATCATAATCCCTGTGGGACTGACTAACGGTCACCACCTTCCTACCGAGTTCTTCACGGCTTACAGGATGGAGGGAGAGAACACTGTGTTCCCTTGCACCTGGCATGAGCCGGGAATCGAGATTCTGGGCAATCTCGGCAAATGGTCTTACGAGGTGATGTTCCTCCCCGGGCTTGACTCCGACAGGTTCAGCACGGAGAACTTCATCCAGGGCGGGGCCGGATCTCCTTACGAATTCAAGATAGCGAACTCCTACGCCGGGGCGTTCAGGATTGACAACCACTCGGTCAAGGGACTCAGGATGGGGGTGAGCGGTTACTTCGGATCAAGTTTCAACAACTCGCTCACGAAGAACTCCAAATATAAGGACTGCAAGGGAGAGCTCATGATCGGATCGGCGGACTTCACCTACACGGGACGCAATCTGATTGCCAGAGGCTGCTTTGACTATGCGCATCTGAATGATTCACAGCAGATCACGGCGTTCAACAAGAACAACATGTCCAATGCCTCGCCGTCGCCTCACAATGCGGTCGGATCCGATGCGATCGTGGGGAGCATAGAGGTGGGCTATGATGTTCTTTCACTCTTCAAGAAGGAGAGCAAGTGCTACGCCTTCGCCCACTATGAGTACTATGACTCGATGTTCAAGGTCGCCGACGGCGTGCTGGACTACAAGTGGTGCGGGAAGCATCGCATCGCCGCAGGCATCAACTGGTACCCGATCAAGGAGATCGTCATCAAGGCGGAATATTCCAAACGCTTCTACGTGGCTCCGTTCAACAACGAGCCATCCGTCACGCTCGGAATCGCTTTCGGCGGCTGTTTTTTGAGGTGATGAATTTTTCATCACCTCAAAAAACACTTTCAAGGTAATTAATTAATATTAAACATTACAACAGATTATGAGACAAGGTTTTAAATTCGCAGCTGTGCTGATGGTTTCAGCTTTTGCCGTTGTGGCCTGCGAGAAGAATTCCACAGACCCGACCTCCGCAAAGGAGGAGACGCTCCAGAAGGTCAACGAGACTTTCGTGGACAACACCGTGATTCCTACCTATAAGAATCTCGCTGACAAGTCGCTTGAGCTTCTGGCCGCTATCGGGAAACTTCAGAGCGATCCGACAGACGCCAATGTTAAGGTGGCCTGTGGGCTATGGAAATCCGCCCGTCAGTATTGGGAGTGGAGCGAGGCCTTCCTTTTCGGTGCCGCGTCGAAGTACAGCATCGACCCTCACATTGACACATGGCCTTTGGACAAGACCGCCCTTGAGAATCTTCTCGACAGCGAGAAGATGATGGCTGACATAGAAAACACGGTCGCCAACCTTAATAATGGACTCGTCGGATTCCATGGGATTGAATATATCATATTCCGTGACGGTAATGAGCGTGCCGTTTCGGCCATCTCCGCGAAAGAGATTCTCTATGCGGCCGCTGTCGCCAAGGATCTGGCATTGAGCGCCGCAAGGCTTGAGGCCGCATGGGCCGGGCTTGACAATGTCAGTGACGCCAAGAGGGAGTTGATCGAGGAGGCCGAGATGGAGCCGGAAGATGATTTCGGTGAGCAGATGAAGCTCTGCGGACAGGCCGGAAGTGTCTGGAAATCTGTTACCGCCGGCAGCGAGCAGATTATCGAAGGCTGCAAGGACATCGTGGACGAGGTCGGGACCCAGAAGATCGGAAAACCTTACACTGGAGAGGATGTGAACTACATCGAGTCTCCTCACTCATGGAACTCCATCGAGGACTTCCATGACAACATCGTCAGTGTCCGCAGCGCTTATTTCGGAGCCCTCGGCGCGACTTCCGCGCAGACATATTCAGTAAGCGCCTACCTTGCCGGGGTTGATAAGACCGCCAATGACGGTGTTGTTTCAGCCATCGGAAAATGCCTTGAGAAAATCGCCGCCATGCCGAAGCCGTTCGTAAAGAACTATCAGGACATCAAGGTGAAGGATGCCATCGATGCCTGCAACGATCTTAACGATGCCCTTGAGGTCGCCCGTCAGGCTTTGATAAATGACTAAGGTCAATAATATAATGACAATCGAGGATTGGCCGGTTTCCCGGCTGATCCTTCAAACCAATATTGAATCATGAAAAAATCACTGCTGATCCATATCCTGTCAGCCTCCCTTTTCGCTTTTGCCGCCTGCAACGGCAACGGCGGCGCCGATGAACCTGAAGTCCCTGCCGAGTTGAGTGACGAGTGGTATGCCGGCGGAAAACTCGGAACCGCTTTCAACTCAAGTGCTTCCGCCTACGAACAGCCGACTCCGGTTATAGAGAGTTCCGGAATGGTCCAGGCCTTCAAGAACGGAGAGATGTTCTTTGAAAGGGACTTCAATGAAAACAAGGACGGGGCCTTCTGCGGGCTCGGGCCGTTGATGGTGAGGCGCGGATGCCTCTATTGTCACCCGAACTACAGTCACGGCAAACGCCAGACCGAGTACAAAGCCGACAAGAACGGCAACGGCTACCTCTTGGTGATTACAGATGACACAGACACTTACCTGAGTTCCCTGACCGGAATGCCGCAGACCCTCGCCGTCGCTCCTTTCAAGGCTCCGATAGACGAAAGCGACATCAAGATCAATTGGCTTGAATATACCGACGAATGGGGCAACCGCTTCCCTGACGGAGAGTCTTACAGCCTGATCTACCCGGAAGTCATCGTTCCCGAGGAGGCTTTTTACGTTCCGCTTGAGGTCACGAAGAACGGCGAGACTGTCACCGTCCCATATTCAAACGTGCGTTTCAGGGTTGAGTCCACGATCGGTGTCTATGGAGTGGGACTTCTGGATGCGATTGATGATGACGACCTCAAAGCGCAGTATGCAAAGGAGGAGGCCGCAGGCGCCAAGTTGAATCCCGCGATATTCGCGAATGGTGAGTGGACAAGCCTTTACGGCAAGACAACTCATCCGAAGCGTTTCACTTATGCGTTGAGCCGCGGGCCGTTGCAGGATGCCGCCGGGGCGAATGCCATCTGGAACATCACCAACGTCACCAGAAGCGACAGGCGTTACCATTACATGACGGCGACTTACGCCAAGGTGGCTTCGCAGGATCCGGATGTGCAGAAGGATTTCTATAAATATTTCCCTGACGGGAACAAGACCGGGGATGTTCAGACTGACATCTACAACTACCTGATGGCCAAAGACCTCAAACCGGAGATGACGGACGATGAATATGCCGACTTCATGATCTGGCACAGAGGTCTGGCGGTCCCTGCGGCGAGGGATCTGGATGATCCGGAAGTCATCAAAGGCAAGGAACTCTTCACAAGGATCGGATGCGCTTCCTGCCACCGTCCAAGTTGGGTTACCGGTGAGGACAATGTGACCGACCCGAACGGTTTCTTCAAGGACAATGATCCGAGACTTCCACGTTACCCTCATCAGACTATCTGGCCGTACACGGACATGGTCCAGCACAGGCTTTTCATGCAGAACGACATCCGTACCGGCTGGTGCAGGACGACTCCGCTTTGGGGACGTGGCCTGAGCGAACTGGTGGCCGGAGGAGTTGACAGGCTGCATGACTGCCGCGCGAGGACCGTCGTCGAGGCGATCATGTGGCATGGCGGCGCCCAGAGTGACGCCCGTAAGTCTGTGGAGAATTTCCGCGCCCTCTCCAAGTCCGAAAGGGACGCGGTGGTCAGATTCATCAATTCGATATAATGACAAAAATCTTTGTGGGGCGGCCTGCGGCCCTGATGCTGCATCTTTCGCTGGTGGTGATTCTGGCAGGGGCGCTTGTGACAGCCTTTTCGGCCAGAAAAGGTGTGCTGCATGTGGGTGTGGGGGATCATGTCGGGACATTCGAGAACAAGGACGGTTCGGTAGGCGAGCTGCCCTTCGAGGTCGTGCTTGATGATTTTGAGGTCGTCTGGCATTCCGGTACGGATGCCCCGGCGGATTTCCGCTCACAGCTCCGTTTCACAAAGGACGGCGCTGTCATCCGGGAAGGTGAGGTGAGGATGAACCGCATCCTGTCCTGCAAAGGGTATCGTTTCTATCAGACCGACTATGACAGTGATGAGGCCGGCGTGACTTTCACCGTAAGTCACGATCCTGTAGGCATCGCTGTCATTTACACCGGGTATGCGTCGCTGCTTTTGGGGCTTCTGTGCTTTTTCTTTACGGACAAAAGATTCAGGAAGTTTTTTGCCGGAGCGTTGGGACATTCTTTGGCCGTTGTGACGGTTCTGTGCCTTGGGGCGGTTAATGCGGAGGCATCCGTCGGAAAAAGTCCGAAGGTGCTGCCGAAGGAGACGGCCGCGGAGTTCGGAAGGCTCCATGTGTTGTACCATGGGAGAATATGCCCGCTCCAGACCCTCGCAAAGGATTTCAGCGCCAAACTTTATGGCGTTTCCGGAGTTAAGGGACTGACTGACGAGCAGGTGCTTACCGGATGGATGTTTTACGGTACAAGCTGGAAGGATGTTCCGCTTCACAATCGCGGGAAAGCCGTTGACGCGATGGACAAGGAGACGGCTGTCAAGGCGTTGTATTCAGGAGATCTGCTGAAGATCTACCCGCTTCGGGACAGTACCGGTCGGCTCGGATGGTACTCGCAGAGCGATCGGCTGCCGGAGGGAACCGCGGAAGATGAGTGGCTTTTTGTACGCAAGTCGATGGACTACATCTTCGAACTTGTGGTGAACCGTGAATATGTCAGATTGGGAGGGTCGCTGGAGAAGCTGCGCCGCTTTCAGGAAAGCAAGATGGGAGAGAGTCTGCCGCCGGCTTACCGGATCAAGGCCGAGCGGGCGTACAACGCTCTGCCTCCGCTCTTTCCGATCGCAGGGACGTTCCTGGCCATAGGGCTGGCATTGCTGGCGGTCGCTATGAGACGCCTGGTGCGTGTGCCGGCATCAAGCGGACAGGGAGGAAAAGGAATCAAGATCGCCGGGATATCGTCAGGTCTTGTTTTCTTCATTGTGCTGACTGTCGTGCTTGGATTGCTGTGGGTTGCGGGCGGACATATTCCTTTCTCCAACGGCTCGGAGACGATGCTGGCCATCGCATGGACTGCGATGCTGGCTGCCTTGCTGAGCTTCAGGCGTTTCCCGATCATGCTGCCGTTCGGGATCATTGTCGCTTCGCTGGCCACCCTTGTTTCCGCGATGGGCAACGCCAACCCTGCCGTCACCCAGTTGATGCCCGTCCTTTCGTCACCGCTGTTGAGCATCCACGTGTCGCTTATGATGCTCTCCTACACAATCTTGGCCGTCATAATGATCAACGGGGTCTGCGGGTTTGCCGCATCGTCGCACCGCAGTGCCTCGGGATCAACGGAAGCCTCCGCGAAGATGGCTAAGATGTCCGAGGCCTTGATGTACCCGGCCCTGTTCCTCCTCGGATCCGGCATAATCGCAGGCTCCATCTGGGCGAACGTCTCATGGGGTTGCTACTGGAACTGGGATCCGAAGGAGACATGGGCGCTTGTCACTTTCCTGATCGCATCCCTCGGCGTGCACCGCACCAGTCTTCCATTCCTAAGAAGTCCACGTGCCTACCATGTCTACACCATGATCCTTTCCGCATCCGTCCTCTTTACCTACTTCGGGGTCAACTATCTCCTCGGCGGGATGCACAGTTACGCTTGACCGGTTCTTGTCGGGTCATATCATCGTCCAATCGCCATTGTCGGCGCATGATTCAGCCTTTGTTCATCGCCGCGCGGATCCTGCTCAGGGACTGGGGAGTAACCCAGAGGTACGACGCTATCTTCTTCAGCGGCACGTTCAGGATCAGTTCCGGATGGTCGCTTATCAAGGCTCTGTACCTTTCGCTGGCGTTTTCCTTGTCCGCCATCCAGACAACCTCATCCTCGAAATTATATGCGTTGGTCTCAAAGATTTTACGGACGACATTGGCGATGCCAAGTGAAGATCCGCACAACGTGTCCACACGTCTCTTGCTGAGGCGCCGGGCTACGCTGTCGGTCTCGGAGACGATGGTGATTTTGGATGGGCGATCGGCACTGTAGCAGAATATGTCCACAACCGCCTCGCCGCCGAAAGCGAACCACACGACAGCGTCACCGAACGCCGCCGACTTCGCTCCGCTCCAGATTCCCGATTCAAGGACGTACAGGGAATCATCGAACGCCCCGCTTCTCACTACCGCATCCCCTTTGCGGAATGACACTCTGTCCATTTGCCCGAGCAGGTCGGAGACGGCCTCCGGCTCAAGGCTATACTTCCCGCTGAATAGGTCAATCAATCTGTCCATACATCGCGAATTTCGGAAATATTACCCTCCTCTCAAAATTAACATATGGTAAAAAGTCCATCGGAACCATACCGAAAATGACTTGGAATAGTCCATGAAAGTGGATATTCAAGCTATCTTTGCGCCCCGATTTGAAAAAAAATGATTTGAAAATGAAAAGAGACGCGATCAACTTCGGTTCCGACAGCATCCCGGGACTTTTCAGGAAAATTTTTATTCCGACATTGATCGGAATGGCCTGCATGTCATTGATGACAACCATCGACGGAGTGTTCGTCGGTCACGGAGTGGGCAGCGACGCACTTGCGGCAGTCAACATATTCGCACCTTTCTGGATGATCATGACCGGACTGGGACTGCTTTTCGGCATCGGCTGCTCAGTTGTCTCCTCGGTCCATCTTTCGCAGGACAATGCTAAGGCGGCCCGCATCAACATGACGCAGACACTGATTTTCGGAGTGCTGATAACGGTGACTCTGACAATTATCGTACAGAATTTCAGCACAGGAACCGCCTACCTTCTCGGCTCCTCGGACAGGCTTCTCCCGTATGTCCTCGACTACCAGAAATGGCTGTCCTACGCCTTCTGTGCCCTGTTTCTACAGTCCGTGGGGCTGCTCATCATCCGGCTTGACGGCTCGCCTAACTACGCATCCGCAGCCGCTGCGGTTCCGTCCATCGTCAATGTCGTGCTGGACTATGTGTTCCTCTTCGTCCTTGACATGGGGCTTGAGGGAGTCGCCATCGCAACCGCAATCGGTTGCTGGACAGGAGGTCTTATGGTACTGTTCTACATCGTCTTCCTCTCAAAGACCATGAGGATCTATCCTTTGAAGATGTCCTGGAAAAGCCTCTGCCTGTCCCTGCGCAACCTGTGGTACCAGTTCCGCCTCGGCCTGTCGGCCTTCCTCGGCGAGATAAGCATCTCGATGCTGATGTTCGTGGGCAACTATGTGTTCATGAAGTTCATTGGCGAAGACGGAGTTGCCGCATTCTCAATCGCCTGCTACATAATGCCTTTCATCTTCATGACAGGGAATGCGATCGCACAGTCCGCCCAGCCGATCATCAGTTTCAACCACGGAGCCGGCAACATCGGACGAGTGAGGGAAGCCCGCAAAGTGTCGCTCGGTACCGCATTCGGACTCGGCATTGTGGTCTCGCTCGCCCTTGCGGCAGGAATCAGCCACGTGGCCGCAATGTTCCTGAGCAGGGACGTTCCGGCATATTCAATCGCGGCCCACGGCGTGCCGCTTATGGCGATAGGGTTCACATTGTCGGTCGTGAACGTGGCGGCGATCGGCTACTACCAAAGTGTGGAGATGGCGCTTCCGGCAACAATATTCTCGCTCGGCAGAGGAGTGATCTTCCTTGTGCCTTGCTTCCTTGTCATCCCGCATTTCGCCGGTGTGAGGGGAATATGGCTCGCCCTGCCGGCCACAGAGGCTTTGACGTTCCTGTCAATCGTCATTTTCCGCATCGTCTCAAAGAGGTTTGAATGAACACGGCTCTTTCATTTAAACTTGGAGAAAACTGATAATCATTGATTATGTTGATTTTACATCAACAGAGACAGTTTGTATTTAATCTATAATCGTGCCAATAGCACCACTTTGCAGATACTAAATGCCTATCTGTCACAAACATTGAAATTTCAAAGCATTTTTAAATGAAAGAGCCGTGTTTGAATGAATTTATATTCATGGACAAATAGGTTCGTATTTCCGGTTTTTTGCTTAACTTTGCAAAAGAAACGAACTTTCCGGATGCTTTATGTAATCTCAATACCTTTAAGCGGCAGTGCGTCCCAGGATGTGCGGAGGGAATGTTCTTCCATTGACTTTCACCGACCATTTCATCATTGTTTGAGATGGTCGTTTTTTTTGAATATAATATCATGAACTCAAGAAAAGGCGCGACACTTAAGTTTGAGAACGGCGCGGAATTCCGCGGATTCTCCTTCGGCTACGACGGACCCTCTGACGGCGAAGTCGTCTTCTCGACCGCGATGGTAGGCTATCCGGAAAGCCTGACCGACCCGTCCTACTCGGGCCAGATCCTCTGCGTTACCTATCCGCTGATAGGGAATTACGGAGTCCCGCAGGAAGGAGCGGACGAACTGGGAATCTCCAGGAATTTCGAGTCTGAAAGGATCTGGGTAAGGGGAGTGGTCATCAGCGACTACTCGTTCGACTACAGCCACTGGGACGCGGTCAAGAGTCTGGACGAATGGCTTAAGGAACAGAAGATTCCGGGAATTTTCGGAATCGACACCCGAGCCGTGACACAGCTTCTTCGCGAGAATGGCTCGATGCTCGGAATGATCGTCCCGGACGGTGCCAGGAAGGATTTCCCGATCGACGACCCGAACCTCGTCAACCAGATCGCCCTTGTCAGCTGCAAGGATGTCATTGAATATGGCAAAGGCTCCAAGACGGTCGTGATGGTGGACTGCGGTGTCAAGCACAACATTCTCCGGTGCTTCATGGACAGGGGCGTGAAAGTCATCAGAGTGCCGTGGGACTACGATTTCAACAAGCTGGACTACGACGGACTCTTCATCTCGAACGGCCCGGGAAACCCGCAGTTCTGCAACGTCACGGTCGCCAACCTCCGCAAGGCGATGGAAGGCGACAAACCTGTTTTCGGAATATGCATGGGCAACCAGCTGCTCGCCAGGGCCGGCGGAGCCAACACCTATAAATTGAAGTACGGCCACCGCAGCCACAACCAGCCTGTCCGGATGGTCGGCACGAACCGCTGTTTCATAACGTCCCAGAACCACGGATTCGCCGTGGACGACAAGACTCTCGGAACTGACTGGGAGCCTTGGTTCGTGAACATGAACGACGGCACCAACGAGGGCATCCGGCACAGGACCAAGCCGTTCTGCTCTGTGCAGTTCCACCCGGAAGCCTCCAGCGGCCCGACCGACACGAACTTCCTGTTCGACGAGTTTATCAGCAAGTTGTAACTTTCGATAGAAGAAAAGTTTATGAAAAACACAAACATAAAGAAAGTTTTGATCCTCGGTTCCGGGGCCCTCAAGATCGGCCAGGCCGGCGAGTTTGACTATTCCGGCTCCCAGGCTCTCAAGGCTCTCCGCGAGGAAGGTATCGAGACAGTCCTCATCAACCCGAACATCGCCACCGTGCAGACCTCGGAAGGTGTGGCTGACAAGATCTATTTCCTGCCTGTCACCCCGTTTTTCGTGGAGAAAGTCATCGCCAGGGAGCAGCCGCAGGGCATCCTGCTTTCCTTCGGCGGACAGACGGCCCTTAACTGCGGAGTGGAACTGTACGAGAACGGAATCCTTGAAAAATACAAGGTCCAGGTGCTCGGCACCCCGGTTCAGGCCATTATGGACACCGAAGATCGTGACCTCTTCATAAAGAAACTGGACGAGATCGGCGTGAAGACCATCAAGTCCCACCCGGCCTCCAACATGGAGGAAGCCCGCAAAGCCGCCCATGAGCTCGGATTCCCGCTCATCGTCCGCGCTGCCTACGCTCTCGGAGGTCTCGGTTCCGGCTTCTGCGACAACGAGGAGCAGCTCGACGAACTCTGCGAGAAAGCATTCTCATTCTCTCCGCAGGTCCTTGTGGAAAAATCCCTCAAGGGCTGGAAGGAGATTGAATATGAAGTCGTGCGCGACCGCTATGACAACTGCATCACAGTCTGCAACATGGAGAACTTCGACCCTCTCGGGATCCACACCGGGGAGAGCATCGTCGTGGCTCCGTCCCAGACCCTGTCCAACAATGACTATTATTTCCTGCGCGAGCTCTCGATCAAGATTGTCCGACACATCGGGATAGTGGGAGAGTGCAACGTCCAGTACGCCTATGACCCGGATGCGATGGACTACCGTGTCATCGAGGTCAACGCCCGCCTGAGCCGTTCGTCGGCCCTTGCGTCAAAGGCGACCGGCTACCCGCTGGCGTTCGTCGCCGCGAAACTCGGCCTTGGCTACGGTTTGTTCGATCTGAAGAACTCCGTCACCAAGACCACTCCCGCGTTCTTCGAACCGGCGCTCGACTACATCGTCTGCAAGATTCCGCGTTGGGACCTCAGCAAGTTCCACGGTGTTTCACGCAAGATCGGCTCTTCGATGAAATCCGTCGGCGAGGTCATGGCCATCGGCCGAAGTTTCGAGGAGGCCATCCAGAAAGGCCTCAGGATGATCGGGCAGGGAGCGCACGGATTCGTGGGCAACAAGGAGTTCCATGTGGCCGACATCGACGAGGCTCTCCGTGAGCCGACCGACAAGCGTATCTTTGTAATCTCCAAGGCAATGCGCGCCGGCTATACGGTCGACCAGATCCATGCCCTCACAAAGATCGACAAATGGTTCCTCAATAAGCTGGAGAACATCGTCAAGACCTACGGGGACTTGAATTCCTATGACACCCTTGAGGACATTCCAGCCGGACTTCTCCGCCTTGCCAAGCAGGAAGGATTCTCCGATTTCCAGATCCAGAGAGCAGTGTGGAAAGACACCGGGATCTCCACGGCCAACATGGACAAGGTCCGTGAATATAGGAAGTCCCTCGGCATCGTCCCGGTGGTCAAGCAGATCGACACCCTCGCCGCCGAGTTCCCGGCCCTGACCAACTACCTCTACCTGACCTACAACGGCACAAAGAGCGACATCGAGTATGAGAACGACGGCAAGTCCGTGATCGTCCTCGGCTCCGGGGCCTACAGGATCGGTTCCTCTGTAGAGTTCGACTGGTGTTCGGTGACCTGCCTCCAGACCATCCAGAAGCAGGGCTACAGGGGAGTGCTGATCAACTACAACCCGGAGACAGTCTCCACCGACTACGACATGTGCGACAGGCTCTATTTCGATGAGCTGACATTCGAAAGGGTGATGGACATCATCGACCTTGAGTCTCCGCACGGAGTCGTCGTCTCGGTAGGCGGTCAGATTCCGAACAACCTTGCGCTAAAACTTCAAAGGCATAACGTTCCGATCCTCGGCACCGCGGCGGAGGACATCGACAAGGCCGAGGACCGCCACAAGTTTTCCAGCATCGTTGACAGCCTCGGGGTTGACCAGCCGGAATGGAGTGAGCTTACGACGGTTGACGAGGTGGACAACTTCATCAGGAAAGTCGGTTTCCCGGTTCTTGTGAGGCCGTCCTACGTGCTTTCCGGAGCCGCTATGAATGTCTGCCACGACGAGGAGAAGCTCAGGCATTTCCTCAGTCTTGCGGCGGAAGTCTCTCAGGAGCATCCTGTCGTGATCAGCAAATTCTACATGCGGAGCAAGGAGATAGAATTCGATGCCGTCGCCGACAATGGCGAAATCCTAGCCTATGCGATCTCGGAGCACATTGAATATGCCGGTGTCCATTCCGGCGACGCCACCATCCAGTTCCCGCCGCAGAAACTCTACGTGGAGACAGTGCGCAGGATCAAGAAGATCGCCAGGGCGATCGCCGGCGCACTGAGCATCTGTGGTCCGTTCAACATCCAGTTCCTCGCCAAGGAGAACGCCATCAAGGTGATCGAGTGCAACCTGCGGGCCTCCAGAAGTTTCCCGTTCGTGTCCAAGGTGCTTAAGATTGATTTCATAGAGCTTGCGACCAAGGTCATGCTCGGGCTTCATCCGGAAGCTCCTCAGAAGAGCGCCTTCGATCTGGACTATGTCGGTGTGAAGTCCTCGCAGTTCTCCTTCGCGAGACTTGAGGAGGCCGATCCGATGCTCGGTGTGGACATGTCCTCGACCGGAGAGGTCGGCTGTCTGGGCGATGACCTTAACGAGGCTCTGCTCAAGTCCGTGCTTTCGGTAGGGCAGAGGATTCCTGAAAAGAGAATACTGCTTTCGACCGGGGATCCGCTCCAGAAGGCGGACATGCTGATGGCCTGCCGTCTTCTCGTGGAGAAAGGCTACGAGCTTTACGCCACCGGAGGCACCTACAAGTACCTTGTCGAGAACAGCGTGCCTGCCACCAAGGTGCTCTGGCCAAGCGAATGTGACAATCCCAACTTCAAGGGGAGGTTCAAGCCGGCTCTGGATATGATTCAGAACAAGGAGGTTGACATGGTGATCAATATCCCGAAGAATTTCTCCGCCCTGGAGCTCTCGAACGGCTACCAGATCCGCAGGGCGGCCATAGACTTCAATGTCACCCTCTTCACCAACGCCCGTCTCGCCACCGCCTTCATCCGCGCCTTCTGCTCCACCGGCATTGACGACATCCAGATCAAGTCCTGGGATCAGTATTGATTCTTATAACGAATCAAGCATAATTAAAGGCGGCCGAAGTAATATTCAGCCGCCTTGGTTTTTATATTTCTGAATCAATCAGAAAGTGTCGTAGTACTTGGCGTCGCGGGGAGTGACCTTGTTCATGTTGTCAAGCAGCATGTCGTTGGTCTTGTACTCGTCCATCAGTTGAAGCATGAAGTTCATCGCCTCGGTAGGATTCATGTCCGCGAGAAGCTTGCGGAGGATCCAGATCCTGTTGGCAGCCTCACGGCTGTACAGAAGGTCGTCACGGCGGGTGCTTGAGAGAACCACGTTGACGGCAGGGAAGATACGCCTGTTGGCGAGGGTCCTGTCAAGCTGAAGCTCCATGTTGCCGGTACCCTTGAACTCCTCGAAGATCACATCGTCCATCTTGGAACCGGTCTCTGTCAGCGCCGTGGCGAGGATCGTAAGCGAGCCTCCGCCCTCGATGTTGCGCGCCGCCCCGAAGAACCTCTTCGGCTTCTGAAGCGCATTGGCATCCACACCGCCGGTCAGAACCTTGCCGGAAGCCGGCTGGACCGTGTTGTAGGCGCGGGCAAGACGGGTGATGGAGTCAAGCAGGATCACTACATCGTGACCGCACTCGACAAGTCTGCGGGCCTTCTCCAGAACCATGTTCGCAACCTTCACGTGCCTCTCGGCCGGCTCGTCGAAAGTGGAGGCCACGACCTCGGCCTTTACGCTGCGGCTCATGTCGGTCACCTCTTCAGGACGCTCGTCAATCAGAAGCACAATCTCATAGACCTCCGGATGGTTGTCTGCGATCGCGTTGGCGATGGACTTCAGGAGCATTGTCTTACCGGTCTTCGGCTGGGAGACAATGAGTCCGCGCTGTCCTTTTCCGATAGGGGTGAACATGTCCACAATGCGGCATGACGGGTCACTCTGATGGCCGTGTCCGAGAAGATTGAACTTCTCCTCCGGGAACAAAGGCGTAAGGAAATCAAACGGAATCCTGTCGCGGATGTAGTCCGGAGTGCGTCCGTTGATGTAGTTGATCTTGACGAGAGGAAAGTACTTGTCACCTTCCTTGGGAGGACGTATCTCACCGGTGACAGTGTCGCCCGACTTGAGGGCGTTGTTCTTTATCTGGCTCTGGCTGACATAGATGTCATCAGGAGAGTTGAGATAATTGTAGTCCGATGAGCGGAGGAAACCGTAACCGTCAGGCATGATCTCAAGGACGCCCGTGGCCTCCACCGTGCCGTCAAACTCAATCTCAGGAGCCTTTGACTTCTGATTCTGGAAATTCTGCTGCTTCTGCAGACCGGCATTCTGTCCGTTCTGTCCCTGGAACTTGTTTTTCTGTTTTCTGCGACCCATGTCAACCTGAACCGCCGGATCATCCTTCAGATCGTCAAAAAGCTGATGTATGAACTCTTTGCCGTTGACGGACTCGGACCGCGGCTGCAGGACAGTTTCCTTCGCCGACACTGAATCCGGCATCGGGGCGACCTCCACGACTTCTTCCTTCGGCTTATTGTCAGCCTCAGTCACAACAGCCTCCTGTTGAGGCTGCATCGCGGACTTCGGCTTGCGTCCCCTCTTCTTAGGAGCCGGCTTTGCATCCTGCTCTCCCTGAACGGTAACCGGTTCAACGGACTTCGGCTCGGTCTTTTTCGGCTTTTCACGCTTGCCCTCCGGGCGTCCGTTGGCTTTGTTGTCATTCTTTTCGGTGTCAACAGGTTTTACGGCCTGTGTCTTGGTCTGCTCCGGAAGCGGATTCTTGCGCGGTCTTCCACGCTTCGCCTTCGGCTTTTCCACCGGTTGGAGAGAAGCAGCGGCGGCCTGGGCGTCCAATATCGCGAAAGACAGGTTCTCATCTGTCAACTTCTTGAAATTCTTGATCTGATGCTCCTGAGCGGCTTTCTCAAGCTGCTCTCTGCTCATCTGAGTGAGTTCAAATAAATTATAAGGCATAAACTAAAAATGATTCCGGACTGTCTCAGTCAACGGAAATGATTTCGGAAAAATTATCGTGGATATAGCCTTCCGGCTTATTGCCGGACAAATCAGCATGCAAAGGTAGGATAATTATCGTAAAAATCCAAACTATTTGTCCCAGTAACTCGTACTTTTCTTGAACCGCAGCAAGTCCGCCAGAGCCGCCGCGTTCGCGGAGATGAGGAATGAATAGGATTGGTACATACCTGACGGGACCCACGACACGGAGATGTTGAAGCAGTGCAGGTCATACCTGAACGAGAACTGCGTGGTGGTCATTTTCATCGCCGTGAAATCCCAACCGGACTGCGCCTGGACAGACATCTTCGGAGTCAGTTGGACGTTGCCCTGAACCCCGAGGGTCTGGGTGAAATTGTCTTTTTTGCTCAACTGATTGTTAGCGAAGGTGTAAGAACGGTTCATCGAGAAGTTGTAGTTGAAGTTCATGCTCCACGGCACATTCGGATTGGTGTAGTAAAGCCATCCTCCGGGAATATATTCACCGGTCACAGGATGGTAATATATCCGCCTGTAATAGTCAGCGGCGCCGCTGCCCGAACCGCTGTCACCGCCCGATGATTTCGAGCCGTCATCGCCCTTGACGGTACCCTTGCCGGACAATGAATATGACACGGAACCGCTCACGTTGGTAAGCCTGAGCGGCACTCCGTTCTCCGTGATATTGTACTTGTTGACTCTCTGCCCCCTTTCATTGATGGCGTAAGGGTCGAAGTTCATGTTGCCGTTTATTCCAAGCTTTCCGAAGACAGAAGTGGACATCGTGACCCCGACATTGTTCATCTTCAGGGAGTCGGCCAGGAAATTATAGCCGGTGGAGAGGTTGAGCTGATCCAGGATCTTGACTTTCTTGGAGCCTGTGCCGGTGGTGTCCTTCATGTCGCGGACCTTGGCTTCCAGATTGTTTCCGATGGAAAGGCTCATGGTCGCGGAACGTCCCTTGCCCGGAGCCGAGTTGATCTGCCCCTGATAGATGTTGTAGTCATAGGAACGCTGGACGCCGAGCGTGTCGATGTAGTTGAATGTCCTCCAGCCGTTGAAAGCCTTGCCTTTCTCCGGACTGAAACTCATGCTGAGGCTCGGGGAGATCACATGCCTGAGCGCCTGAATCTTATGATACTTGCCGAAATTGAACATTCCGTAGAGACGGGTGCTCATAGACACGGAGCCGGAATAGTTGTGCGTCGCCCCGAACGTGCCGAACTGTCTGCCCATCTCTGTCTGGACGCTGTTGGTCTCCGGATCGAAGTACGCCTCGCTCTTGCGGAAGAACCAGTTCATGCCGTAGCTGACGTTAGGGGCTACGTTCAGGTACTTGAGGAGCGTGAAATCCGGCAGTTTGATGGAGAAATTGTGCGTCATGCCGTTCTGGAACTTGTCCATGAAGCCCGGCTCTCCGAACTCCGAGGCCTTGAAGTTGATCTTGTTCTGGAGCGAAGTGTTGTAGCCCAGCGCGAACTTCTCGTAGAAACGCTCCTTCCCGACCCTGTTCTTTATCTTGAAGGGATAGAACGTCGAGACTGAGAACGTGACGTTAGGAAGGGTGAATGAATATGAGCTGTCCCTTGAGTTCTGGCTGTGCAGCGCGTTGACCGACAGGTTGAACTTTCCGTTCCAGTTCTTGGAGTATGAGATGGAGGACGAGATCTGCTTCTGGAGGGCCTCCGACACCGAGTGCGAGTTGTATCGGCTGTTGGAAGGGCTTGAAAAGTTGACAGAAGCCGAGAACGTGGTCCCGGGATGTGCCTTGGAATCCTGTGAATGCGACCATCTTACGCCGAAGTTCTTGCTCTGGAAGAAATCCGTGCTGCCTTTCTCGCCTGTCTGGTCGACGGAATAGTTGATGGCGATGTTGCCGCTGAACTTGTACTTGACCATATACCGCGAGTTCAGGTTGGCCGCCCATGAACCGAGAGTGTAGTAATCGCCTGTAAGCGACATGTCGAAATAGTCCCCCAGCACAAAGTACATTCCGGCGTCCCTCAGGTAGAAACCGCGGGCGTTCTCCTCTCCGAAAGAAGGCATCAGAAGTCCCGTGGCCCTGTCCGGGCGCTTTGGAATGAAACCGAACGGGATGCCGATCGGCAGATCCACATCCTCGACGACAAGGTGGGCCGGCCCGAAAACCGTCTTCTGGGACGGCTTGGTCACAACCTTGGCGGAAGAGAGCTTAAGGTAATAGTGGGGATGCTCCAGATCACAGACCGTGTACTTTCCCTTGGTGATGTTGATGGACTTGTCCGGCATCATCTTGATGTTCTTGCCATGAAGAATGCCGTCATCCTCCTTCGTGATCATGTTCGTGATCCGGGCCTTGCGGGTGTTGAAATTGTACCGGACTTCCTCCATGCTGAAAGTCTGGTTTCCCTGCGTCATCTCGGGCTGCCCCTTCCATTCCCTTGTAAGGCTGTCGTATGTTCCCTTGGCATAGACCGTTCCAGTGGACATGTCGTATTCCATGTAGTCTGCCTTGAGCTTGATGTTGTCGTAGGAGACCTCCACATCCCCCCAGTAGTACATCTTGCGCCGCCCGTTCGAGAAATCCTGCCGGATGGAATCCTTGGCCCCCGAGAACGCAGGCCGGGAAAGCGAACTTTTGTCCAGCAGGAACAGAGAGTCCGCCCGTGACATCGAATCAGCCACGCTGATTGAGTCACGCCTTACGGAAATGGAATCCTTATGCGGCGGCACGGAATCATTTTTACGGAGTAAGGAATCAGTAACGGCTGACTTGACGCTATCCGGCAAAGACGCGGTCTCAGCAGCCTTCCCAAGGTTCCTGTTCCTCCTCAGATCCTGTCCGAACATTGTCAGCCCCGTCAACGCCGCAAGCGCCACAATGAGGATAATATTAGATGTATGCTTCTTGAATTGCAATTATTTTCTAAATTTGCAAAAGACAAATATACTACATTTTTGGATTTACATCGCAATTATCTTGCCGCGATAATGGCTTTATCGCTTGCTGTGACCGGAGTCCAGGCCTCGGCTCAGAACCCGTCAGCCGCCATCAGCTTGTCAACCGTCGTCATAGACCCCGGCCACGGAGGCAAGGATGCGGGATGCATCAGCCCGAGCGGAAAAACTCTGGAAAAGACAATCGTCCTCGACATCGCTGGGAGACTGAATGAGAAGATCCGCCGCGGCTACCCCGACGTAAAGGTCATCCAGACAAGGGACAATGACACGTTCGTGACGCTACAGGGAAGGGCGGACATAGCCAACCGCAACAACGCCAACCTCTTCATCTCGATCCACATAAATTCAGTGGATGGCAAGAGGAACGGACCCAACGGCTATTCAGTCCACATTCTCGGGCAGTACACAAGCAAGAACAAGGACCTCTATGCCGGCAACATGGATGTGGTGCGCAGGGAGAACTCCGTGATCAAGCTTGAGGATGACTACACCACGCGCTACGAAGGGTTTGATCCGGCGGATCCGGAATCCTACATATTCATGAACCTGATGCAGAACGCCTATCTTGAGCAAAGTTTCAAGTTCGCCCAGCTGGTTGACAAAGAGATGAAAGGCGGGGCGTTCCAACACAGCAGAGGAATATTCCAGGACCCTTTTTACGTACTGTGGAGAACCGCCATGCCGTCGGTGCTGATAGAATGCGGCTTCATGTCGAACTCGGCAGACCGTGAGGTTCTGATAACGGAAAAGGGAAGAGAACGGATTGCGTCTGACATCTACGACGCGTTCAGGAAATATAAGAAGGAATATGACGGCTCGGATGCCGTCAACGTCACCCCAAAAGCGGAAACGCCCCGGACAAACGAAGCCGGACCAGAGGAGACAAAGGTGCCAGACATCCAGACAAACGATGCAGATGAAAAGACCAGAACTATTGAGAGCGAAAAAGATACGGTTATATATGGGACACAGGTCATCGTCTCGTCAAAATCAATGTCCGGGAATGATCCGTTCTTCAAAGGCCATGATGTGATGAGGCTTCAGGCGGGCCGTCTTTTCAAGTATATAATAGGATTTTCGGACAATCTGGAGACCGCAAGGGAGAACAATGTCAGGATCCGGAAGGATTTCAAGGATTCATTCATGGTCAAAGTGGAGAACGGCATCGCTGAAAGGCTGCGCTGAAGGGCTGTTTCCCTATATTTATAGGCTAGGATCAGCCCCTTGATAAATTTTGAATAATTCCAAACTACGACCTGTTTGATTTTAGGATAGTTAGAAATTTTTCCATAGTGCAAGATATTAATTCCCAGAATATTGCATAAAATCAATTCTCCTTGAACATTCAATTATATAAGGAAAATAAAAAACAAAAACAATACAAAAAAAGATTTTTTATGAATTAATTTTCCCCCAACTTTGCACAACGAAGAAATTAGGGGGACAGATTCTCTGACACAATTTAATTATTCATCTGAAAAGGAATGGCTGAACAGGAAAGACATATCTCTGTCTGGAACGACTGTCTGCGGATATTCGAGCAGAACGTCGAGCCAAAGCAGTTCGAGGTCTGGTTCAGAACCATAGTTCCGGTTTCTCTTGAAGGATCGACCCTTACGGTGGAGGTGCCGACCGACTTCTTCAGAAGCTATCTGGAGGATGCCTTTCTGCCGATCATCAAGATGACCCTGAGGAGAGTCATCGGCCAGGATGCCAGGCTGCTCTACCAGATCCATCCCGTACAGAAGGAACGCGCTATGGTCTTCACGGCGGCGCATGGGAGTGTGCCGGAGAACAAACCTGTGACCATCAACACATTCCAGCCGTCAGGCAATCCAAATCCATTTGTCTTTCCCGGAATCCAGAAACTCAAGATCAATCCAAGGCTCAACCCTGTCTATTGTTTTGACAACCTGGTGAAAGGGGAGTGCAACAAGATGGGCTACAACGCCGGGATAAGCATCTCCGACATGCCCGGAAAGACCCCGTTCAACCCTCTGTTCATCTTCGGAGGTCCGGGATTGGGCAAGACCCATCTCGCCCAGGCGATAGGAATCGCCATCCACGACGCCTATCCTGACCTGGTTGTCCTTTATGTCACCGGCAACGAATTCAGGACCCAGTACGTAAATGCGGTGAACGTTCAGAACAAGCTGACCGACTTCATGGCCTTCTACATGAGGATCGATGTCCTCATTATGGATGACATCCAGGAGCTTATCGGTCCGGCTTCCCAGAATGCGTTCTTCAACATATTCAATCACCTCCACCAGTCGGGAAAGCAGCTGGTGTTCACGTCGGACCGCGCTCCTGCTGACCTGATGAACTTCGAGGAAAGGCTTCTCTCACGTTTCAAGTGGGGACTGTCCATCGAATTGTCGAGACCGGACCACGACACGAGGCTCGCCATGCTGAAGGCAAGGTGCTCGCGCGAGGGGGTCTGCGTCAGCGACAATGTACTGGAGTTTCTGGCAAACAGGATCCGCTCCAATTTCAGGGAACTTGAGGGTGCGCTCATCTCTTTGATGGCAAATGCCACACTCTGCCACGAGGAGGTCACCGAGGAACTCGCCGAGCAAGTCACCGGCAACATCGTCGGGGAGGAACGGAACGAGGTCACGATAGACAAGGTGCAGGAGGTGGTCTGCGAGTATTTCAACATCACCCGCGAGACGCTCGTCTCCAAATCGAGGAAAAGGCAGATCGTCCAGGCAAGGCAGATCGCGATGTTCATGAGCCGCAACCACATAGAAGGCTGCTCTCTGTCCACGATCGGTATGGAACTTGGAGGGAAGGATCACGCCACGGTGCTTCACGCCTGCTCGACAGTGTCGGATCTGATGACAACCGACAAGTTGTTCAGACAGTACGTTACCGACATTGAGAAGATGCTTGTGCCAGTGACAGGATAATTACAGGTGTCAGATGAATTCAGAAAAAATACTTTCGATCTTCCGGGAGATCACACGGATTCCGAGGGAATCCGGACATGAAGAGCCGATGGCTGCCTTTCTTCAGCAATTTGCCAAGGAAAGGAATCTTGAATGCAGAACCGACAAGGCAAACAACGTCTGCATAGTAAAGGAAGCCTGCAAAGGCAAGGAAAATGTCCCTACGCTGGTTCTTCAGGGCCATCAGGACATGGTCTGCGAGAAAAGGAACGGCGTGCGGCACGACTTCCTCACGGATCCCATAGAATATGTCATCGAGGATGGCTGGATGATAGCCAAGGACACGACTTTAGGAGCCGACGACGGCATCGGGATGGCAGCTATGCTGGCCCTTCTCGACAACGACCTTCCGACGGGAAGGCTTGAGTGCGTGTTCACGACCTCGGAGGAGACCGGAATGGAGGGCGCGTTCAGCATGGAGCCGGGATTCTTCACGGGCAGGACGCTCATCAACCTGGATTCCGAGGACGAGGGCCAGATGTTCATCGGCTGCGCCGGCGGCCTTGACACGACTGCGGTGTTCAACTATGTCCGGGAAGACGTCAAGGAAGGCTACAAGCCTGTGAGACTTGAGATCGGCGGAGCCATAGGCGGACACAGCGGCGACGACATCGATAAAGGACGCGTGAACACCATCCAGCAGATGGCAAGGTTCCTGTACTCCGAAATGGCGTACGGGCTTCAGCTTGTCATGTTCAGGGGAGGCAACAAACCGAACGCGATAGCGAGGGAGTGCGAGGCCATCGTCACAGTCCCGGACGTCGAGGCCACAATCTCAAGGTTCAAAGCCTTCGGCGAGGACTTGAGAAATGAATATCTCAGGACGGATCCTGGGATGACTTTCAATGGCGGAACCTACCGATGCACGGAGAAGCCTGTTGAAAGCGGGGTGACGGAAAGGTTCATAATGTCTTTGTTCGCATGCCCGCACGGAGTGGAGACCATGAGCCAGGACATCCCGGGACTTGTGGAGACATCGACCAACCTGGCGGCCGTAAGCATGAGCGGACGGGGGAGGATAGAGGTAGTCACCAGCCAGAGGAGTTCTACAGGTTCCGCGAGAAAGATGATGGCCGCCAAGGTGGAGGCGAACTTCCTGCTCGCCGGAGCCGAGGTGACACACTTTGGTGAATATCCGGGCTGGAAGCCGAACCTTGAATCCCATATTCTCCGGCTGTGCGTTGATTCGTACAGGAAACTGTTCGGATGCGAGCCTGAGGTCAAGGCCATCCATGCCGGACTTGAATGCGGACTCTTCGGGGAGAAGTTCGGGGATCTGGACATGATTTCGTTCGGTCCGACCCTACGCGGCGTTCACGCTCCGGGAGAAAGGCTTGAACTGGCATCGCTGGACAAATTCACGAAGCACCTTGTTGACGTTGTGACTGATTTCAAGTAGTATGGTAAAGATAGCTCCTTCGATACTTTCCGGCAATTTCCTCAATCTGGAGCCGGACATAAGGATGGTCAACGGGAACGCCGACCTGATCCACATTGACGTGATGGACGGCAGCCTTGTCCCCAACATCTCATTCGGATTCCCGGTGATGGAGGCGATCGCGAAGGTGGTCACAGTGCCGATGGACGTGCATCTGATGATCGTAAATCCGGACAAGTACATCGAAAGGTTCGCGAGATGCGGAGCCGGACTGATCAGTTTTCACCTTGAAGCTGCGGATCAGGCCGGCAGGAATCCCAAGGAGATCATCACGCAGATCAAGTCTTGTGGTGCTAGGGCCGGACTTGCGGTCAATCCGGACGTGCCGGTCGAAAGGCTTTTCCCTTACATCGAGGACGTGGATTTCTTCCTGATCATGTCGGTCTTCGCC
Source organism: bacterium (assembly GCA_963639865.1). Lineage (GTDB taxonomy): Bacteria > Bacteroidota > Bacteroidia > Bacteroidales > UBA932 > Cryptobacteroides. The sequence continues at coordinate 129,396 of CAVHWO010000055.1, read as the reverse complement.
GGATTCGGAGGTCAGAAATTCATAGAGGGTTCAATCGGCAGGATCAAAGCCCTCCGGGCCGAGATGGACAGAAGGGGAGTCGTCAGGGACATAGAAGTGGATGGTGGCGTGTCAGCCGCCAACGCCGGGCTTCTGACTGAGGCCGGAGCGACGATGCTTGTGGCCGGAAGTTCGGTATTCAAGGCTCAGGACCCGGCAAAAGCTATTGCCGAACTTCGTTAGATGACATAGCTTATTTCCTTGAAGGCAAACTCTATACGTTTGCCTTTTTCCGTTTCCAGACAAAGCATTCCCCGGTCGGAGACACCTATGATTCTGGCGTGTAGAGACTCTCCGGTAGCACAGATGACATATTCATCGAGCGTTCCGAGACGATAGAGCCTGTCCGCATATTCATCCTTTTTGTCAAAGTCGCGGAGTCTTGCACGCACGCAGCCGCAAAGTTTGACCAGCTCGCTTCTGATGTCATATTCCTTGCCGGTGAGAATGCTCATCGACACCGGATTCACAAGTTGCGGCGGAAATTCTTTCTGGTTGACATTAAGGCCTATCCCTATCACGCTCGCGGCAAGGAAAGATCCTCTCAAGGTGTTCTCTATGAGCATGCCGCAGATTTTCCTGTTCCTTACATAGATGTCGTTCGGCCATTTCACCGCACATCCGATCCCTTCCGATTCCAGATAATCCGCAACGCCCAAGGTCACACGGCGGGTTATGACAAATTGCCGAGAGGCCTCCAGAGGGGGGAATGCGCCATCGCCGAACTTCATCACCATAGAGAAAGTCAGGTTCTCTCCGGCATGCGTCAGCCACGAGTTCCCTCGCTGGCCGCGGCCGGCGGTCTGGTGCACAGCGGCGACAACTGACAGACTGTCAAGTTCGCAAATGCGTCTTAATGCCTCATTATTAGTGGAATCGACTTCTTCCAGCCATTGTATGTCAACTTCCTCTTTCATTGGTTCAGATTTTGTCGTATATTTGTATAATTTGATTGGAAACGCAAAAATATAAAACATTCTCGATATGATTACACACGATCTGCGGGTTATGGCGGACGCCATGCTTGACAAGAAAGCACATAACGTCATTGACATAGACCTCAGGCCTCTTGGAACCGCGATAACGGACCATTTCATGATCTGCAACGCGGATTCCACCACCAATGTCAACGCCATAGCCGACAATGTCATAAGCAAAATGCGGGAGGAAGGCAGGAAGCCGCTCCGCACCCAGGGCATGGAGAACAACTTCTGGATAATTTTGGACTACGGTGACATCGTGGCCCACATTTTCCTGACCGAATACCGTCAGTTCTACAGGCTTGAGGAGCTTTGGGCAGACGCTCCCCACAAGGAGTACAAGGTAAGACGTGTGCCTAAAACAAAAAAGCAAGAGACAGATGCCGAATAATTCCAGCAACCCTAATGGCAATGATCCGAGAAGGAAAGTGATCCGCATGAGGTTCAACTTCTCATGGCTGTACCTGATCCTGATTCTTGGAATAGGTTGGCTGCTGTTCAACAACAGCGGCGCGAATCCTCAGAAAATCGAATGGGCTGAGGTTCAGGAGATGTTTCTTACGGGAGACATCAAGGAGATTGATTTCGTCAGGAACGATTTCAAAGGCAGCGTCACCGTCCGTCCGGACAGGCTGAACAAGTACACCGACAAGTTCGGCGGGAAGGTTCCGCCGGCCTCACCCCATTTCATATTCCTTGTGTCCGACAAGTTCGACGCCGAGAAAGAGTTCGGGGATCTGAACGCAAGGATGCCGTCCGGGGAACAGCAGGTGAAGATTGTCATGGAGAATGACAGCCGGATGTGGTCCGGCATCCTCGAATGGATCATCTTCCCGGTTCTTCTGATCGCAATGTGGATCTGGATGTTCCGTGGCTTCAGCAGGAACATGGGCGGCGGCGCGGGAGGTCCCGGCGGGGTGTTCAACGTGGGCAAGTCCACAGGCAAGCTGGCCGACAAGGAAAAGGTCAACGTCACATTCAAGGATGTGGCCGGCCTTTACGGAGCGAAGGAAGAGGTGATGGAGATCGTGGATTTCCTGAAGAATCCTCAGAAATACACTTCTCTTGGCGGAAAGATTCCTAAGGGAGCCCTTCTCGTAGGGCCTCCGGGCACTGGCAAGACATTGCTGGCCAAGGCTGTGGCCGGAGAGGCAAACGTGCCTTTCTTCTCGATCTCCGGTTCGGATTTCGTGGAGATGTTCGTCGGCGTCGGCGCGTCCAGAGTGAGGGACCTGTTCCGTCAGGCAAAGGAGAAGGCTCCGTGCATCGTCTTCATCGACGAGATCGACGCGGTCGGAAGGGCAAGGGGAAAGAATGTGGGCTTCTCTTCAAATGACGAGCGTGAGAACACATTGAACCAGTTGCTTACAGAGATGGACGGTTTCGACACCAATTCCGGAGTCATCATCCTTGCCGCAACCAACAGGGCGGACATTCTGGACAAGGCGCTGCTCAGGGCCGGACGTTTTGACCGCCAGATCCATGTCGATCTCCCGGAACTCAAGGAAAGGGAGGAAATCTTCAATGTCCACACCCGTAACCTCAAGATCGCCCGGGATTTCGATCTCGGATTCATGGCGCAGCACACGCCGGGATTCTCGGGAGCCGACATCGCCAATGTCTGCAACGAAGCCGCTCTGACAGCCGCGAGAAGGGACAAGAAGGAGATTGACCGTCAGGACTTTCTCGATGCTGTGGACAGGATAGTCGGAGGACTTGAGCGCAAGGGTTCCATAATGACTCCGGCGGAGAAGAGGACGACAGCCTACCATGAGGCCGGACATGCGACCGTGGGATGGCTGCTGCCATATTCAGACCCTGTGTTCAAGGTCAGCCTCATCCCGAGAGGGGAGGCCCTCGGACTCACCTGGTACCTGCCCGACGAGAGGAAGATTCTGTCCAAGTCCTACCTCATGGACAAGATGTGCGCGTTGATCGGAGGCCGCGTCGCGGAGGAGATCATCAACGGCGAGCCGGCGACCGGGGCGCTCAACGATCTGGAAAGGCTCACACGCATGGCCTACAATATGGTCCAGTATTATGGAATGAGCGAGAAGGTCGGCGAGGTCTCGTTCTACGATTCGACAGGCTCAAGAGGCTACGACCTTACCAAGCCTTACAGCGAGAAGACCGCCGAGCTTATGGATCAGGAGGTCAAGGATCTTGTCGGGGAGATTCACGACAGGACCTACAGGATCCTGACCGAGCATAAGGAGGGTTTTGTCAGGATGGCTCAGATCCTTCTTGAGAAAGAAGTGATCTTCGCCGAGGACATCGAGAAGATTTTCGGTCCGAAGGTCAAGCCCGCCGAGGACAGTGAGGACAGCGGCGCGCCCGCAGACGAGGAGCCGGTGACAACAGGGACAGGCGATGAATAACGTAGTTGTCAGATCGATCTCAGGCGTGGTCTTCATCCTTGCGATGATGGCCTGTCTGATGTTCAACAAGTTTCTGTTCGCGGGACTTATCATATTCGTCATGTCTGTGATGCTTCTGGAGTTCTACCACATCACGATGGGGCACAGCTACACCTTCTCGAAAGTGCTGGCCATAATCGCGGCGGTCATTCTTTTCGGAATACTCTTCGCCGTGGCGACATACCACATCCACATAAAGTTTGTGGCATTCGCAATGGTGCCGATTTTCATAGTCATGATCAACTCCCTGTATGTCAAGGACAAGGAGGAATACGGCAAGTTCTCCAACATCTACACGGGCTTGGTTTACATCGCCGTGCCGATCGCCCTGTCAAACCTCATAGCCTTTGACAAGGCGGGGAATTTCAGCGGCAACCTGCTGCTCTGCTTCTTTATAATCATCTGGTGTTCGGATGTTGGCGCGTTCGCTTTCGGAATCTCGCTCGGCAAGATATTCCCGCAGAAGCTATTTCCGTCCGTGTCCCCAAAAAAGACATGGATAGGATTCACGGGCGGTCTCATCAGTTCCGTACTGGCCGCATTCGCTCTTTATGAGTTCGGAATATTGAGGTTCCCGCTCATCCATTGCCTGATTCTGTCGCTCATCATGTCTGTGACGGGAGTCTATGGCGACCTGTTCGAGTCACAGTGGAAAAGAGTTTACGGAGTCAAGGATTCCGGCAAGATCATCCCGGGGCACGGAGGTTTCCTTGACCGGTTCGACAGCACATTGATGGCGATGCCGTTCGGGGCGCTTTACCTGGCGGTCTTCGACCTGCTATAATAGCTAACTAACGAATATACAAGCGATATGAGGAAGATAAAAGTAGACAAGGACTCACACGGAACCATCGGTATAAACTGGGCGGTCACAGCCGTCCTTGGCGGATGTGCGGTATATTTCATCCGTAGTCCGTTCATTTATGTTTCCATCATCATCATACTGCTGGTGTTCGCGTTCTTCGTGTTCTGGTTCCACAGGGTGCCGGACAGGGACACCCCGGAAGGTGGCGGCAAGACAATCACATCCGTGGCCGACGGTAAGGTCGTGATTGTGGACAGGGTCTATGAGAAGGAATATTTCAAGGACGACCGCATCCAGGTGTCCGTTTACATGGACTTTTTCGATGTCCACACCAATTTCTGGCCTATGGCCGGAAAGATCTCCTACTACAGGTACCATCCGGGGAAATACCTTCTCGCATTCCTGCCGAAGGCCTCCGAGAAGAACGAACATTCCTCCACCGCCATCCGCAATGAATGCGGAGAGATCCTGTTCAGGCAGATCGCCGGCACCTTCGCCAGAAGGATTGTCTGCTACTCGAAGGAAGGTGACGAGGTCGAGAGGGGGAAGCAGTGCGGAATCATAAAGTTCGGCTCCAGGATTGACATATTCCTCCCGCTTGACGCCGAGGTCAAGGTGGCGGAGGGGGATTTCACCAGAGCCTGCGAGACGGTCATCGCCGAGCTTAAATAACCTGCGGACGCTCCTTCTCGATCAGCTCGACAAGACGCTCCACGGCTTCCGTGTCCTGAATATGCTTCAGCACGGGAGTCTTTCCCTTGTAGATGGTGACCTTGTGGTTGCCTTCGCCGACATAGCCCCAGTCTGCATCAGCCATCTCACCGGGACCGTTCACTATGCAGCCCATCACGGCGATGACGGTGTCCTTCAGATGGGAGGTTCTGGCCTTGACTTCCTCGAAAGCCTTCTGGAGATCGTACATGGTTCGTCCGCAACCAGGGCATGCGACATATTCCGGCTTGTAGAAACGTCTTCTGGCAGCCTGCATCAGCTCATCCACGAGATAGGTGCCAAAGCCGGACTCCCGGACTGAGACCTTCTTCCCGGACTCATCCACATAGGTCCCGTCCAATTCAAGTTCATCCAAGGACTTGTCCAGCAACCGTTTGCCGAAATCACAGGAAACGTCCAGCAACAACGTCTCACGGGAAGGTGAGTCATAGACGGCGACGGCCTTTTTGTCTTTCAGGGACAAGGAGGTCATCGAGGAGACGATCTTGTGGCCGTACCTTGCGGCAAGGTACCGCGCCACAGGAAGCTCAGTCTCCGGATCCTCGGTCAGAGAGACCCGGACCGTGTCTCCGATCCCTTCGGAAAGAAGGGTCGATATTCCGACACAGGACTTTATCCTGCCGCTGTCACCATTGCCGGCCTCGGTCACTCCGACATGAAGAGGATAGACAAGTCCGTTCTCTTTCATGGCGGCCATGAGTTCACGGTACGCCTCCACCATGACTATGGTGTTGCTGGATTTAAGCGACACCACAACGTTATGGAAATCCGCGTCCGCGCACATCCCCAACCACTCCAGGGCAGCCTTGGCCATGGCCTGGGGAGTGTTGCCGTAGAGATTGGTGATGTAATCCCCCAATGAACCGTGATTGACTCCTATCCGGATCGCCGTCCCGTTACCGCGGCAGACCTCGATGAGACTGGCGAACTGCCGGCGCGCCTCCTCGTGATCCTTGTGGAAATTACCCGGGTTGATCCTGACCTTCTCCACGAAAGGAGCCACCATGATCGCTGTCTGTGAGGAGAAATGGATGTCCGCTACAATCGGCGTCAACACTCCGAGTCCCTTCAGGCGGGACTTGATCTCCCTTACATGTCCCACGTCCGCCGGGCCGGGCACCGTGATCCTTATGATCTCCGCTCCGGCGTCACGGAGCCTCAGGCACTGGGACACAGTGGCCTCCACATCGAAAGTGTGGGTGTTGCACATTGTCTGGACAACGATAGGATTGCCTTTTCCGATCAGGACATCCCCGACCTTTGCTGTCAAAGTTCTCATTTCATCTCCGGATTGAATACCTGCCGATAAGCCTCTCGCCTGAGCCAGGATCTGCCGTGTCCGGTTCTCCTGGTAAGCTGGAAATACACTCCCGCCGTGACCATAACGTCGAACGGGTAGGCATACCTGTAATAGTCCTTGCTGTGATAGTCAGGATCATAGATGGTCCCCCACGAGTACCGCACGTTGGCGTTGATGTGGAACTCCACTGGATCGAACACCAGACCGAAACCGATGCCGCCACACAGTCCGTAGTCAAAGCGGCGGTCAGTGTCCTTGAACGAGTTCAGGATCGACTCGTCGACATATTCACCGGTCCTCTTTATGTTCATCCGATAGCCGCCGTAGATGCCGGCGTCAGCCATCACCTTGTAGTGAAGCCCGTCAAGGTGCAGATGCGCCATGAACGGAACCTCCACGACATCCATAATGGCCTGCGTGGCCCCCTCCACGGTCGGTGTCACCTTGGTGTCCTTGTTCTCCTTGAACTTGTACCCTTCATGGGAGTAGCGGAGTCCCGCCTTGAATCCGAAATAAGGCAGATAGGCGAACATCTTGCCGTAACGGGTGTAGAACACACCGAAGGTGTTCGGGGAAAAGAGCGTTGACTGGGTGTAAGTCGGATTGAATGTCATCTTGCTGAACGAGACCCCATACTCGACTCCGATCATGGAATAGTCGTTGACTTCGAAGACCCGGCTGACCTGAACCGTGTCAAGATAGATATCCGAATATGTCGCTTCCTGCGCCGCGAGGCTGTCCCGTACCTGTAGGGCGGGGGAGGCCACCTTGACCGGATCCGTCATCCCTTGTCCGCAACAGACGATGCCCGCAAAGGAGACAACGGCTGAAAGAATATATTTCCTGATAGACATAGTTTTTTGCCATTATTTGAAGAAAGTGACCAGATCCAGTTCCTGACTGATCTCACTGCGCTCCGGAATCTCGAACAGCTCGCTGTCCTTTGTCATCAGGAACCTGACTTTCTCCGGCTGCCTGTGTGCCAGAAGATTGCCGGTGTCCACAATCCCGTTGCGGTTGAGATCCTCCGTTATCCTTATGGAGTACTTTCCCTGCTTGAGATAAGGGAACTTCAGAACGGAGTCGGATTCGATTATGTAGCTCCTGAGGACGGAGGACATTTTCTCGTCCAAAAGGTCCACGATGTACTTGTTGCCGTTCACTCCGGTGACATTCAAGGTGAAAATGCTCAGGTTGTCATCGTTCGGAAGGGACACCTTGACCTCGGTGCTGTCGTTCCAGTGACCGTTGATGTCCATGAAGGCTCTTTCCGGCACCTTGAAGAAATACTCGTAGCCGGGCTGGATCCCTACTCCGGGCGTGATGATGTACTTTCTCAGGTTCAAGGAGTCACGCTCTATTGTAAAGGCCTCTCTCTTTTCTTTCTGCTTCGGATTGACAGACTTGAAGACCAAGGAGTCGAATTCTCCGAGGACAGGTGGATAGTCGAACTCCAGCGTGATTCCGTTCTGCTCGAAGGTCTCAGGCTCGGCCTTGAGGCTCAATCCGCAGATCGTGTCCTTGTGCTCAATCTTCTTCCTCGCGGCCCTGCCTTTCGGCTTGTTCTCGTCCACAAGGCTGACCTTCTCTGTCACAGGCCGAAGCACGCCAAGCGTGTCCGTCTTCCAGTACCTCACACACAGATGCAGTGAGTCAGGCATCGCTCCCCGGTCGTTAAGCCAAAGCAGAAGACTGTCCTGCCCGATGTTGAACTCGGTTATGACCTTGCCGGCCGGAAAGCCCTGGAACCAAAGGGAATCTATCCTTGTTCCCGGAGCCATGAATGTGACATAGGCAGACCTGTCTCCGGTCCTCTTCCTGTTCATCAGCAGTTGCTTGGAAGGTCTCTCCCTGAACACGTTAAGCCGGAGTTCAGCCTTTCTGGACTGGCAGGCCAGAGTGTCTTTCATGTCGAATTTCTTCAATTCCGGGACACTGTCGTTCACCACATTCACCGGACGGAACAAGGTGTCCAGAAACGCGATCTGATCCTCGTCCGGGTCGTAGATGTTGTTCCCGTTGCCGTCAACCAGCGCATAGACCCGGAAAACGGTGTCCTGGATGTTCCGCAGGGAGAAATACCCCCAGTCATCGGTCTTGACCGCGGCCACCGGCCTTTCCAGAAAGACGGCCGAGTCCCTCTGGTCCTTATAGAACATCACCGTGGCACCCTTGACCGGCTTCAGGGTGTTGCAGTCCCGCACGATTCCGGTCACGTACATGGAATCCACCTTCTCTCCGGTCGAGAACACCGTGGTGAATCCGGGGAACATGTTCCCCTCATTGTTGTCAGCTATGGCACCTGTCAGATCAAGGGTGTAGGTGGTGTTCGGAAGGAGATCCTCCTCAAAATAGACCACCACACTCTTCCCCCTTATCTTGTACTTCGGACTCTTTTTCTGCGGCGGGGACAGGTATATTCCCTTAGGATCCTTGACTGTGACATATTCATTGAAAGTGAAGGTGATCCTCGCTCCGCTGACAGGCAGGGAGACCGCCCCTGGCTGCGGGACGACCCTTCTGATGACAGGTGGCAGGGTGTCCTTGAGTCCGCCTGTCGGAGCCTGGGTCGTGTTGGCGCACGAAGGTTGGAACAAAGCGGCGGCCAGCAGCAGGGAGGCCGGAACCAATGGAAAGAATATTGAAAGGTTATTTTTCATCAAAAATCAAGTTTACAGTTCAGTTCTCACTACGCTTTTTATTCCGTCAATGGAATTAAGCTTGCGGATCATTCTCTCAAGGGCGGCCTTGTCATGGACATAAAGGTCGATGTAGCCGGAAAATATGCCTCCGTCCGTGTTCAGACAGACCTTCCGCATGTTCACGCCCATGACCAGAGAGATGTACCGGGAAATCTCGTTCAGCAAGCCGACCCTGTCCACGCCCCGCATGGAAAGACGCGCAAGGAAAGACTGGCTGTCATCACCGTCCCACTGAGGGACAACGACCCAGTCCCCATGCTTGGACGCTATGCTGTCCGCGACAGGGCAGGATTTCTTATGCACGGTGACAGTACCGTCAGGAGCTTTGATTCCGATCACGGCATCTCCGGAAATCGGCCGGCAGCAGGAGGCGATGACATAGTCGATCCTCTCTTTCTTCACGGCTTCCTTCTTCTTTCCGAACCATGGGAAAGACCACGAATGGCTCTTGTCGGCCTTTCCGGACGCAAGGACTTCGGAAAGGTCCCCGATCTTTATGATTCCCATCCCGATTCTGAAGAACATCTCCTCGGAATTGCCGCCCGGTATGGCGAAATGATCCAGAAGTATCTCTATGGAGTCATTGTTCATCCTGTAGCCGGATGACTCCAGCTGTTCGGACAACATCTTCCGTCCAAGTTCGGCGATCTCTTTCTTGCGGACCTTGAAGAAGTCGATGACAAGGTTCCTGGCGTGTCTGGTCTGGAGGAACTGCAGCCACTCGCGCTTGGGCTGCTCCACCTCGGCTGTGATGATCTCAACCTGATCCCCGCTCCTGAGCACATGCGACAGCGGGACGAGTTTCATGTTCACCTTGGCGGCGATGGCCTTGTTGCCGATCTCCGTGTGGATGCTGTAGGCGAAATCCAGCGCGGTGGCCCCTTTCAGTATCGACTTCTGGTCCCCTTTCGGCGTGAACACCGTGATCTCGCTGCTGGTGAGGTCATTGTGAATGATGTCAAGCAGTTCCAGGGCATTGACGTCCGGGTTGACCAGAATCTCCTTGACCTTGGCGAGCCACTTGTCCATCTCGCTGTCGTTCTCGCTGATGTAGCCCTCCTGCTTGTAAGTCCAATGCGCCGCGATGCCCTTCTCTGCGATGTCATCCATCCTTCTGGAGCGGATCTGGACCTCGATCCATATTCCCGTGTCACTCATAAGAGTGCAGTGGAGAGCCTCGTAGCCGTTGCTCTTCGGATGCTTCACCCAGTCACGCACACGGTCCGGCTTGTAGCGGTAGATCCCGGTAATGATGGAGAAGATGTGGTAGCACTGGTCACGCTCGCTCTCCTTGGTGTCCGTAGGCGGATTGAAGACAATCCTGAGGGCATAGAGATCGTAAACCTGGTCGAATGTGACGTTCTTCGTCTGCATCTTGTGCCAGATCGAGTACGGAGTCTTCACCCTCTTGCGGATCTCGAAATCGAAGCCGGCCTTTCTCAGGGCCGAGTCAATCGGGGTGATGAAATCGTCTATCTGCTTGTCCCGGCCGCTCAGATTGCTGTCGATAAGGCCTGTGATCTCCTTGTAGGCATCGGGCTCCTTATACTTCAGCCAGATGTTCTCCATCTCGGACTTGATCTCGTACAGACCGAGACGGTGGGCGAGAGGGATGAAGATGAACATTGTCTCGCTGAGGATCTTGTCCCTCTTGTACTCCGGCATGAACTCGATCGTCCTGCAGTTGTGCAGACGGTCCGCCAGCTTGATAAGCACCACCCGCACGTCATCGTTGAGGGTCAGCAGGATTCTCTTGAAGTTCTCCGCCTGAAGACTCTTGGCGTTGTCGTCTCCCAGTTTCTTGCTGCGGTCCTCGTTGTCGAGCACGTTCTTGATCTTGGTGAGACCGTCCACAAGACTGGCTATCTTGTCCCCGAACAATTTGCGGATGTCATCCACGGTGTAGTCCGTGTCCTCCACCACGTCATGGAGCAAGGCCGCGGCTATCGACTTGTAGCCGAGACCTATGTCGCTCACGACAATCTTGGCGACCTCGATCGGATGAATGATGTAAGGGCCTCCGGAGCGTCTGCGCACGTTCTTGTGGGCCTCGTTCGCAAAGTCGAAGGCTTTCTGGACAACATCCAGTTCCCGCTGGTTCGCACAACGTTTTTCAGCCGCAGCCTTAAGCTGGGCGTAACTCTGACGGATCAGTTCGTAGTCTTGTTCCGTGAATTGTGAGAAGCTCATATTTCAACCAAATCTTTATCACTTTTCATAATAGCCTCCGACACTCCTGGCAGCCCCTTGACGAAGCCTCCTTCCTCCACTGTCTGGAATGAGTAGGAGAACTGCGCCCCGTAAAGGATTATCTGCCACCCGAACCTCATCCAGACCATGAAGAGGGGAATGGCGGCTATTGTTCCATAAACCGTGTTCAGACGCATCACGAACACCTGGGTCTCAAGATAGAGGTACTGAAGCACAGAGAACGCCACGCCGGCGATCACCGCCGCCTTGAACGCATGACGGTACTTCACGTCAACCGCAGGGATGAACTTGTACATCGCCGAAAAGACCAGCACCGTGACGGCCCAGGCGACTATCCAGCCAAGAAACGACTTTATCTCGTCCGTCGCTCCGATCCAGTTCGGGATGAGGTCCAGCACGTGTGAATATATGATTGTGCCTGAATACAGCAGAATCACCACAAACGGCGCAAGCACCATGATGACCAGATCGATTCCGATGCGCCTGAAGAAAGCTCTTCTCAATTTCCTGACCTTCCAGACGTTGTTGAAGACGGTCTCCACCCTCATCATCATCCAGATGATGAGCCAGACGAAAGCCAGCGCGCTTATAAGTCCGAACAATCCGCCGGTCGCGGAATCGAGGATCTTGTCGGCGGATTCCAGGATGATGTCCATTATGTTCTGGCTGATGTCCCAGGAGAACAGCAGCTCTTTGAGCTTGTCTGCCAGTCCGAAACCGTTCGTCACCGCGAAAGCCACAGCGATGAACGGTACGAAGGCCATTGTACAGAAATAACTTAAAGCCACGGCCTGAAACCCGATCCTCTGCTCGGCGAACGTCCGGAACGCCACCGCGACGATCCTGACATCCTTGACAAGGCGCGCCTTGGCCCTGGAGAGCTCGTTCAGGTCAAGAGTCCATACATCCTGCCCGAAGAACTTTCTGGCCTGACGGAACCAGAGCTTGAATCTGACTATCGGTTTCCGGAATCCTTCCATCCTTCAAAGTCCTTAAAGCATTCCTGAAAACAGGTCCGGTTCAACATTCCGCTCCGTCGCGGCGGAAGAGGCGGCATCCTTCGGAAGCATATTCCTGAACTCCTCCTCGCTTATGACCTTCACGCCGAGATCCCCGGCCTTCTTGATCTTCTCGGGGCCGGGCTTGCTTCCAGCCAGAAGCAAGGAGGTCTTGCCGCTTACCGATGAGCTGTTCTTGCCTCCGTTGGCCTCGATCAGCCGTTTGATCTCGTCCCTTGAGACAGTGAAATTGCCAGAGATCACTATCGTCTTTCCCGCCAACGCGTCAGACACAGCAGTCTTTGCCTCCAGAGAGAACTGAAGCCCTGCCGCCTTGAGCCTCCCGATGTCCGAGAGATGCCTGGAGTCACGGAAATATTCATAGACACTGTCCGCTATCACCCCGCCGACATCCGGGACCTCAAGCAACAGCTCCCTGGAGGCAGCCGCGATTGCGTCTATGTCCCCGAAATGACGGGCGATCTCCTTTGCGGTTGTCTCGCCGACGTACCGGATTCCGAGTGCGAACAGCACATGATCGAATGTCACCTTGCGGGACGCGTCCAGACTGGCGAGGAAACGCTGCGCCGAGCGTTCCTTCCACCCGTCCAGCATCAGCAGCTGACCCTCGGTCAATGAATATAAATCCGCCGGAGTCCTGACGAGGCCAAGATTGTACAGCTGCTCGACCGTCGCGTCACCGGCCAGCACATTCATCGCCTTGCGGCCGAGGAAATGCACCAGCTTGCCCTTGATCTGGGTGGGACAGCCGTCGATGTTGGGGCAGAACCACTTCGCCTCGTCCTCCTCCTTCACCAATGCCGTCCCGCAATCCGGACACACCTCCGGGAAAACAGGCCTCACGGCGTCCGCCGGTCTGAGCCTCAGATCCACATCGATGATCTTCGGGATGATCTCCCCGCCTTTGATGACTGTCACCGTGTCTCCGACCCTGATGTCCATCTGGGAGATGAAATCCTGATTGTTGAGCGTGGCCCTCTTCACGACCGTTCCCGCAAGCTGGACAGGCGCGAGGTTCGCCACCGGGGTCACGGCTCCTGTACGTCCGACCTGATAGGTGATGGAAAGCAGCTTCGTGTGCGCCTCCTCCGCCTGAAACTTGAAAGCCACGGCCCAACGGGGAGACTTTGCGGTGTAGCCAAGAGCGTTCTGGTAGGCCAGTTCATTGATCTTTATCACGATTCCGTCAGTGGCGTAGGGCAGGAACTTCCTTCCGGTGTCCCAGCAGCGGATATATTCCTCAATCCCTTCTATCCCATGAACGACCTTGCGCTTGTCGGAGACAGGCAGCCCCCACGAGGCGGCGGCGTTCAGAGCGTCATCATGGGTCTCGAAAGAAACACTCCGGCCTGGAATATGATAGAGCGTGCACATCAGGCCTCTTCTGGCGACCTCCGAAGGATCAAGGAGTTTCAAAGAGCCCGAAGCCGCGTTTCTCGGATTTGCGAAAGGCGGATCCTCATTGTCCTCCCGCTCCTTGTTCAGGCGGTCGAACGACTCGTACGGCATCAGCACCTCGCCCCTTATCTCAAACTCCTCCGGCCAGCCGGTCCCTTTTAATTTTTCAGGAATATTCTTGATTTCAAGAGCATTGGCTGTCACATCGTCACCCAGGGCACCGTCTCCTCTGGTCAACGCCCTGAACAGCCTTCCGTTCCTGTAGGTCAGGCAGATGGCCGTTCCGTCAAATTTCAACTCGCATGAATATGTGAATCCGACCCCGCCAAGGTCCTTCTCCGCCCTGCGGACAAAATCCTCGATCTCGCCGATGTTGTAGGTGTTGGCCAGAGACAGCATCGGGTACCTGTGCGGGTACTGCGCGAACTCCTTGCGGACAGCCGGTTCGGCGTTGGCACCGAATCCCTGTTCCAGATCGCTTCCGACCGTCCGGGTAGGGGAGTCCGGGGTCAGGAGGTCAGGATATTCCTTCTCCAAGTCCTCCAGCTCCCGCATCAGGCGGTCATACTCAAAATCGCTCATCGTAGGAGCGTTGTCAACGTAGTACCGTCTGCTGTTCTCCCGAAGTGTCTTCCGGAGTTCTTCCGCACGTATTTTGGCATGATCGTGATCCATACCGGCAAAATCTTTATAAAGATTACAAATTTAATGAAAAATGTTGTCTTTTCGCTCAAAAGAGCCGCCGTGAAACCACTTTTTTAAAAATTAAAAATGTTTGTTAAATTTGCGCTCTGTTGTTACGAACATACAAATTTCTAAATCATTCGTATATGAAAGATTCAATCATCATTCTGTGCGGCGGCGGCCCGGCACCTGGAATGAACACCGTCGTGTTCTCTGTCGCCAAGACTTTCCTTTCAAACGGCTACAGGGTCATCGGACTCCACGAAGGCTACACCGGACTCTTCCGTAAGGAAGCCCGCACTGAAGACATCGATTTCCTCAAGGCCGACGCCTACTTCAACAGAGGCGGCTCCTACCTCCAGATGAGCCGTTTCAAGCCGACCGACGAGGACTTCGAGAAGAATTTCAACCTGGCTCTTTTCCAGGACAACAACGTGAAACTTCTCGTGACCGTCGGCGGTGACGACACCGCCTCCACAGCAAACAGGATCGCCAAGTTCCTTGAGGCGAAGAACTATCCGATCCACAACATCCATGTTCCCAAGACCATCGATGACGACCTTCCTCTGCCTCACAACGCTCCGACCTTCGGATTCAACTCCGCCAAGGACGAGGGAGCGCACATAGCCCGTACCGTCTATGAGGACGCGCGCACATCAGGAAACTGGCTTCTCATCTCCGCCATGGGTCGCAGCGCCGGCCACCTCGCCCTGGGAATAGGCGAGGCCACGCACTGCCCGATGACAATCATCCCGGAGATGTTCAACAAGACCGCGATCACCGTTGACAAGATCATAAAGCTGACCCTCTCCGCCATCATCAAGAGAAAGATTCTCGGCGTTCCTTACGGGACGGTCGTTGTGGCCGAAGGAGTGTTCCATGATCTTGAGCCTGAGGACATCAAGGCCACCGGCGTGCACATGACCTATGATGAACACGGACATCCGGAACTTGGCAAGATCTCCAAGGCCGTCCTTTTCAACGACATCCTTGAGAAGGAGTTCAAGAAGATCGGACTGAAGGTAAAGACCCGTCCTGTGGAGATCGGCTACGATGTCCGCTGCCAGGATCCTGTGGCCTACGACCTTTCCTACTGCACGGAACTCGCTCTCGGAGTCTATGAGCTCTTCTCGAAGGGTGAGACCGGATGCATGGTCTATGTGGACGAGAACGGCAACGCGCAGCCTCTCTACCTGAAGGATCTCCAGAACGCCGAGGGCAAGATCCCTCCTCGCCGCGTGGACATCGAAGGCGGAATCGCCCGCAACTACTACGGACACATCTGCCACTACATCACTCCGGCAGACTACGAAGCCGCCAAGGCTTACGTCGCCAATCCGGAGGAATATGACTTCAAGAAGATTCTCAACTGGTAAGGCTTGGATATGTGAGGTTCAGTCAATTGAGCCTCACTATCGCACAGTCATCGGCTGACACTTCCACCTCGATCCGGGTTTCCGGACCGAGGTTTTTTATTCCCAGATAATCAACCGCTTCCTTTGGAATACGGATTGAAATCCTGCCGGCTGCACATGAAAAGTCGCATACGAACAGCCAGGCCTCGGAGCCGTCGCCGCGCAGGAAAGCGAAATGTCTGTCAGGGTCGAATCCCGGCGAGTCATAGTTGCAATAGCAAAGGTCAAATGTCTTCCCGGAAGCCACAGCAGGAACCGACACGGCCATATTCAGGAACCTGCGCCACTTTTCAAGCAAAGCCGCTTCCTCCGCCGTTAGAGCCTCTTTTCCATGAATATGCCCGATCAGGCGCCCGATCGAAGGAATCTTCCACCAATCGAAGATGGTGGTCCTCCCGTCCAGTCCGCTGAATCCTTCGGCATCCATTCCGCACTCCCCGATCTCCTCTCCGAAATAGACCATGTACGGAGCCGTGTTCAGGAATATTCCCGCTCCCAATGCCGCGAAAGTCCTCCGCGCGTCACGGCCGAAGAAATCCGAAGGGAAACGCTGCTCGTCATGGTTCTCAAGAAAGTTCAGCATCCTCGGCTGCAGGTCGCCCAGAGACTGCCAGTTCCATGTAAGGCTTCTGGCCGAGCCGCGGCCTTCGACAAGCGATCTTACGGAATCGTAGAAACCGGACTTGTCGTAGAGGAAGTCGAATCCTACTTCACGGATATACTTGGCGTACAATTCCTTCCGGTAAACCTCGGCGATGAACTTGACTGCCGGGAACTCATCCTTTATCCTCTTGATCAGCCACTGGAAGAACTGCCACGGAACCATCTCCACCATGTCGCAGCGGAACCCGTCCACTCCCTTGCCGCACCAATAGCGCACGATCCCGTACATCCTGTCCCAGGTCCGGGTGTGGAAGTCACAATAGTTCAACCGGACGGTCTCATACCAGTCGTTCACGGAAGGGGAGGGAGAAAAGCAGTTGCCCGAGGCCTTGGCCGGATTCTCATAATAGGTCTGGCCGTCAAAAGGCAACTTTAAAGGCTGACCTGGATAATAGTAGAAATCATTCTCCGCGCTCCAGTGCACAGTCGGATCGTCATCCGCGCCAAGAGGCCTGATCTCAGGCCGCGCCAGACCGACCTTGCCATAGTCGCGGGACACATGATTAGGTACAAAATCAATGATCACCTTCAGACCGGCATCGTGGCTCCGCTTTAACAACGCCTCGAATTCATCCATTCTTTCTGACGGACTGTCAGCGAGATACGGATTGACATCGTAATAGTCCGTGATGGCGTACGGGGAACCGGCGGCTCCCTTGACCACCTGCCTGTCCGAGGCCGGACAGCCATCGGCGGATGCCGTCGTGGCGTGCCTGATGACGCCGGTGTACCAGACATGGCTGACTCCCGATGATCTGAAATAGGATAATGTCTCCGCATCAAACTCCGAAAACTTTCCCTTGCCCCACAACCTCGGGAGAACCTGATAGATGATCATCCTGCCCATGACTAAAATCCGATCAACGCCTTGCCTTTGTTCCTGTCAATGAATCCGGTGAGTCCAGGGACTTTCAGAACCTTGGCATACACTCCGTCGAAGACGTTCTCAAGCTTTCCAAGCATCTCAAAATCAATCATTCCGGAGCCGGCATACTGGTCAACGGACAGGTAGCCGACACCCAGGGAGGTGATGTTCTGGAAGAAATGCGTGCCCTGGCTCGGATCGATCCGGAATCCGTTGATGCCATATTCAATGACCATCCGCGCCGCGGAGATGTCCGTCCATGCCACAGGAACGCCCAGTGTAGGGATCGACGAACCCCATCTGCCCGGACCGACAAGGATGTAGGTCTCTCCTTCAGCGGTCATGCGGGCGTTGATCCGTGAGATCTCCTCCGCCATCATGGCAGTCTTCATCTTGTCAAAGGACTCAGGCAGGATGACCACGATGTGGGAGGACTCCGTGAAATACCCGTTGCCCAATGCGTTGTCGCTGCGGATCAACCTGTTGGGGATGATCGCCTCCGCATCCTCGATCGAGGATGTCTGCGAGCCTATCCCGCTGGAGACAGGACGTACCTGAAGCAGCTCAAGGTCGGCGATCCTGCCGTCCGACGAGTTGACAGGATCCAAGGCGAACTCGATCTCAACCTCGCTCATCAGCTCCTCACGGCATATTGACATTATTTCCGAGAGAGCCTTCGCAAGCGGGAACCTGTCGTACTGGAATATTCCGTCAAAGGAAACGACCCTCGCCCCGCGGATTCCCGTTCCAGGAACCATCCTGTCATCCAAGGCATCATAGGTCGAGGCCACAAGCTCCGGGTGATCGTACCTTTCCAAGCCCTCCGGGACAGGCACTCTTCTGAGATTGACGCCGTCATTTCTGGAGATCTTGAAGGCGGCCGGCCTCAAATCCAGCGTGAACATCTCGTTCTGAGTGTCCCTCTGCGCCAGCTTCGGATTGGAAAGCTGGAGGATCTTTCTCGGATGCTTCGGGTTCACACGCAAGGTACGCCCTCCGTCCACAACGGTCTTTCCCAGACCGAAAGCGACATTGAGAACCCCGTCGGAAGCCTTCTCCGTCCCGATAGGATAGGAGTTCAACGAACGTCCCACCCCGGACATCATCGGATAGAAATCGTCTCCGTGGGCCGTTCCGCAGATCGTCTGTACAATCACGGCCATCTTCTCCTCCCCAAGCAGGTTCCCGCTGGCCTGGATGTAATTGCGGCTGCCCTTGAAGAATGTCGAGGCATAGACGCTCTTTATGGCCTTTCCAAGCTCGCGCAGCATCCTGTCCTTGTTCTCCACCGGAGGGCACATGTACGTCGCGTACACCCCGGCAAACGGCTGATAGTTGCTGTCTTCCAGTTTCGAGCTTGAGCGCACGGCCAGCGGACCGCCGGCCGTGGCCAGAAAAGCCTTCAGATTCTGGGTCAGCTCCTCCGGAAGCGTGGAAGCCACAAACTCCGAAAGAATCTCATCGTCCGAGAGTTCCGCATCTATAACATATTGCAGACCGTTGTCGATGATGAACCTGTCGAACCAATCCGTCGTCAGCACGATGGTACGGGGGATGGACACCCGCAGACCATCGTATTTCTCTGACAACGAGTGTTTCTGCACAAGATGGTTGAGGAACGCCAGACCTCTGGCCTTCCCGCCCAGAGATCCGTCCCCGACCCGTGAGAACCAGTAATAGTCCTCGTAGGAATCCTTGTGGAATTCCGTGATGATTCCCTGGCCGATGTTCCTGTGGTAGCGGCGGATGTTGTCCAGAAGGAATTCCCGGAACTCTCCGGCATCGGTGTGATGCTCTGCCCTGAATGTCTCCGCAAGGTTGAACAGTCCTCTGGCGTACAACCACTTGGAGAACATGTTTCTGGAAGTGTTGCTCATAAGCACGTCATCAGGAATGTCATCGATGATCTTCTCAAGTTGGGAGAGGCTGGCGGCCCTTCCGCACTCCTTACCCGTGGAATCCCGGAAGACGAAATCCCCGAATCCGAACTCCTCCTTCATGTAGTCCCCGAGCTGCAGAAACAGAGTGCTTGAGTATTTCTTGAGGAATCCGACTCCGAGCCCCGCGGCCGTCCCGGCCACACTGCCTTGGGAGGATTGGAGCAGGACAGGCATCAGAGGATCGTATTCACGGATGATTCTGACAAGGTCGATTCCGGCGTCAAGCTTCTCTGTCCGGGGATCATCTCCTTTGCGGAAGACCATACCGACATCCGAGATCACCCCGAGCAGATTCCGCCTGTACTTTTCGAAATAGGCGAGAGCCTCCTCCAGACAGGTGGCGAGGAATATCTTGGGGCGGGATCTCTTGCGGTACCTTTTCTGGTCTTCGTTCAATGACTCCGTCAGGAACTCGCGGCTTTGGGTGAGCACGATCTTGTAGAGTTCGGGAAGATAGTTCGAGTAGTAGCGGATCGAGTCCTCGACCAGCAGGATTCCCTTGACTCCGACCTCGAAGACATCGTTCTCCGCATTGGCCGCATCCTCCAGAAGCTTGACTATCGCAAGGATAAGATCTGCGTTGCCGTGCCAGCTGAACACAAAGTCAATGCCGGGATGAGTCTCCTCCAACACCCTCTGCCTCACCGCCTTGGAGTAGTGGATCAAAAGAATGAACGGAATTCCCCTGTCCTCTTCCTTCAGCCGCGACGCAAGCGGGAAGATCTCCTTGTCCTGCTCGTTGTACATGCAGATGATCATGTCGATCTCCTCCTCGGAGGCTATTATCTCCCCGGCCTGCGCTGAGGAATTGGCCCAGATGAATTTCGGAGGATTGCTGAGGTTAAGTTCACGGTACTCGTTACGCACCTGATTCTCAATGCGTCCGTCCTCCTCAAGAGAGAAAGCGTCGTAATTGCTGCAGATCATCAGAATCTTCCGGATTCTGGACCGCATCAAGGATTCTTCGTTCATTTCAGTCCGTTTTTGCCGATGAGCCGCAAATTACGAAAAATCCACGGAATATTCTTGAGATTTCCGTGATTCCTGTCATCCCCTGCGGCGGAACTCGGCGACAGTGACCGCCGCGGCCACGGCGGCGTTGAGGGACTCCGAGCCTCTCTCGTCCCGGAGCCAGGAAGGAATGAACAGTCTGCCTGTCACGAGTCCGCCCACCTCCGGGGAGATGCCTTTGGACTCGTTGCCGATCACAATGACCACCGGAGAAGTCTTCCCCGAGGCCAGTTCCTTGGCGTAAATGTCCTCACCGTCCAGAAAAGTCCCGTACACATCGCCTCCGGCGGCGACCGCCGCACCGCAAAGCCCGCTGATGTCGCAATAGTGGAATCTCACTCTGAATATGGCTCCCATCGTGGACTGCGCGACCTTCGGATTGAACACGTCAACCGTGTCCCTTGAGGCGAACACCGCATCGATCCCGAACCAGTCCGCAGTGCGGATGATCGTCCCCAGATTGCCGGGATCCCGGATTCCGTCCAAAGCGAGAAAAAGACCCTTGTCGGGAAGAACATCAGCCTGGAAGTCCTCGATTTCCAGATCTGCCGGTTTACGGACCAGCGCCAAGACCGGAGAAGGGGAGGACAACAGGCTGAGCCTGGCCATCGCGGCGCTCCCGATCTCATCCTCCCTATAAATCTTCTCTACGGAAAAAGAAGATCGTAAAGCCTCCGCCACCATCTTTTCCCCTTCCACGATGAAAAGTCCGTGTTCATCCCTGAACTTCTTATGTTCAAGAGACTTGATAAACTTTATCTCATTGTGTGAAACAGGTGACGGCATGATCCTAAAAACCGAGAATCTTCAGCATCGACTCCGAACTCTGCTCAGGCGCGAACACCCTTGTGGTGATCTTTCCCTCACGGTCCTTGTCGATAAGGATGTGCTTTGGGGAAGGCTGGAGACAGTGCTTTACCCCGCCGTAGCCGGAAATGGCCTCCTGATAGGCCCCTGTGTGGAAGAAGCCGATGTAAAGCGGGTCCCTTCTGTTCTTCATCACCGGAAGGAAGATGGCGTTGGAGTGCGCCTCCGAGTTGTAGAAATCCTTGCTGTCGCAGGTAAGCCCGCCTATGAACACACGGTGATATTCCTCATTCCATTTGTTGATGGGGAACAGGATGAATCTCTGGTGCAGCCCCCAGGTGTCGGGAAGGCTCGTCATGAAGGAGTTGTCTATCATGTACCAGCACTCCCGGTCATTCTGCTGCTTGACATCCAGCACTTTGAATATGGTCGCCCCGCTCTCGCCCACGGTGAAGTTGCCGAACTCCGTGTAGATGTCCGGAACCTGAACGCCGTGGGAGTCGCAGACAGACTTGATCTGATAGACGATCTCCTCGATCATGTACTTGTAGTCGTAATCCACCGCCAGAGAGGTCTTTATGGGAAGTCCGCCCCCGATGTTCAGAGAATCAAGATCCGGGCAGATCTGCTTGAGGTCGCAGTAGAGGTTCAGGCAGCGCGCCAGCTCGTTCCAGTAGTAGGAGGTGTCCCTGATGCCGGTGTTGATGAAAAAGTGGAGCATCTTCAGCTTGAACCTGGGATTCTTGCTGATGCCGTTACGGTAGAACGGTATGATGTCCGAGTATCTGATTCCCAGCCGGGAAGTGTAGAAATCGAATGATGGTTCCTCCTCGGAGGCTATGCGTATGCCAAGCTGGGCCGGCACCTCGATGAGGTCGTCCAGATCCTCAAGCTCGTTCTTGTTGTCAAGCACCGGGACTATGTTGCTCCATCCCTCGTTGAGCATCGCGGCGATGTTCTTTATGTACTGCGGTCTTTTGAAGCCGTTGCAGATGATTATCAGGTTCTTGTCCACAAGTTTGTCGGCCTCCAGCTTGCGGATGAGGTCCAGATCGTAGGCGGAGGATGTCTCCAGATGGACATCGCTCTTGAGAGCCTGCTCGATGATGAACTTGAACTGGGAACTCTTGGTGCAGTAGCAGTAGTGATGGTCGCCCTCGTAACTGACCTTGGACATCGCATTGCGGAACATTCTCTTGGCCCTCTGGATCTGAGACGTGATCTTCGGAAGGTAGGTGAGTTTCAACGGCGTGCCATATTCCTTGATGATTCCCATCATGTCTATGTCATTGACGAAAAGGTTGCCGTCCTCCACCCTGAATTCGTCCTGTGGAAAATCAAAGGTCTGGTCCACAAGGTCGATGTACTTGTTCTTCATCCTAAAAAAACTGTAAACCTATAATGTTTGACATAAGTAACGAACCGTCAGGAGTAACCTTATCCGGCTTCGGGGTGCAAAGATAGGTACGAAAATTAATATTTTGACCCTTATTTTGAAGAAAAATCGGAAAGGGTTGCTTATTTTTGCGGAATATGAATGAAAATTCCTCGGTTTTCACTTTCGCGGCCATTCTGCTCACCGCCGCCCTCTGTCTCTCGTGCAGCACGACGCGCGTCCTTGAGGACGGGCAGTACCGTCTCGCGGCGAACCGGGTGCAGGTCAGCAACGACAGCGGATTCAATCCCAAAGAGGTCGAGTCCTACATCAAGCAGAAGCCCAACTCCTACATCATCTTCGGGTGGAATCCGTTTCTGAACCTGTACAACTGGTCCGGAAAGAATCCGGACAAGGCCGTGAACAGGTTTCTGAGGAAGATCGGCACGGCTCCGGTGGTGTACCAGCCCTCCCAGGTAGAGTCCTCGACCGACAACATAAAGAGGCATCTGGAGTACCTCGGCTACTATGGTTCTGATGTGCGGAGCGACGTGCGTGTGAAAGGCAGAAAGGTGGACGTGACCTACACGGTCAGTCTCGGGAAACGCTACCGGATCGGGGATGTGACATATTCAGTGCCGGAAGGGGAGTTCAAGGAAGACTTCTACGCCGACACCGCGCACATCTCCGTCAAACCGGGAGACTTCCTCTCCGAGGATGCCCTGGAAAAGGAGACGGAGCGGTCCGCGGCCGTATTCCGCCGCAAGGGCTACTTCGGATTCACCAAGAACTACTTCTCGTTCGAGGCGGACACCATTCATTCCGCCGGTGTGGCGGATCTTCTGATGACGGTCAAGGAATACACCAGGAACCAGCCTTCCGAACAGGCCCGCCCGCACCGGAAATATTCCTTCGGAGACGTCGCCATCTCCTATGACAAGGACTTGAGATTCAATGACAGGGTATTGAGAGACATGTGTACGATCCACCCTGGAGACCTCTACGATGAAAGACAGGTCAACACAACCTACTCCAGACTGTCAGCCCTCAAGTTGTTCAGCGGAGTGAACATCGCTCTCAACCCTCGCGACTCCGGGATCGTCGACTGTGACATCAGCCTCTCCAGATCCAGAATGCAAGGCTTCAAGATCAATCTGGAAGGCTCCTCCAACTCTACCGGCCTGATAGGAACCTCTCCTCAGCTGAGCTACTATCACAAGAACATTTTCCACGGCGGCCAATGGCTGAACCTTGGTTTTCTGGGCAACTTCCAGTTCAAGTACGACGACAGGAACGTAAAATCCAATGAGTTCGGCGTCTCAGCCGGCCTGAGTTTCCCGAAATTCCTCGGACTTACGAACTCCACGTTCAGAGGGCCGTCCGTACCGCGCACCGAGATCAATGCATCCTACAACTACCAGAACCGCCCTGAATACACGCGGAATATGATCTCCACATCGTTCGGATACTCAGGCCAGCTTCGTGGCGGAAGGTTCTTCTACCAGTTCTATCCTATTCAGGCGAAGATAGTAAGGCTCACAGATCTCGACCAAAGCTTCTATACGACCCTTACCGGCAACCCGTTCATGCGAGACGCCTATCAGAACCACTTTGACGTCGGTTCAGGCCTTGTGGCATACTACACGACCAGCACGGCGTTGACACCAAAGGAGACTTATGAATATGTCCGGCTGCAACTGGATGCCTCCGGCAATGTCCTGAGCCTGTTCAACGGCACAATGAAAAGTGACGGGTATGGCTCACGGCTTATCTGGAACACTCCGTATTCCCAGTACCTCCGCACGGAACTCACCTTGGGCAAGACCTTTGTCTTCGGCAGGAACGGTGGTCAGGCTCTGGCCATGCGTTTTCTCGGCGGTGTCGGCTACGCCTACGGCAACTCGTCAACGATTCCGTTCGAGAAACAGTTCTACAGCGGCGGAGCGGGCAGCATGCGCGGCTGGCAGGCCCGAGCCTTGGGTCCGGGAGGCTCAAAGGCTGACACGACGTTCGTGATCCCGAGCCAGACCGGAGACGTTAGACTGGAGGCCAATCTTGAGTACAGGTTCCCGATGTTCTGGAAACTGGACGGCGCGGTCTTCACTGATGTCGGCAACATCTGGACTCTGAAAAAAAACGACGGCGATGACGGCTCCCGCGCCCATTTCGCCCTCAAGAACCTCGCCTCCAGCCTTGCCGCCGACTGGGGGCTTGGCCTCCGCATTGACCTTAACTTCCTGATCCTCCGTCTCGACATGGGCATGAAACTCTATGACCCGTCCCGAGACACCGCCCGTTGGCGCGCCCCTTCAGCCTGGCTGGAAAAAGACGGGTACTCCATCCACTTCGGCGTCGGCCTCCCGTTCTGATATGTCGGCGCACATAATAGAACTCTTATAGAGGGAGTTATCTGAGCCTCAGGGCGCAGACGTTCTCGACGTGCTGGGTGTGGGGGAACATGTCGACCGGCTGGACGGCGGTTATCTCGTACTTTTCGGCGAAAAGAGCCAGATCACGGGCCTGGGAGGCCGGATTGCAGCTGACATAGACCATGCGGGCAGGGGAGGCCTCAAGGATTACCTTGGCGACATCCGGATGGATGCCGGTGCGGGGAGGGTCCAGAATGATCACGTCCGGCCGGCCGTGTTCCCCGATGAACTCACGGCTCAGGACATCCTTCATGTCCCCGGCGAAGAACCTGCAGTTCGTTATGCCGTTGGCGGCGGCGTTCACCTTAGCGTCCTCGATCGCCTCGGGAACATATTCAATGCCGATCACCTTGGCAGCCTTGCCGGAGACGAACTGTGCGATTGTGCCGGTACCGGTGTAGAGGTCATAGACAACCTCCTTGCCTGTCAACTCCGCGAAATCCCTCGCGACAGAATAAAGTTTGCAGGCCTGAGAGGAATTCGTCTGGTAGAACGACTTCGGCCCGATGCGGAAAGTCAGTCCCTCCATAGTCTCCCTGATCGTCGGATCACCCTTGTAGAGGATGCACTCCTGATCGCCGATCGAGTCATTCAACTTATTGTTGATGATGTAGTAAAGCGAAGTGATTTGAGGGAACGCCTCAGCTATGGCATCAAGCATCTTCTCCCTGTCATCACGGTTCTCGTAGAAGAAACACATGATCACCATCAGATCGCCCGTGTCGGTCGTGCGGACGAACATATTCCTGACATAGCCCATATTCTGCCGGATGTCGAAGAAATCCAGACCATTCTCGACAGCATATTTCTTTATGAACAGCCTGATGTCGTTGGACGGATCCTTCTGGAGGTAACAATGCTTGATGTCCAGCACCTTGTCGAAAAATTTGCCGACGTGGAACCCAAGCCCCATACGGTCATTCCCCGGCACATTTTCGATGTCCTCGTCCTTAAGGAGCCATCTCTTCGACGAGAACGTGAATTCCAGCTTGTTCCGGTAGTATTGAATCTTGTCGGACGGAATTGTCGGACGGATCTCAGGCACATTCAGATGACCGATGCGGACCAGCTGGTCATAAACCTGCTGACGCTTGGCCTCAAGCTGCATCGGATAGGGGAGAGGCTGCCATTTGCAGCCGCCGCAGACCCCGAAATGCTCACAGAACGGCTCCAGCCGGTCCTTTGACGGAGTGACTATCCTCTCCACAAAACCCTCATAATAATTCTTGCTCTTTTTGGTGACACGGATGTCAACCACATCACCGGGAACAGCGAACGGCACGAAGACCACAACCCCGTTCCAATGCGTAAGCGCCTTGCCCTCTGCGGCACAGGCCTCGATGGTAATGTTCTCCAACAGGAGATCCACTCTTTTTCTTCCCATAAATATTCCGCTCAGCCGCGACCGTACCTAATTGTCAAACTCATGGAACAGAGACTGGGAGATGTTGATCATGAAGTCCCCCATAGCCTCAAGCTCCGCCAGCATGTCAAGGTAGTAATTGACCGCCAGAAACTTGTCGGCACCTTTCTCAATCTGGAGGACGCCCTCGTCACGCAGGGTGTTCCTCGTCTCGTTGATGTTGTCCTCGGCGTTGTAGGCATTGCCGATGTCCTTGAGCTCACCGTCCACAGCCAGCCTCATGTTCGAGACCATCACTGCGAAGGCCTGGTTCACCTTGCCCACCAGCAGGTTGAGCTTGCTTATCGTCTCATCATCGAAATCAAGTTTGTGGACGTGCAGCCGGGCAAGCAGCCGGCTGATGTTCTCACAGCTGTCTCCCAGACTCTCCAACTCGCTGATCACCCGGTAGATGACTTTGACCTCACGAGCCTCCCGATCGTTCAGAGACTCGGCCGTGAGGCTGTTCAGGAACGCGGCGATCTCATATTCAAACCGATCCGTCACCTCCTCGCATTTCACCAGTCTCTGACGGTATTCCTCGAACCTGTCCGGATCTTTCTCGTTGAGAGCCAGCCTTACATTCTGGAAGCCTTCCTGTGCCGTGACCGCGAAGTTCACAGCCTCTTTGTACGCCTGTTCAATCGAGATCGCTGGAGTTCCGATGATCCTGCCGCTGCCGATGAATTTCAAGTGGAAATCCCCGTTTTCCGGTTCCGGCTCCCTGATCCACCATGTCAGCAAACCGGCGAACGGCTTGCGGAACCAGACCTGAACCAAAGTCGAAACCACATTGAAAATGGTGTGCGCGCAAGCGATGCCGAAGACAGCGGTCATCCGGGAACCGAGGCCAAAGATTGAGACAATCCCAAGATTGATCCTGATGAACATGTTGAAGAAGATCAGCACGACAACCGCGCCTGCGACATTGAGGACGGTGTGGGCGAGAGCGGTCCTTCGGGCTTGGACACCGGCGCCGCCGGCTGCGATGTTCGCCCCGATCGTCGTCCCTATGTTCTCTCCCAGAACCATCGCGGCGGCCATAGGGAATGGCAGCCAGCCAAGGTAGGAGAGCACCATCGTAAGGACGACTGTCGCGCTCGAAGACTGAAGAATGAATGTGATGACCACACCGATGAGCATGAACACAAACACGGAACCGAGTCCATGCGAGGCAAGCCCGGAAACGGAGGCGGCAATCTGAGGAACGGTGTCTATAGCCGGTATGGAGGACTTTATGTAGATAAGGCCTACGAACACAAGGGAAAGTCCAAGGACAGCCCGGCCTATGTTCTTGACCAGGGATTTCTTCAGGAGAGTCATAACGAAACCCGCGCCAAGCAGGATGAACGCCAATGCTGTCACATCAGACCAGAATCCGGTGGCCGCTATGATCCATGCTGTCACAGTCGTTCCGATGTTGGCGCCCATGATCACGCAGATGCCTTGTTCGAGCGATAGGGTGGAGACACTCACAAGACTGGCCACAAGAATTGTCGTGGCGCTTGACGACTGGACGACAGCGGTGATCCCGGCTCCCGAGAGAATCTGCTTGAGCGGAGAACCGGCGGTCATCCATTTCTCAAACCGCCTGAGCCTGTCACCACAGGATTTCTGGACTCCGGAGCTGAGCATCTCAAGCCCGAAGACGAAGAGTGCCAGCGCACCAAGAAGAGTCAGTAATTGTAAAATCATATTGTAGGGTAGTGTTTATCAAATATCCAACTTAACATAATCCAAATTGTGTAACACACGATTCGAATGCAACCGATGGGACTTACAAATTTACGAAACTTATTCCGCTTTTTCTTAAATTTGCGTCAGGTTAGGTCGGAAAATGGCGGTCAAAACCGCATCAAGCCGTATTAATAATAATGTTACCTAATCAAACATTATTGTTTTTAATATTGATTGAACGTTAATTAACTAAAAATGTCAGATGTCAACCAAAGAACGGGACAAAGCACGATGCTTCCCCCTCTTCCGGAACGGATGAGACCCAAAAACCTGTCCGAATATGTCGGTCAGAGACATCTCGTGGGTGAAGGGTGCATCCTGAGAAAGATGATCGAGAGCGGAAATCTGTCCTCTTTCATCCTTTGGGGACCTCCAGGTGTCGGGAAAACCACTCTCGCCGGGATAATCGCCCGGACCTTGTCCCGCGACTTCTACACATTGTCGGCTGTCAGCGCCGGGGTGAAGGAGGTCCGGGACGTGATCGAGAAAGCCAAAGGCGCGTCGGTCTTCTCCAATGGAGCGTCCCCCATCCTGTTCATCGACGAGATTCACCGTTTCAACAAGGCCCAGCAGGACGCGTTGCTCGGAGCCGTGGAGAACGGCACGATCATCCTGATCGGCGCCACCACCGAGAACCCGTCCTTCGAGGTCATCACCCCATTGCTGTCCAGATGCCAGGTCTTCGTGCTGAAATCATTGGAGACCGGCGACCTCCGGACATTGCTCGACAGAGCTTTGAAAGAAGATGTCCTGCTCAAGGAAAAAGACATCGAGATCAAGGAGAACGAGGCCTTGTTCCGTTACAGCGGCGGGGACGGCAGGAAACTGCTCAACGTCCTGGAGATCGTCGTCGACTCCTTCGCCGGGAAGGAATCCCACATAGTCATCGACAACAAGACTGTCACGGAATGCATTCAGGAGAATCTCGCGATCTACGACAAAGACGGCGAGATGCACTACGACATCATCTCGGCATTCATCAAATCCATCCGCGGATCAGACCCGAACGCGGCGGTCTATTATCTGGCCAGGATGCTGGACGGCGGCGAGGATCCGTTGTTTATAGCCAGAAGGCTCTGCATCCTGGCGGCGGAGGATGTCGGCCTTGCCAATCCGAACGCCCTGCTGCTTGCGAACTCGTGCTTCCAGATTGTCCACCAGATAGGCATGCCGGAAGCCAGAATCCCGCTTTCCGAGACAGCGATCTACCTTGCGAGCTCACCTAAAAGCAATGCGGCGTATCTGGCCATCGGGAAGGCGCTTGAGGCGGCATCGAAAGACAAGACGGCTCCAGTGCCCCTCCACCTCCGGAACGCTCCGACCAGACTGATGGAGGAACTGGGCTACGCCGACGGTTACAAATATGCCCACGACTACCCCGGCCACTTCACAGATCTGGAGTTCATGCCCCAAGGTCTGGAAGGATCCGTCTTCTATGAGCCGGCACCCAACCCTCAGGAAGACAGATTGAAAGCCTATCTTGAAGCCTGCTGGCCGAAGTACTACCCAAAAAAGTAACATATTTTACTAATTTTTCATTAAATTTGCGTCTAGGCAATAACAATGAATATATAAACACACAATAGCGATGAAATTCAAACCAACAAACTACCAGCTCGTGAATGCCGGCACAGGAAGAATATTCCCTGACGCCGGTTGGTCGCTGGCTGACCCGGAGGCAGGCGCACCGTCATTGGTACGGGCCGTGTACGAAAATGAGAAGTTCACTCCACGTGACGATCTCAAAGGTTTGTACAGGTACGCCGAATGGCTCCCGATCAACAGGACGCTGAGAAACTCGCATGCTCCCGTGACTTACAAGAGCAAGGGCCTCGGCGAACTTCTCGGGATGGAAAACCTTTACATAACCCTTTCCGGATACGTCCCGAAGCGCGGGGCCAGGATGGAGACATGCTCGTTCAAGGAGACCGAGGCGTTCTCTGTCTGCGCAAGGCTGCCGAAAAACGACAGGCATATCCTCGTGGTCCAGTCCGCCGGAAACACGGCCAGGGCTTTCGCCCGGGTCTGCTCGGACAACGACATTCCGATTGTCATCTGCATTCCGAACGACAACATCAGCGACCTCTGGTTCCTCAAAAAACTGAAATCCTGCGTCAAGGTCATCGCGACTCCAAACGGAACGGATTATTACGATGCCATAGCGCTTGGAGAGAAACTTTGCAAGGATCCGCGTTATCTGGCCGAGGGAGGCGCGAAGAACATCGCCAGAAGAGATGGAATGGGGACCACGCTTCTGAGCGCCGTGGAGGCGATCGGACGTATTCCTGATGCCTATTTCCAGGCCGTAGGCAGCGGGACCGGCGCCATTGCGGCATGGGAGAACGCATGCAGGCTCGCCAAGGACGGACGTTTCGGCGAGAACAGGATGAGGGTCTATTGTGCGCAGAACGCCCCGTTCACCCTCATGTACGATTCTTGGAAAGCCGGCTCAAGGGATCTCGTCCCGATCACTCCGGAGGAGTCCAGAAAGAGCGCCGAGGTGATTCTGGCGAAAGTCCTTTCAAACAGAAAACCGCCTTACAGCCTTGCCGGAGGCTTGTTTGACACTCTCAAGGAGTCCAACGGCGACTTTTTCAAGGTGACAAACGACGACATAGTCTATTGGATGCTTCAGTTCTTCAACAAGGAAGGGTACGACATATTCCCTGCCGCGGCCTCCGCTGTGGCGGCCTTGAGGAAGGCCCTCGATGAAGGCACCGTCAAAAAGGATGAGACCGTGATGCTGAACATCACCGGAGCCGGAATGCTCAACGCCACCAGCAAGGGCTTCGAACTGAAGAAACCTGACCTGATCCTCAGCACGGAACTCTCCTCCGAGGAGGTTATCGCCAGCGTGGACAGGCTGTTTTAATCCGTGATATAATTTTGGCCTCGATCGGGGCGGCAAAAAACTGAATCCCAAATTTTGGTAACGTGCAAAATTTGGGATTCAGTTTTTTGCCGCTTGAAAGGTGCGATGACGCCACACCCGTTTCGTCGCTTCTACAGGCTCTGCGACCGAGAGGCTATTCCTGACGAAGAGGCTCCCCGGAGACGAGACGCTCCTTGGACTCCACCGGATTGGAATAGATGCGAAGGAAGATTTCACGCAGTTCGGCGCGGTTCAGACGACGCTCAACCTTGTCAAGCTTGTGTTCAGTGTACTCGGTGAATTTCTCGACATCCTCAGGAGTGTAGAGTTCGGCGTACTTATAGCTGTGGTTGACAAGGTCATAGGCGATGTAGTTCGTCTTCCAGAGCTGGTAGCCGGCGATGATCCGCTTGTCAACAGCGTGCCTGATGGCCTGATAACGGTCATTCTTGTCGCAATGTGAGGCCATCTCGATCTCGTCGGCAGTCAGAGGAAGGCCGAAGTTCAGGTGAACATTGCCTTTCTGCTGACGGATTCCGATGACGATGCTGTGCATGTCCTCCGTGTGCGTCTTGACATATTTCCGAGTCCTGGAGATAAGGATCTCACGCGCCTTGCGGACGTCGCACGGCTCATATTCATAGGAAATGCTGAGAGGGACGATGTTCAACTCGCCGAAATTCTCCTGAAAGGACTTCGTGCCGCTCATGTCAAGCATCTTCAGCAGGCCCTGCTCAGTTGTGTCGATGCCGTCCTTTGTCCGTCCCTGCCTCTGAGCCAACCAGATGGAGGATTTACCTGAAGTGATGGTCTGCCTGATGTACTTGGAGAGGACCTGAGAGGAAAGATAAAGTTCCCTCGCGGAGATGCCGCGGATCACGCGGATCATCCTGTTGGAGCGAAGGAGATACTCGACCGTCTTGCTCTGCTTGATCAGATTGTCCCCCACACAGATCTCCGTCATAGGAATGCCGTTCTTGAACAGAACCTGCTGGGTGATGGCGGGATCCAGGATGATGTCCCTGTGGTTCGACATCGCAAGAAACTTGCCTTTCAGTTCCTTGATGTAGCTTATGCCGTCGTATGAGAAATTGTGGATCGTGTGATCCAGCACCCAGGACACAGCCTTGTTCATCACAATCTCCTGGAACTCATCGATGTTATGCACACTCTTCAACGAGTTCCTCAGAAAAGTGATCGGCTCGTCCGGAAAAAGATATTCGGAAATGGCAAGCACCGCGGGATGATTCGCCACCTTGTTCAAGGCCTCGACGGCCTCGGCGTCATTGTAAGGACAGATGCTTTCAAATTCAAATGAATCAGCCATAACTAAGAAGCTGTTTTGAAATAATTTCTCTCTTTTATTACACGGCCTTTCCGGCCATTTTTATCTTTCTTCTGTTGACAATGCAAATTTAAGCAAATTACCCAATATTCACAAAGACTTCCAACTGTCTATTAGACAATAATTTAAGAATTATTTCGGAAAAGTAGCGAGCTGTCTCCGTAGCTGAGGAATCGGAAACCATGCCCGAGGGCATAGTCGTAGATGGTTCTCCAATCACCGCCGACAAATGCGGAAACCAGAAGAATCAGCGTGCTTTCAGGCTGATGGAAGTTCGTGACGAGAATGTCAACGAGCCTGAACCGGAAGCCCGGCACGATGATGATCCTGGTGCCCACCTTCAACTCGTCCAGCCCGTTCCTCTCAAGATAGGCGATGACGGCGTCCAATGACTCCTTCAATGAATATTCATACTCCCGTTCATAAGGCGCCCATTGGCCGACATCATCCGGCTTTCCCTTCTCTATGCAGCTGACGCCGACATAGTACAAGGACTCCAAGGTCCTCACCGAAGTGGTGCCGACGGCGATAAGCTTGGATTCATTATCCCTTATCCGCTTCAGTAGGCTCCGTGAGACGACGAACGGCTCACGGTGCATCGGATGCTGTGCCACATCGGAACTCTTGACAGGCAGGAAGGTGCCGGCTCCGACATGCAGGCAGACGTTTTCCCTGTCGATCCCTTTCGCCGAGATGCCCTCCAGAACCCTCTGCGTGAAATGAAGTCCGGCGGTAGGAGCAGCGACGGAACCTCTTATCCTCGCATACAGCGTCTGATAACGTTCCGTGTCTATGGATTCCGTC
This sequence comes from bacterium, assembly GCA_963639865.1. Lineage (GTDB taxonomy): Bacteria > Bacteroidota > Bacteroidia > Bacteroidales > UBA932 > Cryptobacteroides. Next base: position 96,444 of record CAVHWO010000055.1, on the reverse strand, counting down.
TCGCGGTTGAGATATGGAGGAATGGGAACAGTCCCGCAGATTTCCAGAACTCCGGAGAACGGACTGCCATCCCGCCACGAGAACTCGACCACACCGGTCTCACCGTCTCTCCCGACAAGGTCCGCTTTGAGTCCCAAGGCTGTCACATCGCTGTCATCCAATGGGTTATAAAGTGTCAGTGTGTCGCTTTTCCAACGCTTGGCGTTGCCGATCACGCACTTCCAGCGACAATGTTCCGTGGCGGCGAAAGCCAGGTTGTACTCTGGAGGATCGACCGGCTCAAGACAGAAGATCTCTATGTGCGCCCCGGTATCACGCTGGAAATGAAGTCTTGCCGGCACGACTTTGGTGTCATTGAACACCATCAAAGCCCCGGCAGGGAGCAATTCTGGAATATCCCTGAAGACATGTTCATCCACCTTGCCGCCCGCATAGCGGAGAAGTTTGGAGGCGTCGCGCTCCGCCAGAGGGTATTTCGCGATCTTGGCGTCCGGGAGATTATAGTTGTAGTCCTCAATGCGTATTGAAGGTGTCATCGTTGCGAGATTTTAAAATCCACACAAAGTTAAACGAAGTAATAGAAATATCCAATTGCGGAAACGGACACACGGCGGATGAATGTGACAGATCAATGCCCTCATCTAAACATTTTAATAGCATAAATTTGTTTACTTATGCAAAATCGCGATTAAACATTGTAAACAACGACACAATATTACCGATGGTTTACTATTTTGAAATAACCATCTCTTATTTATATTCTTACTTTTATATAAATCATAGAATATCAACCACTTTTCATATATTATATGAAGTTATGACACCGGTAATTGATGTAATTCTGCCCGTCCTGTGTGAAATATTGGGGAAATTTACAAATAACCAACATAATAATTAAAATATACTGAATATATTATGACTATTCATTTAAATTATATTATATGAATATTGGCCAGTCTCTTACCCTGAGTTTACTTTTGTAACATAACAAATATCATTGTCTTTTACACTTTTATATGTTAACTTTGTAAACAAATCACATTTGTAATGAACAGGAGATTGCAACAGTTTCTTTCCGCCGAGAACATCACCCAGTCACAGTTCGCGGATAAGATCGGAGTGGCCAAGGCCAGCGTGTCACACATACTGTCCGGAAGAAACAAGCCCGGCTTCGAATTCATCGAGAGCATGGCGAACTGTTACCCGAACCTGAATCTGGACTGGCTTATCGGTGGCAAGGGTAGGATGTACAAGGGACAGGAGACCGGGATGACGATGCCTGAAACCGACGAGAGCAGTCTATCCAAGGTCAATGACAAGGGAAGCGGTCAATTATTCGATTCTCACGAGCCGGATTTATTTCAAGAAACAGCTAAAACAATTGACAATGAGCCTCAAACAGAGCCTGTCTCCCCTGTAGTCCGGCAGCCGGTCAAACCCGGAATCACAAAAGTTCTGATTTTCTACGACAACGGAACCTTCAAGGAGGTCGATTGAGGGTATCCTGGCCGGCCGAGTGATCGGTTTGTCTGAAGTTTTGAGGATGAAAGACCTCTGGTTCCGCTGAATTTGTCTAACTTTGCGCCAGCAAAATTCAAAGAATATGTACAGACAGCTCATCAGGCCAATCTTGTTCAGTTTTTCGCCGGAAACAGCCCACAATCTCACATTCAATGGACTCAGGCTCTTGAGCCGGATTCCGCTTGCGGGAAAATTGATGAGACTGATTTACAGCCGCAAGACCCCGTCCCTGTCCAGAAATGTCTTCGGGATCGACTTTCCCGCTCCGGTCGGCCTCGCCGCCGGTCTGGACAAAAACGGAGAACTCTACAATGAATTGTCCTGGTTCGGATTCTCGTTCATCGAGATCGGCTCGCTTACACCTGAGGCGCAGCCCGGCAATCCGAAGCCGCGGCTGTTCAGGCTTCCGCAAGACAAGGCGATCATCAACCGGATGGGAATCAACAACAAAGGGATTCTGAACGCGATCCGGCACATTCAGAAAGACCCTCCAAAAACAATCCTTGCGGCGAGCATCGCCAGGAACAGCACAAGCGCGTCCGACGAGGACACCGTCGCCGACTACAAGAAGGCGTTCTCTTTCCTGTACGACTTCGTGGACATGTTCACCATCAACGTCTCATGTCCGAATGTGCATGGCCTCCAGAACCTTCAGGACGTGTCCTATCTGTCAGATGTGCTCGACCCTCTGCTTGACCTGAGAATCTGTTACGATGTCTATAAACCGATTCTGGTCAAGATCTCCCCTGACATCCCGACCGGGGAACTGGACGAGATCCTCAAGTACTGCATGCAGTCCGGAGTTGACGGAATCGTGGCCGGAAACACCACCAGATCCCGTGAAGGGCTGCGGACAGCCAAGGAAAAAATCGAGAGGATCGGTAACGGAGGGCTTTCCGGAGCTCCTTTGTACGAGAAGAGTCTGGCTATGGTCAGACATATTCATGAATTCACTTCGGGGAGGCTGCCGGTGGTGGGAGTCGGCGGCGTCATGACTCCGGAACAGGCCAAGGAGATGCTGGACGCAGGCGCGAGCCTGATTGAAATCTACACAGGATTCATCTACGAAGGTCCTTCAATAGTTAAGAGAATCAACAGATATCTGGAAGCCGACAGTTCGGTTAAAAATTAAAGCGACATGGCAAACGCATCAATCTGCACTATCGGCGACGAGATTCTGATCGGTCAGATAGTGGACACGAATTCCTCTCACATTTCCGTGGCTTTGGAAGAGATCGGAGTGAGAGTCACCAGAATGCTCTCTTTCGGAGACGACCACGACGAGATTGTAAGCAATCTGACGAATGAACTCACACATAATGAGATAGTCATCACGACAGGGGGGCTCGGTCCGACCCGGGATGACATCACGAAAGCGGCCTTGGCGGAAATTTCCGGAAGCAAAGGCTATGTTACCCATAGCGGACAGCTCAAAGTGATCCACGAGATACTTAACGCCAGAGGCCTCGATGTTCTGGACATCAACAAGGCCCAGGCTCTCGTGCCGGACACTTGCGAAGTGATTGTCAATCATCTCGGTACAGCTCCGGTTATGGTGTTCCGTTTCCCGGAAGAGAGATTCGGCCACGCAGCCACCCTGTATGCCCTGCCAGGCGTGCCGTTTGAGGCCATCGGAGCGATCCGGGATGTGATCAAGGACGTGAAAGAACACAACAACCTCACTGACATATTCCATAAGTGCGTGATGGTTTTTGGTCTGGCCGAGTCCGCCCTTTCCAGGGAGATTGAGCCTTGGGAGGACAGCCTTCCGGCAGACATGCACCTCGCCTATCTGCCGAACCCGTTGACGGGTGTCCGTCTGAGGCTTTCGATTTACGGAGGCGACAAAGATGAGGAGGAAAGACGCATAGATGAGGAGTTCGCGCGCCTGGGGCCGATTCTGGGCGACAAGCTATATTCATACAAGGATGACACTCTGGAAAATGCCATCGGAGCGATTTTCCGTGGAAGCGGCATGACGCTGAGTGTGGCGGAGTCCTGCACAGGAGGTAAGATCTCGTCGCTCATCACTTCCGTGCCCGGTTCTTCCGAGTACTATCTCGGATCCGTAACCTCCTACGCCATCCCTGTCAAGGAAAAGGTCCTCGGAGTGCCGGAAAAGACAATCAATGAACATGGAGTCGTAAGTTCCGAGGTGGCCGCAGCAATGGCTGAAGGCATCAGAAAACTGACCGGAAGCACCTACGCCGTCTCGACCACGGGACTGGCCGGTCCGGGCGGTGATGAGTACAACCCAGTCGGCACTGTCTGGATCGGAATCGCAGGCCCGAATGGCACGAAAACCGTCAGAAAGGTCTATAAGAATGACCGGAAAAGGAATATTGAGCGATTCGCAGCCGCAGCGCTCGATGAACTCAGGTTATTCATCATTAATTCACACAAATAATTGAAAACAAATAGTGATAACAAAAGTGTTTATAATACAAACATTTTTGTTATCACTATTGTGATTGCTCTTTTGGGGCTATTTTGCCGTAAAAGAGGTCACTTCTTTGAAGACCCGGAGGAAATTATCCCCGGCAACTTTCTCAATCTGGTCGTCGGTGTAGCCGCGACGTGACATCTCATCGAAAATCACTCTGATCTTCGAGACGTTCTCAAGTCCGGCTGGTGTGACCTCGATGCCGTCGAAATCGGTTCCGATGCCGACACTGTCAATCCCGGCGACTTTCACGGCATGGTCAATGTGATCGACGACATCTTTATAGGAAGGTCGCGGCAGGGCGGCAAGCTCATCCTGCACGGCGTTCCAAGCGGCTGCCTTGGCTGGGTTCAAAGGGTCGCTTATCCAGTCCTGTTCAGTCCAACTCTTCGATTCAAGTCCGGAATCAGACAGCGTTTTTGAAAACGCATCCGAAAGGAACACTGGATAGAAATTGATTTGGATCACACCGCCTTTGTCAGCAAGCGCGCGCAGCATCTCATCGGACATATTCCTTCTATGATGCGCCAGCGCGCGGCAGCAGGAATGGGTTGAGACAATCGGAGCCCTGGAATATTCAAGGACATCGTAGAATGTCTCGTCCGAGGCATGCGCGATGTCGATGATCATTCCGAGACGGTTCATCTGAGCCACCACTTCCCTGCCGAACGGACTGAGCCCGTGCCAGCGCCTTCTTTCGGCGGCGGAGTCAGCGATCTCATTGTCAGCATTATGCGTCAGGGTGATGTAGCGGACCCCGAGCCGGTAAAAGACCCGAAGGAGGGAAAGGGATTTCTGGATCGGAGAGCCATTCTCCATGCCGATGAATATGGAGACCAGACCTCGGTCCTTGTTCCGCAGGGCTTCTTCGGGCGACATCGCCAGTGCGGCAATCTCTGAATTGGCTCCTATCTGGTCATAGATCCGTCCGATCATCTCCAGCGCGTGACGTGTGGATGCGTCAGGCGTCATGTCGGCCGAGGTGTACAATGCGAAGAACGATGCGTCAACCCCGCCGGCCTTGAGCTTGGGAAGGTCAACGTGTCCCCTTTCATTGTCAATGCCGATGTCGCGCCCCCGCATCATCATTGTCGGGGTGTCGCAATGAGAATCAAGGACAAACATCATTTCCGGGTGACAGAGGCGTTCTGAATCCTCACAATCTTGACCATAGGGTCGCCGGAATAGCAGACGCCCGCTCCTTTGCCAAGATCCAAGGACAAGTTCTTTCCTGGAGCCACGATGAGCTCCGCCCCGTCCATCGAGACGTTGACATCATCCACAAGCAGCGCCGCGGCGTCAATCACGGAAGAGTTCCCCTTGCCTGTGACATTCAACGTTCCCGCGCTTCCTGAAAGAGAAAGCCTGGCGCTTCCTGCGGTGCAGACGGACAAGCCCCCGCACTGACCGTTGACGGCGATATCGGCGGATCCTGCATTGTTGATCTCAAGGGTCTTGGCTGAATATTCAAGGGCAGCGCCGGCGTTTCCTTCAGCGTTGAGAGTGATCTTGTCCACGGCCTTCACATGGATCGAGGACAATTTCGATTTCTTGCTGACAGAAATCACGGCGGACACGGCATTGACATTGAGATCCGTTATGCCGGAGGAGCCTGACAGATTCAGGCTGAAATCCGCGGCGTTCAGTTCCGCGGGAGATGAAAACGTAGCGTTATCGTTTAATGTTATAGAGTTGAGTGTGGGAACATAAACGACAGCTTCAAGTACAGCCCCGTCAGAATCATTTCCCTTGAAGGATTTCCTGACCTCCTTCGGGATTGACTTCTCATCGACACCGATGTAAAGTGTCCCCGCTTTCACATAGCACTGGATGTAACTTTCCAGAGCGTCACTTACCTTGAATTTCGCATTGTACCCCTCCTGCTCGACAAAAGTCACCTTGAAACCGCCAGAGACGGAGACGGCGTCGAACTCTGAATATTCATGCTCAACGATCCGTGTCTGTGCGGCTGAAAGGGATGCAGTTAAAACGGAAGCGGCAATAATTAGAGATAAATATTTAATATTCATAATATTGAAGTCTATGATTTTTTATAAATATATTCTTAATCATCCAATTTTTCCATCAAGGATTCCCATTCCTCTGTCTTGTGGTCGAGTTCCCGTTTGTCCTCAAGGTAGGTTCTGGTGAGTTCCATGATGTCGTCACCCGGTCCCGGATTGGAAAGGATTTTCTCGATGTCCTTCATTCCTGCCTCGATCCTGCCGATCTCAGCCTCAAGGAACTCGACCCTGTGCCGGAGGCGGCGTGTCTCTTTGGAGTCACTCCGTCTCCGCTCGAACTCCTTTTGAGCCTGATCCTTTCTCTCCGCAGGAACCTCTGAGACAACGGTCTTGTCCGGAGAAAAACGTCTCTCCAGTTCCTGGAGGTTCTCCATCTTCCTCTTCTCCAGAAAGTCTTGGACACTGCCAAGATGCTCCTTGACCTTTCCGTCCCGGAACTCGTACATCTTGTCCACCAGACCTTCAAGGAAGTCACGGTCATGCGACACAACAATCAATGTGCCATCGTAAGCCTTCAAGGCCTGCTTGAGAATGTCCTTGGACCTGATGTCCATGTGGTTGGTCGGCTCGTCCAGCGCCAGGACATTATAGGGCTGAAGCATGAACTTCGCCATGCCGAGACGCGCCCGCTCGCCCCCCGAGAGCACACTCACTTTCTTGTCAATGTCCTCCCCCCGGAAAAGGAACTGCGCCAGAATGTCCCGAAGCCTGTTGCGCACATCGCCGACAGCGATGTTGTCAAGGGTCTCCCAAACGGTCAGATTGCGGTCAAGGATGTCCTCCTGATTCTGCGCATAATAACCTATCGAGACATTGTGGCCGGTCTTCGCCTCTCCGCTGATAGGTTGCAACTCCCCCATTATCACACGCATAAGCGTGGTCTTACCCTCGCCGTTGCGGCCGATCAGAGCGACTTTCTCTCCCCTTCTCACCTCGATCCCGGCGTTACTGAAGACAACCTTCCCCGGATAGCCGACCGTCAGATCCTTCCCCTTGAAGACAATGTCTCCGGAACGGGGAGCCGGCGGGAACTTCACGGTCAACGTGACGTTGTCCGTCTCGTCAATCTCCACTCTGTCAAGCTTTTCAAGCTGCTTGATGCGTGACTGGACCTGATTGGACTTCGTCGGCTTGTAACGGAAACGGTTGATGAAATCCTCCGTCTTCTCTATCATCTTACGCTGGTTCTCGTAGGCCGCCATCTGCTGCGCAAGCCTTTCCTTGCGCAATTCAACGTACCTGCTGTACGGAACCTTGTAGTCATGAATATGCCCGAGCATGATCTCGACCGTGCGGTTGGTGACCGTGTCCAGAAACTTCCTGTCATGGGAAACCAGCAGAAGCGAGCCACGGTGATTCTTCAGATAGTCCTCCAGCCATTCTATCGACTCGATGTCAAGGTGGTTGGTAGGCTCGTCCAGCAGCAGGACATCCGGCTCGGACAAGAGGATCTTCGCCAGTTCTATGCGCATGTTCCAGCCTTGGCTGAAAGTCTCGGTCTTCCTCCCGAAATCCTCATCCTTGAACCCCAATCCAAGCAATGTCTTCTGCGCCAGGACCTCCGGAGGTTCCGACTGACTCATGGCCATCGCGTCCGTAAGGTCGTTCAGGCGGTTGATCAGGGAAAGATATTCCTCCGACTCATAGTCGGTCCTTTCCGCAAGAGAGGCGTTCACGCTGTCCAGTTCCGTCTGGATCTCAGCGATGTGGTCGAAAGCCGTCAATGTCTCCTCCATCACGGTCCGCCCCTTGTGGTGTTCCATGATCTGAGGCAGATAACCGACGCGCAGATCGTTTGGTTTGTCAACACTTCCGGAAGTGGGACTCTGAAGTCCGCAGATCAGTTTCATGACAGTGGATTTCCCCGCTCCGTTCTTGCCGACGAGGCCTATCTTGTCCTTCTCGCTGATGTGGAAGTCAATGCTGTCCAAAAGCGTGTAGCCTCCGTAGGCCACGGTCAGTCCGTTGATGGAAATCATCTCAAGCCTCCTCCTTAAGTTCAGCGGTCTCCTCTTCCGGCGGTGCCGGCCTGCAGCACATCACGCACACCTCGTACAGCAGCAGCAGCGGAGCCGCCGCGATCAGCATGGACATGGGATCCGCCGGGGTGATTATGGCAGCGATGCAGAGGATCACCACGATGGCGTGTCTGCGGTATTTCACCAAGGTCTCCCTGGTCACGATTCCAAGTTTTGAGAGAATCACGACAACTATAGGGAACTCGAACACGATTCCGAACGCCAGCACCGTTGACGTGAACATCGAGATGTACGAATTCAGCGAGATTGTGTTCATCACCTCTTCGCTGATCTTGTAGCCCATGAAGAAGTTGAGCGAGATCGGCACGATCAGGTAATAGCCTATCACAAGCCCGAGATAGAACAGGAATGACGCTGCCAGAAAAGCTCCCCTGACAGCCTTTTTCTCGGCCCGGTAGAGAGCCGGGACGATGAATTTCCAGATCTCGAAGCAGACATACGGGAAAGACAGGATGAATCCCAGTTCGAAAGCGACCTGGAGATGGACGAAAAACTGGGCGGAGATCTCAAGATTAACCAGGGACATCTGCATGTCGCCCATCCTCATCCATCTGTAAATGAAGAAGTCGCTTCGAGTCGGAGCCAGGATGATGCCATCGAAGACCAGCGACTTGAAGCAGAACACAACGATGCTGACAAGAGTAATGACAAGCAATGAGCGGAACAAAGTCCCCCTCAACACTTCCAGATGATCCCAGAAGGACATCTCAGCTTCTCCAGCCGCCATTATTTCTTCTCGATCTTCTCTATCTTGTCCGGAGTCTTGGCTGTGGAGTTGAGATCCTTGTCAATGTCACTGATCTGGTTCTCAACCTCGTTCATGCCTTCCTTGAAACTCTTGACACCTTTGCCAAGGCCTTTCATGAGCTCAGGAATCTTCTTGCCGCCAAAAAGTAGAATGATGACAAGGGCGATGATCACCACCTGCCAAGGACCTACAACGCCCAAAGGAACTATAAAAAACATATTCATCGAAAATTAATGTGTTGTCGGAATCTGTCTGTCATTGATGTGAGCCTCGATCGCCTTGACCAGTTTTTCCGGACAGCGGACAGGCCGGCCGGTCTCTTTGTTCAGGAAACCGAGGGACACCCTCCCCTCCACGCATAACACCCCGTCCTGATTATAGACGGCCTGCCTGACGTGAAGCTTCGCCAGAGGCACCTCGTCGATCATCGCGACAGCGCGGACCACATCCCCCATCTTCGCCGGAAACCGGTAACGGCATTCCACCGTGACGATCGGGATGGTCACACCGTCCTCCTCGCATTTCTCTATGGGGTACCCGCAGTCGATCATCAGGCTGTTCCTCGCACACTCGAAATAACGGATGTAATTCGAGTGGTGGACAATGCCCATCTGGTCGGTTTCGTAGTACCTGACCGGAAATGATGTCTCGGAATATACCATAACAAAATTGTTATTACCTAAAACAAGTTTGTTTCACTATTTGTTTTTCAAGGCCGCAAGAGCCTTCTCATAACTTTCAATCTTTGAAAGGCTGTCCGCCTCCTTCTTGCGTTCGAGAGCCACGACTTTCTCCGGCGCATGAGCGACAAAACTCTCGTTGGACAGTTTTTTCCTCACGCCCTCAAGGAAGCCGCGCTGATGTTCCAGTTCGGTCTCTATCTTTTTGATCTCCTCCTCCACATCGACAAGACCCTCGAGCGGAACAAAGAGCTCGACCGTGCGGACAAGCAGCGAGACTCCGGCGCCGTCGCCGAAATCAGACACACTCTCGACCGAAGAGATGTTGGCGAGTTTGGTGACCACCGGGAGCATATTCATAGGAAAATCACCTTTCACCTTCAGGGCCAGACTTTCCCTCGGAGAGATGTTTTTCTGCTGACGGATCCCGCGGATTCCGTTCACCGCCTCCTGGGCTATTCCGAACTCCTCAAGAATCCTTTCATCAACCGCTCCCGCCTCAGGGGTCGGCTGGTACATGATGGTCTCCCCCTCCTTGCGCTCCGCCATCGACTGCCAGAGTTCCTCCGTGATGAACGGCATCACAGGATGGATCATCTTCAGCAGCTTTTCAAAGAACACGAGCGTGGCGTCATACGTAGCCCTGTCGATGCCTTCACCGTAGGCCGGCTTGACAGCCTCAAGGTACCAGGCGCAGTACTCATCCCAGAAAAGCTTGTAGATGCTCATCAGTGCGTCAGAGATCCTGAACTTGGAATAATGATCCTCGACGGTGGCTATCGTTTGGCTTAATTTACTATCAAACCACCTGACCGCCAAATTGTTAATATCGCTCTGTTGAAGTTTGTCATCAATGGTCCAACCCTGCACAAGGCGGAACGAATTCCAGATCTTGTTGCAGAAATTCCTGCCCTGCTCGACCTGCGACTCGTCATAGAATATGTCGTTGCCGGCCGAAGAGCAGAGAAGCATTCCGATCCTCACGGCGTCCGCTCCGTACTTGGCGATCAAATCCAGAGGATCCGGAGAATTGCCCAGAGTCTTGGACATCTTCCGGCCGAGCTTGTCGCGGACGATTCCCGTGAAGTAAACATTGCCGAACGGGATGTCGTTCATGAACTCATCCCCGGCCATGATCATTCTGGCCACCCAGAAGAAGATGATGTCCGGTCCCGTGACCAGATCGTTTGTCGGGTAATAGTAAGCGAGATCCTTGTTAGGCTTGTGGTCTGGATGTCCCGGCTTCCCTGGATCGAACACGGAAATCGGCCAGAGCCAGCTGGAGAACCAGGTGTCAAGCACATCGTCATCCTGCCTGAGATCCGCTGCGGTAAGCGCCGGATCGATCTTCCGCGCCGCGGCGAGAGCCTTCTCGGGAGTCTCCTCGACAACAATCTGTCCGTCAGGAAGGTAATAGGCCGGGATTCTCTGTCCCCACCAAAGCTGACGGGAGATGCACCAGTCGTGCGCGTTCTCCATCCAGTGGCGGTACGTGTTGCGGTACTTGTCCGGAATCAGTTTGATCTTGCCGGACTCGACGCTCTCAAGAGCCTTCGCGGCAAGGTCTTCCATCTTCAGGAACCACTGCGCCGAGAGCTTCGGCTCGATGACAGCGTCGGTTCTTTCCGAATATCCCACCGGAGAGGTATATTCTTCCACCTTGACAAGGTTGCCGGACTCCTCCAGCATCCCGACAATCTTCTTTCTGGCCTCGAAACGGTCCTCGCCCACCAGAATCCGAGCCTTCTCGTTCAGACGTCCATGGTCGTCGATGATGTCCAGCACCGGAAGGTTGTGACGGAGTCCGATCTCGTAGTCATGGGCATCGTGGGCAGGAGTCACCTTTAGGCAGCCCGTGCCGAAATCCATCTCCACATAACTGTCCTCGATCACAGGAATCTCCCTATTGATCAACGGGATGAGCACCTTCTTCCCCTTGAGCCAATGATGTCTCTCATCGGCAGGGTTCACGCAGATCGCCGCATCGGCCATGATTGTCTCCGGACGGGTCGTGGCGATCACGAGATACTTGTCGGTAGGATTGCCGTCGCCGTCGGAAACATAATATTTAAGATGATAGAAATGGCTATTGGTGTCCCTGTGGATGACCTCGTCGTCACTGATGGCTGTCAGAGCGACCGGATCCCAGTTGACCATGCGCACTCCTCTGTAGATCATTCCTTTCTTGTAGAAGTAGCAGAATGTGGCGATCACGGCATCTGAGAGTTCCGGCTCCATAGTGAACCTTGTGCGGTCCCAGTCGCAGGAGGCTCCCAACTTACGCAACTGCTTGAGGATGATTCCTCCATGTTCCTCCTTCCACTCCCAGGCATATTTCATGAACTCCTCGCGGGTGAGTTCTTCCTTGGAAATCCCCATTCCCTTGAGCTTCGCCACCACCTTGCTCTCGGTCGCGATCGAGGCGTGGTCGGTTCCCGGTACCCAGCAGGCGTTCCTGCCGTCCATTCTGGCCTTGCGGATCAGCACGTCATTGAGCGTGTTGTTCAGAACGTGGCCCATGTGAAGGATTCCCGTCACGTTAGGCGGCGGAATTACTATAGTGTAAGGCTCTTTCTCATTCGGTTCCGAGTGGAAGCACTTGTGTCCGGTCCACCAGGCGTACCATTTGTCTTCTACTTCCGACGGATTGTACTTTGCGGAAAGCTCTTTTTTCTCGCTCATATCACTGCTTATAAAAACAAAGGTTACAAATATAGCACATTTTTCACTAAATTTGCTTCAAAAATACACACATACTATGGAAGAGAAGAAAGAAATAAGTCTGGAAATCCGTCCTGAAGTGGCGAAGGGCACCTACTCGAACCTCGCGATCATCACGCACTCGCGCAGTGAGTTCATCATCGACTTCGCCACCATCCTTCCCGGACTGCCGAAACCGGACATCAGCAACCGCATAGTGATGACTCCAGAGCACGCCAAAAGGCTTCTCAACGCCTTGATGGACAACGTCACAAAGTATGAGTCACAGTTCGGCCTCATCAACCTCGGAGGAGGAGGAGGACAGTCCCAGCAGGGCGGCACGTTCAACCTCGGCGATCTTCCACAGTTCGGTCCCAACGGAGCCAAATCATAATGACTGATTTCAAGGACATCAAGGCATTCACGTTCGACATCGACGGCGTGATGACAGACGGAGGCATACTCGCTGATCTGGAAGGCCAGCTTTACAGGACGTTCGATGCCAAGGACGGATTCGCCGTCAGGATGGCATGCATGAACGGCTTCCCCGTCGGCGTGATCACAGGAGGGCGGTCACAAAGCATCAGAGCGAGGTTCGGCAGCAACGGGATCAGTCCGGAGGACATCTATCTGGGATCCCGAGACAAAATCGAAGACTTTGAGGACTTCTGCAAGAGACATGGGGTAAAAGCCGACCAAGTCATGTATTTCGGCGATGACATACCGGACATTGAGGTGATCAGGGCAGCAGGTATCGGGGTCTGTCCGAGCGATGCCGTGGATGAGGTCAAGGAAGCCGCGGACATCATTTCCGACCGTCCGGGCGGCAAGGCATGCGTGCGCGAGTACATGGAGAAGGTAATGAAGGCGCAGGGGCGTTGGAACTTCGACGCCGCCACCTACAAGAAAAAGTTTTAGGAATATGGACACACACGGGAAGAGAATCATCCTCGCCAGCAACTCCCCCAGAAGACGGGAGCTGATGACCGGACTTGACATTGACTTCACCATTGACACCAACACCTCGTTCATCGAGAATTACTCCCCTGACACTCCGCACGATAAAGTACCCGAGTTGATGTCGGAGGGCAAGTCATCCGGGTTCCACAGGACACTTGAGGAAAACGAGATTCTGGTAACATCAGACACGATGGTCATTTGCGGAACCGAGATCCTGGGCAAGCCTCACGACAGGGCCGACGCCGTCAGAATGCTCAGACTGCTCTCAGGACGCGGACACCAGGTGATCACCGCCGTGACCATCCGTGACAGCCACAGGACAAAAACCTTCTCCGTCACATCGGATGTCTATTTCAAGAATCTGTCCGACAGCGAGATAGAGTACTACATCGACCGCTTCCAGCCTTTCGACAAGGCCGGAGCCTACGGTGTCCAGGAATGGATCGGCTACGTCGGCATCACAAGGCTGGAGGGATCGTTCTACAATGTGATGGGTTTCCCTACCCAGAGATTCTACGAGGAGCTGCAGAGTTTCCTGAATTAGGAACATGAAAACCGGAATCCAAGGCGACATATTCATGAAATTGGCTGCGGGCATATTCATGGCACTCTGTGTCTCAATGGTATGCGGATGCAACCCTGATGCTTTTGTCAGCCACATCGACCCTTCATCGCGCTCTTTCGCTCTCTCCGACGACGGTGACTCCATCACCATAAAGTTCCAGACGAGCGAATGGGATCTGCATGCGGTGGAAAAGGACGGGGAAGCGGTCTATCCGGGCCTATCGTCAGCACAGGATCCTACAGACAGGAACGGTAAACAGACCATACAGCTTGGCGATTACAGGCTGCAAGTCAAAAAATCCGGAAAGAAAGAACTGTCGGTTTTCCTGCCCCCTAATTTCAGGATGGAGGAGATCTTTGTCAAGTTGTTCATTGCCAACAACTATGAATATGATTCTGTGGCCGTAAGACAGGCTGGCAGCGCAGGATATGTTCTCGACGGAATGGATTGGGATACAAATGCAGGACGCTTGAACCAAGACGATAATCTCAAGGTTGGCTGGGGGCCGATGTCCGTCATAAACCCCGGGCCGGATACATTGTTCTTCAACCAGGCGATCTTCAGCGGGGCCACAAGAACGGTCGAGTTCAGCGGAGATTCGGATTTCGGACTTCACTGCAATGATTTCCATGTTCCCATACCTGATGGCATCCTGTCTGAAAATGACAGTCCTGTCTTCAGTGGAGAAGAAATAACATACCATCTTTCAACCATTTACGAGCGTCCGTACCAAAACGGCAAAATGGTCACTATGGCTTTCCCGCCAGGCGAAAAAGAACATCTGTACTATAAGATGTTGTGGGAATATGAGTCCTACGAGATCGGCTACACAATGCGCCTCAAGAATAGATCGACAGGCAAGATACACACTGTAAAAGGCACTATGACAAGCAACTGCCCCAACGGGAAGTATTATCTGGTTTATGAAAGGAGATGAGAATGGGAATATTCATGAAACTGGCCTCTGTTCTTCTGATTCCGGCACTCGGCAGCGTCGAGGTTGCCCCGGCGCATAATGCTGATTCATTGAGATTCACGCATCACATCGGAGTCAATGCCCGTCCTTCGTACCTTCTGCCGACACATGGTTTTTTCAGAGGGGATAACGAACTTGGAAAGCGGCTTGACAAAAGCGGCTCGGCGCATCTGCAATATTCCTTCTCATTCCCCGAATGCAGTCATCTCGGCAAATTGTACCCGACAGCCTATCAAGGAATCGATGTCGCTTTCAACACGTTCTTTGACCATAAGGAAATAGGGAATCCGACAGCAGTCTATGTGTTCCAGGGAGCAATGCTGGCGCAGGTTTCTCCCAAACTGTCATTCGATTACGAATGGAATTTCGGAGCGTCATTCGGATGGCATCCTTATGACCCTGACGGAAAAATACTCGGTTACGAGAACAGCCGGAATCTGGTTGTCGGATCAAGGGTCAACGCCTACATCGATTTCGGCCTTCTTCTTTCATGGAAACCGTTTGGCAGTTGGACTGTCACAGCCGGAATTGACCTTTCACACTACTCCAACGGCAACACCGGCTATCCGAACTCCGGAGTCAACACCATAGGAGGAAGAATAGGTGTGACCGGGAGTTTCGCCACGGAAGGCCAGCGGCGCGCGAACGTCACCACGAGATGTGAATATTCCGCGTCAGACAAGTTTGCCGACCGCATGACATACGACATCCTTCTGTATGGAGCGGGAAGGGCGAAGGGGCTGATATGGAACGACGCACCATACATAGCCGAAGGGAAATTCGGAATACTCGGACTGAACATCAGTCCGCTGTACAAGGTGAACAAATTCTTCAAGGCAGGGGTATCGCTTGACGTGCAGTACGATGAAAGCGCCAATGTCGGCGACCATGTTGCCGGGACCGGGGACGACGGAAACATCCGGTTCTATCGTCCTCCGCTCAATGAACAGTTAGGGATAGGACTATCGCTGAGGACAGAGTTCGCCATGCCGATTTTTTCCGTCAACATAGGTTTCGGACGTAACGTCATCTGCAAGGGAGACGAGTTGAAGGGCTTCTACCAGACACTTGCGCTGAAAACCGACATCTTCGAGGGATTATACCTGCACATCGGTTACAAGCTTCACGACTTCCACGACCCCAACAACCTGATGCTCGGCATCGGCTGGCGCATCGGCTCTGACCGTTGACAACTGAAAATGCGGCCAGTCCGGGAAGAACAGGCCGCAAGAGTGTTTTTCAGGAGATCCCTTAAAGTTCCTATGCTTTCGTAAAGTTGAGAGTGATCTCAAACTCGGTTGTAGCTTTCCAGAGGGTGGCCAGGTCTGACGGTTTCTCAATGCGGATCATCATCTTCAGCAACATCTGTAGCATCGAATAGGTCTGCTTATCTTTCGGATCTTCTGATTTCGACAGCGCCTCTAAAAGGGCATCAAGAATCGGGAGAGCCGGCAGCAACGCATCGATGACAGGAGCGCAGAGTTCCTTGTCAACGTAGATCTTCAAGT
The DNA here is from genome assembly GCA_963639865.1 of bacterium. Classification (GTDB taxonomy): domain Bacteria; phylum Bacteroidota; class Bacteroidia; order Bacteroidales; family UBA932; genus Cryptobacteroides. The sequence continues at coordinate 80,280 of CAVHWO010000055.1, read as the reverse complement.
TGTCACCATTCAGGGAGTACTTCAGTTGAACACCTCTCTGGAGGGCTTTCTGGAGTTCGGCGTTTAGAGTGGTGACATCCACGCCCAGTGCCTGAAGCTCGGACAGAATATTCATGATTTCAGACAGATCGAAGGCGGAGGCATCGTCAGCCTCGTTCCCCCCCCCTGTCGTCTCACTTATTGCGGCGACATTAGGAACCACATAAATGAAATTGTCCGATGCATACCAGAAAGCAAGGTTGGCCTTCGGCGAGACAATCCAATCGGTATGTGATGCCTGAAAATCGTAGTAACCGTCAGCGCCCGGCTGTTTCATGAACTTGAACAAACCGTTGACCGGGTCATCCCCAAGGTCAAGACCGGACCAGTAACGGGCCATGATGTTGCCCGTCTCGTCAAATGTCACCTGATCAAGCACTTCCGACAAAATCGGGCTGAAGATTGCATTGGCAAGGTTTATCAGAGATGAGAACGAGCCCCCCACTCCCTCGGCCAACGACCATGTGATCTGTACAGGCCCGTCCTTAGGTCCGGCTCCATTGACGTAAGCACACCTGCGGACTATGTTCCAGCTTCCGGTCAGAGAAGCCGTGAAGGATCCCTGAACCTGAGTGGTGACAGCCACATTCACCGATCCTTCAAGCGTCACCGTTCCTTCAGCACTTAAAGCATAGCATGGATTGTCACAGGTGCTTCGTACAGGTATGGTAGCGGCGATCGAAGGAGGTGTCGAGACTATCGTGGATCCTTTGAGCGCGAAAGTGTCATCGGACTTCTTCAGAAGATCCACAGACATCTTCACTTCCTGGTACCCCGGCACGATTCCGGTCAGTGTAAGTGTTCCGGCATCCTTGCCGTCAGCCACAAGCTGTACATTACCATAAGTACACGGAACATCATTCACCTCCACTACAGCATTACCGCTTTCCACGGAAATCTGTTCCGTCGGAATATTCTTCCAAGTGTCGTCGGTCTTGTCTTTCTGGCAGGCCGTCGTGGAGACAATGGCCGCGATCAAGGCCATCACGCCTAAAAATTTAGTTTTCATAATTAATCAGTCAATAAACTTTTTCGGGTGCTAATTAAAGGCATTTATCCCGAATAATCAAAAAAATGTCACCGTAAAACGTTATGGCGACAAAAGATTTCTCCTTTCGGAAAACGTGTCAGTCCCGGTCCTCCTTGTCATCCTCTTTCGGGAGGACAATCGTGCGGAAACGTTTCTGGCGACGCTCCCAACGCTCGCGGGCGAACTGCTGCATGTCTGTCGCCTGGTCGTTCTCGTCTATTATCTCCAGACCGAGGATCGTCTCGATGATGTCCTCAAGGGTGATGATGCCCTGAAAACAGCCATATTCATCAATGATTAGAGCGATCTGCTCGTGCTTCCTGAGCAGTTCCTCCCAGATGTGGCCGCAGGAATCCTCCTCCGTGAAGAAGGAGATCGGGCGCTTGAGCTCCACAAGGCGCTTGTCGAACTCATCGTCCGCCAGCCCCTCAAGAGCGTCACTCAGAAGGATGTAGCCGGTGATATATTCAGGAGAATCCCCATAGACAGGGATTCTTGAGAAGTGCAGGTAGGTGTCGTTCTTGTAGAAGTTCTTCAGGGACATGTTCTCCTGCGCCGTCATCGCCACGATCCTCGGGGTCATCACGTCGCAGGCCTTGACATTGTCCAGTTTCATGATGTTCTGGATGACCTTGTTCTCGTCGGAGTCGATCACGCCTTCCTCCGCTCCGATGTTCGCCATCGCCGTCACCTCCTCCCTGCTGACGGTGGTCTCGTCCTCGCCCTTCGAGAACAGGCGGCTTATCAACCGGACCATCAGCACCAACGGGTACATGAGAACGACCAGGAAGGATATGGCCGAGGTCACAAGCCCCATCAGGTTCTTCCAATAAGTCGTGCCGATTGTCTTCGGAAGGATCTCTGAGAACACCAGCACCATCAATGTGGTCAGCGCCGAGATGATCCCGAACCAAGTGCTTCCAAAAAGAATCGTCGCCTGACGGCCCACAGCCGCGGCTCCAAGCGTGTTGGCGATCGTGTTCAACGACAGGATCGCCGCCAGAGGTCTGTCAGGGTCGGATTTGAACTTAAGAAACTTCTCCGCCGGCTTGTACCCCTGCTCCTTCCTCATCGTAGCGAACGAGATCGGCGTGGACATCAGCACCGACTCAAGAAGCGAGCAGAAGAACGACACTCCAAGCGTCCCCAGCATGTAGACTATAAGCAGAACCATACAGGATTTCAGTAGAATTTCTGCAAATATAGCACAAATTTCATCTTCATTTTCACGTAGCCATTAAAAAACAGTAGATTGAGTAAAAAATGCCCGGCCATCCTGATTGTGGATAGCCGGACACATCTTCATTGGATTATCGTCAGAACCTTAGAGTCAGGCGGCCGATGGCGGTGGTGCCGGAGGTCGGGATGAAGCCGATCTGGTAGTAGCGGTTGGCGTCCGGGTGACCGGCGGACTCGCAGATGGCGGAATAGACCCAACCGGAAGTGGCGACGCGGGCGCAGAAGATGTTGTTGACATCAAGGCCGAGGGTGATCTCCCTCAGGAATCCGCGGAGCTTGACCGGATAGCTGAAGCTCACTCCTGACAGTGAATATGCAGGAAGGGAGCGGTCCTTGTTCCCGGTGTTGTCAAGGTACTGGCGGCTCACGAATGAGGTGTGCCAAGTCGCCTGGACACCCTTTACCTTGAATACCGCGAATCCGTTGACGATGGCGGATGGGGAGAAAGCAAGCGTCGAGTTGTCGTAGTGGATGGTCTGTGTTCCGTTGTCCCAGTCCTCGACAACCTCATCGAAGTCTTTGATCTTGTTGGAACTGAGAGCGGCGTTGGCTTCAATTGACAGCCAGGAAGCCACGTCAACACCAGCGGTAAGCTCAACTCCCGCACGGTAAGAGTCCTTGATGTTGGTGGTCAGGTTCTCACCGATGTCGCTCTGGAGGCCGGTCTGGACAAACTGGTTCACATAGTCCATGAAATAGAAGTTGGCTCCGGCGCGGAAGACCGGGCCGGCATACTGATAGCCCAGCTCATAATCATTCACATGCTCGGCCTTAGGAGCAGGATAACTGCCGTTGTCCGTGAAGTTGTTGCGTTCAGGCTCACGGTTGCTCATGGCAAGAGAAGCGTAGGCCCTGTGGCCTCCGGCCTTGTAGCTGACGCCTACTTTCGGATTGAAGAAATTGTAGGTCTCGTTGATGTCCAGGCGCTGGTTCTTGTAAGTGCCGTCCTCCTGTCCGATGAACTTGTCATTGATGCCGTCCGTTGTGTAGCGCACGTGTCTGTACTGAAGATCAGCGAATGCCGTGAAATGCTCACCGAACTGCTTGGATGCCTTTACGAACGCACTGTAATCGTCCTTTCCGGCATCCGAATCATAATACGTGTAACGGCCATTGCCGAAATCCGTATCATTCAGGCCGGCAAGAGCCTGATAATGCTTGACCACCTCGGAATTAGACACATAAGTCAGATAACCGAAATGGTTGCCCCGGAACATCTGAGCGGAAAGTCCTCCGATCACGTCCCATCCGTCATTGTTATAGTTGATGTTATAGACGGCACCGGCGGCATTCTGAGACAGGCCTTTCTGACGGATGAAGTCCGAACGCTTCACGGTGTTGCCCTCGGAATCCTTAAAGGAAGCCAAACCGAACTTGGACAGTTTGTTGTCCGGACGGAACTCATCGTAATAGCCATAGCCGTAGGTGTAATGAAGAGACAGTGTGGTCTTCAGGTTCCCGTTGATGTCCCACGCCGCGGATAGAATGTTGTGATCCTGCCAGAAGTTGTCTGTGGTCTTCGACCAGAGACTGCCGTCGTTAAGGGTGTAGCGGGTGGTCTTGTAGGTTTCCGGATCCATTGATTCATAAAGGGAATTGAACTTGCCGAGACCCGCGCGGTACATGTCAGCATAAGTCTTGATTCCGGTCTCCTTGCCATAAGTGCCGTCCATGATAGAAAGGTCGCCCGTCCCGGCGGTCACTCCGCTCCACGCCTGGCCCGTGTGCTCATAATTGCCGATATTCCTGTACCTCAGAATGAAGTCTCTTCCGAGCCAGCTCAGGCCGGCGTACCAGGATCCTGACTTCCCGGCCGTTCCGTGGACATAGCCGTCCGTCCCTGTCGTGTGGAACGCGGCGTCCGCCACGAAATGGTTGCCGAGCAACCCTGTGGACATCGAGAATCCGGTGTTGTACGTGTTGTAGCTTCCGTAAGACGCGTTCAACTCCACAAACGGATCGTAGGACGGAGCCTTGGTACGAAGGGCCACAGAACCGCCGAACGCACCGTCACCGTTGGTTGATGAACCCACACCACGCTGGATCTGAACGCTTTCCAAAAGTGCGGAATAACTGTTCATGTTCGCCCAGAAAACGCACTGGTCCTCGGGAGAGTTAAGCGGAACGCCGTCGATCGTGACATTGATTCTGGAATCCCCCGCCCCTCTGATGCGCATGTAAGACGTTCCGGTCCCCACACCGTTCTCGCTCCAGGAAAGCACACCGGGAGTTGTCGATAAGAGAAAAGGAAGTTCCTTTCCGGTTCCGGAAAAGTTCGAGAGTGCCTTGCGGTCAACGTTCGCCACCGCATAAGGCGCGTCCTTCTGCGCCCGGACACCTCGGACAATGGCCTCGTTGAGAATTTCGACTTTTGTGGTGTCCGGCTGGCCCTGAGCACTCAGAACCGTTGGAATCATCGCGGCCAATACCGCTGCTGTAAATAAAAAACCTCGCATAATGTTTTGAATATTAATGCAAGGGGCTGCCGGTTACGGCAATTTGAGACATCGCTTCCCTTCGGCGGCATTATCCGCATCAGGTTCATTGGGTATGATCTCAACCGGGCCCCACGCCCAGTACCCCCGCTGTTATTTCATTCAACTCAACTTTCGCAATTAGCCACGCGCCTATGAAAAATCCCTTATCTCACGTTCGAAGAGCATCCCACATGAAATAATCAATTCACGTTGCCCTTCCCTAAATTTAGCACATACGAAACTTGAATTCTTATTTCTTTTCAACCAGACGTACCTCGTAGAGCCGCTTCCAGCACTTGCCTGTAAGGTAGATCCTACCGTCTTTCGGATTGTAGGCGATCCCGTTCAGCACGTCAGTGTTCCCATCCCGCAGAGACTTCGGCAGAAGTCCGCTGCAGTCAACAGTCCCCTCGACAGTTCCGTCGGCGGGATTGATGATCACAATCATGTCCGTCATGTAGACGTTCGCCCAAATCTTTCCGTCAATCCATTCCAGTTCGTTCAGCATCTGAACCGGCCGACCGTTCATCTTGACAGTCAGCACTTTCTGCTGTCTGAACCTCTCATCCATAAAGTACAGCCGAGCCGAACCGTCAGAAGCTATCAGACTCTTCCCGTCCGTTGTCAGTCCCCACCCCTCATGAGGATAGCTCCAAGTCGATCTGTAGGCGAACGTTTTGGCGTCATAGACAAAGGCAACCTTGTTCAACCAAGTAAGTATGAATATGTTGCCGTTCAGTTCAACAGAACCTTCAAGGAAATATTTTTTGTCGAAATCAAATCTTTTCAAGGCTTTTCCGGTCGCCAGATCCACCTTCCGGAGAGTTGACTCGCCATATTGGCCGGTGGTCTCGATCATCTCCCCGTCAAAAAAGAAAAGCCCTTGGGTGAAGGAAGTCTCATCGTGAACATATTCCTTGACAACCTGAATCGTGTACCTGCGCACCTTGGCGTCGGCGCAAGAGGAGGGAAACAGCGTCAGCAAGACCAGCACCGTCCACATGAATATATTCACGTATCTTCCCATCTTACTTTTTCTTCTCCCTGTAAGCCATCGCCGCCTCCACGAACTTCACGAAGATCGGCTGCGGCTTCTCCGGCGTGCTCTTGAGCTCCGGATGGAACTGCACTCCGATAAAGAAAGGATGAGTCGGGATCTCGACTATCTCCACCAGACCGGTGTCCGGGTTCCTGCCCGTGGCCTTGAGTCCGGCGGCCTCCATCCTTTCGAGATAGGTGTTGTTGAACTCATAGCGGTGACGGTGTCTCTCGGAAATCAATTCGCTGCCGTAAATCCTGTAAGCCAGCGAATTCTTGTCCACCTTGCAGTCGTAGGCTCCGAGCCTCATTGTTCCGCCCTTGATCGTGGTGCTTTTCTGCTCCTCCATCAGGTCGATGACCGGGTTGGCTGCGTTCGGATTGACCTCCGCGGAAATGGCATCCTCGATTCCAAGCACGTCCCTGGCGAACTCGACAACGCACATCTGCATGCCCAGACATATTCCGAAGAACGGCACGTTGTGCTCACGGGCGTATTTTATGGCAAGAATCTTGCCCTCCAATCCCCTCTCGCCGAATCCAGGAGCCACGAGAATTCCGTCCATGCCGCCTATCCTCTCCTCCAGATTGGAGCCATCAAGACACTCACTCTGAACCGTGTGGACATTCACCTTGCATTCATTGGCGGCACCGGCGTGGACGAAGGATTCCAGAATTGATTTGTAGGCGTCCTGAAGCTCTACATATTTCCCGACAAGGGCGATGTCCACATGATGCTTGGGATTGTAGAGTCTGTCAAGGAAGGCTTTCAGGTTCGTGAAGTCTGGTTCCGGCGCCGACATCCCGAAATGGTTCAGAACCATCTCGTCGAGGTGCTCATCCTCCATGTTCAGAGGCACCTGGTAGATTGAAGGGGCGTCGATCGACTGGATGACATGACCAGGCTTGACATTGCAGAAAAGAGCGACCTTGCGCCGGAGTTCCGGAGTCAGTTCCATCTCCGTGCGGCAGACGATGATGTCCGGATGGACACCGGCCTGCTGAAGCATCTGTACGGAGTGCTGCGTAGGTTTAGTCTTGAGTTCCTTGGCGGCGCGCAGGTATGGGACCAGGGTCAGATGAATGCTGATCAAGTCCTCGTCAGGCAGTTCCCACTGAAGCTGGCGGATGGCTTCCACGAACGGCTGGGATTCCATGTCTCCAACCGTGCCGCCGACCTCGGTGACGATCACGTCATAGTTGCCGGTCTTTCCGAGAAGCAGCATCCTGCGCTTGATCTCGTCGGTGATGTGAGGTACAATCTGTACTGTCTTGCCCAGATAGGCTCCTTCCCTCTCCTTGCTGATGACTGTCCAGTAAACCTTGCCTGTGGTCACATTGTTGGCCTTGGACATGTGGACTCCAAGAAACCTCTCATAGTGACCGAGATCAAGGTCCGTCTCGGCGCCGTCATCCGTCACGTAGCACTCCCCGTGCTCGTACGGATTCAAAGTGCCGGGATCGATGTTGATGTAGGGGTCGAATTTCTGGATGGTGACCCGAAGGCCTCTTGCCTGGAGAAGTTTGGCCAACGATGCGGCTATGATACCCTTTCCAAGGGACGAAGCCACACCGCCAGTAACGAAAACATACTTTGTACTCATTTCTTTTCTGCTCTTTACTGGACTACAAATTTATGTCAAAAAATGTGATTTCAGAAACTTTTTTGTCCTTCAGAACATATTAATCGTTTTCAGGAAGCGCACGCTTCAACAGTTTTTTGTACTTTTGCAGAATAAAAGGTGGGACGATCTGCCGCGCCGGAGGATTTCGGTCTCCCGGTGAGGAAAGTCCGGACAGGACAGGGCACCCTGCTGGGGAAAGCCCAGATGGGAGTAATCTCATGACACCCGTAACAGAAAACAACCGCCTGTCTGATCAGGCAAGGGTGAAAACGCGAGGCAAGAGCTCACGATGAATGTCGGCGACGCCATTCAGGTACGGTGTAAGGGCCTGCAAGACCAAATATACTGGCAGACGAGGGCTGCCCGCCCGATGCCAGGGGGTAGGTTGCGCAGATAAATGGCAGATTCAAAAACAGAAACCGGCTTACGGTCCCGCCTTTTTTTATCTTGAATTAGCCTTGGCGGTGGCCTCAAGGTCGAGAGCCTCGGCAAGGATCATGATCGGATTCCTGACTTTATACTCCGTGGACATCTCGATCTGCCACTTGCAGGTCTCGCACTCGCTGCACACGAAATCCGGGGCTATGGCCTTGATCCTCTCGAAGACAGGACGGCCTATCTCCTGGGAGTACCTGTAGTTCTCCTTTTTGAAACCGTAGGTGCCGGCGATGCCGCAGCATCCGCTGTCCAGAACGGTGAACGACACTCCCGGAATCATATTCATCAGAGCCTTTGTGAATATGCTCCAACCGAGTCTCTCGACGTGGCAGGGAACATGATAGGCTATCCTCGCGCGATAGTCATCTCTGAACACCAGTCTGACCTTGCCGGAATCCACCAGCTCAAACAGGAACTTCCCGACAAGGGTTATGCTGTCACGTACAGCGGAATTGTCAACTGAAAGCACGTCAGGATATTCATCCCTCATCGTGAAGACACAGGTGGAGGATGTCGCGACAATCGGCATACCGTCGGCCACAGCCTTCTCAAACACCGCCACATTGTGTCTGGCGTGCTTTGCGGCACTGCTCCACATCCCGTTGGAGATCATCGCCACGCCACAGCATTTCTCGTCAAGCAGCCGCACGCCGTAGCCGACGGCGTTCATCACTGTCACGAAAGCCTTGCCGACCTCCGGCTGCTGGAACTCGGTCGAGCAGCCATGAAAAAAAGCGACCTGTCTTGAATAAGCCTCCTGAGCCGCCCGCGCCTCTTTCCTGAACCAGGACTCGAAGCCGCGGGCCTTATATTTCGGGAAAGTCCTGTGGCTGTCAATGTGAAGAGCGGCGTCCATGACCGCCTTGACCGGTTTTGATGCGGCCATGAAGTTGACGGCCGGAGCGAAAGGCCTCGCCATCCTGCCCATGAAATCCGTACTCGCCAGAAGACGGTCACGAAGTCCCGGAACGGCTGAACTGAAACGGCGGCGGGCCGAATGGATCAGGTCTGCGATCTTCACCCCGGAAGGGCAGGCCACTTCGCAGCGCTTGCAGTTCATGCAATATTTCAGGTTCTCGTCAAAGAAATACCTGTTCTTCAGACGAAGCCTCTCTTCGTCCGGACCGGCCTGCTTGGGACCCGGAAACAACGGATTGACGGCCACAACCGGACAGTAAGCCGTACATATCGTACATTTGATGCACTGCTCGAAATTATTGAAACTTATGTTCTTCTCCTGCATATTCCCTTCAATGTCAAATGAACGACGGCACCTGTTTCCCGATAATGCTGTCCGCCGCGCTGAACGCCGTCATGATCGCGACACCCGCTCCGCTGCCCTCCGCAAGAGGATTGCAGCCTCCTGTCTCGGAACCGATCACATAGAGATTAGGGACCACTTCCCCGCCACGTAACGGATGAAAATCCCTGTCGGCCCTCACACCGAAACCGGTGTAGTTCTGACGGGCGAAGAAATCCTCATCGTACCAGTTCCTCCTTTCGGCCGGACAATCGACATCAAGACCGAAGACAGGCTCCCTCACGGCATCCGGCGAGGCGACCAGCCCCTTTCCGAACAGATTGCCGCTTGCAAGTACAAATGAGTCCGCCCCGATGCGCAGGTCTCCGAGATTGGCGGTGCGGACGCTGGCCGCGCGATCTCCGTCAAAGACCGGATCCAGCGCCTCGTCCCCCGCAAGGAACATGCCTCCCGCAGCCTCGAACGCCTTCTTGAGAAGCCTTTGGGTACGGATTCCCGGCACGGAAGGAGGTGTGGTTCCTATGAACACCACCTTGGCAGGGATCATCTCCTTTATCCACCGCATGACGACCGGATTCTCAAAGCCAAAGACCTCCGGAAGAATGACGACATCCTCACCGTCAAGTAATTCCTGGACCTTATGGGCGAACTGTTTCCAACTGGCCTCATTGTTCATGACACGGGCGATGTTGACAGACCTCATCTCGGACGGATTCCTGCGGAGATTCTCGACCTCGTCCAACTTCACGGACCCGGTACGGCAGGCCGTACCTCTTTTCCCAAACCCCTCGGCTATGAAACGGGTGTTGAAATCCAGAAAGCCTGAAAAGTTCACGATCAAGGCTTTCTCCCCTATCCTTTCATTCTTTGACGCAAGAAGTGTCACTTCATCCATCGCGAGCCAAGCTGGCTTCAAGGTGCCGAGAACGGTGATGCGGTAGCCGTTGCGGAGAGATGAGGCCGCTTCGACAAGCTCAGCGGCCGAAGAGACCGAGGCTGTGCCTGGCCCGGTAACAGAGTTTATAGAAGCGGCCGGATGAAGAGCGACACCGCATTCAGAGAAAAATCCTGGAGCCGATGCGACATATTCATAAATCCTCCGCTTCCCTATCTTTGAATATGGATGTTCGGGAGGAAGCGCCTCCATCGCCGAGAGCGGATCGTCAACATCCGTCCCGTCAGGAAGTTTTCCAAGCAGACCGAAAGCACCGGATGAAAAGTGGAGCGCATTCTGTCCCGCGGACACCATCAGGCATTTCTTACCGGCTTTCTGCAATCTGATTCCGCAGACCAGCGAGGAAAGGCCGCCACCTATGAGTACAACGTCAAATTTCATAATATCTTATACCTCCTCACCAAGTCCCATTACCTCTGAATATACCCACTGGGTGTAGGCGCTCTCCCTGAGTGTCTCCCCCCATGCGACGGGACACATTCCCTTCCATCTCTCGTTCATGAAGCTCTTCAGGTCGGCACGGGCTTTTGCCGTACATCTCCTGGCCTTGGCGAGACGTCCGGCGGCCCTGCACGCGCAAAGTTCACCCTGACAGGTTCCCATGCCGAAGCGGGTACGCCGCCTCAGGTCAACCAGATTGTTGACTTCAAGGTTTTCGATGGCAGAATCCACCTCGGACACAGAGACTTCCTCGCATTCGCAGACCAGACTCCCATTCACGTCACCGTCGAAATCCAGCTTGGCGGCCTGGATTCCGAAACGTCCGACCGAAGCCTTCTGCACCATCGTGGGGACCTCCCAGATCTTTCTGGAGATCTCCTCGATTCCTCCCGGCTCGGAGCCCGGGAGCGGAGTCTCCGCGGTCACGCACTTGACATCCCTGCCGAGTTTCTTGCAGACCGCATCGGCTGCCATTTCTGCCATAAGCCTGTATGTCATCAGTTTACCGCCGGTGATGCTGATGAAGCCCTTGATTCCGTCACGGATCTCGTGATCCAGGCAGACGATGCCGCGGCTGATGTCACGTCCGCTTGGATCATTGTCCGCGGACACCAAAGGACGGACTCCGGCGTATGCCCTGAGAACTCTGGTCTGGGCCAGACAAGGGGCCAGTTTCGCCCCCTCGGTCAAAAGCAGGTCCACTTCGTCCGGGGTGACACGCAGATGGTCGCACTCCTCGTAAGGAACTCTTGTGGAGGTGGTTCCGATGACGCAGACCGTGTCTCCGGGAACAAGTATGTCGGCGTTTGCCGGCTTGCGGCAACGGTTGATCACCACACTGTTCACCCTGTGTGCGAAGATAAGCAACGCACCTTTGGCCGGAAACATGCTGATGTCAGCCCCGGCCATCCGGGCGATGTGATGTCCCCAGATCCCGCCTGCGTTCACCGTCACGGGTGCATGGTAGTCGGTCACTATCCCGGTGTGGCGATCCAGGACCCTAACTCCTTTGACCGTGTCCTGCTCCTTGATGAATTCAATGACTTCCGAGTACACCAGGACTTTCGCGCCGTGGATCTTCGCGTCAAACACGTTCGAAGCGCAAAGACGGAACGGATCAACAGATCCGTCCGGCACCTTCACGGCTCCGATAAGACTCGGATTCACAGACGGTTCCATTCTTCTGGCCTCCTCCGGATCAATCACCTCCGCACTGATGCCGGCAGAAAGGCAGGCCTTGACGAAGGTGTCCTGATAGGCCAGGTCATCCTCGGGCAAGGTAATGAAAAGTCCGGAGGTGTCGTCCACGCAATGACGCGCGATCCTCTTGAGAGTCATGTTCTCCCTGATGCATTCAGCGGCGGATTCCTGATCGGTCACGGCGTAACGCGCGCCGCTGTGGAGCAGGCCGTGATTCCTTCCCGTCGCTCCGGTGGCGATGTCGAAACGCTCGATGAGCAGAACCCGCAGCCCTCTCAAGGCGCAGTCCCGGGCCGTTCCGGCTCCTGTTATGCCGCCACCGATGATTATGACATCATATTCATTCATCGGATAATGGCCTATTGCCCTGTATATTGGTGAATCTTTTTCCTCAAAGACGTTGACAGGCTCACCGGCGTGTAGCTGTCCGAACGGTCCAGCCATTCCAGCGCCAACGCAGGTTGTCCGCACATGAAACATCCAAGCGCGATGTTGTAGGCGGCGCACGCCTTCTTCTCCTCTTTCCGGCACTTCAACAGTGTGGTCCATTGACTGATAGCCTCTTTCCAATTGTAGGAATAGGCATATTCGGCGCCCTTGTCCCAGGCATCCTCGGCGCCGTCATAGTAGATTACGTAAAAGTCATCCTGCTTCCAAGTCGACAGGAACGATGAGGCGGCCACATAGCCGGCATTCTCCGCTCCGGAAGCAATATTGTCCCAAACTTCCTTGATGATGTCCTCGTCCGATTTATTCCCGTCGCTATAGACATCGGCCCTGAAACTGCGGCCTCCGGCAAATCCGAAAACCCTGTCCTCCTTGTTCATCGAATCATAGACGAAAATCTTTGTCGTGAACGGAACCGACGCCACCGAGACATACGCCGAATCGGCCGGCACATTCTTTCCTGTGTTTCTGACAGGAGACTTCACGACCGGAATCCCAAGCTCCGGAACATCAATCACGAACACCACATCCTTGCCCGTCTCCATCACGAGACTGACAAGGGAATCCTTCGAGGCGTAATCCGCGCCGTCTCCGCCTCGTGCGGTGAACAGCCCGATCTCCTGCTCACCGCCGAAATAATCCTCCTCCAGACGGGCGGCGAATCCTCCGGCCGCGGAAGCGTTGAACGCCCCGGCACGGGGATTCCCGTCTTCGAGCCAGACAACCGCGATTGACTTGCCCGCAAGATTGAGTCCGGACTTGGAAGGCCCGCGCATCTCGGGACTGACCACAAAGGCCTGCGGGGCACAGGATGCCAGCGCCATGAGCGCCAAGGCAAGCATCAATGAAGCTTTTCTCATAATCTTTGAATATTATACCGGCTCCGCGATGAGATCGTACTCATCCGCACCGGTGATCCTCACGTCAATGAACCTGCCGCACAGTCCCCCCGCGGTCACTCCGCCACCCGTCTGTTCAGGGAACTTGACAATGATCTCCCCGTCAACCTCGGGACTCTCGTACTGACTCCTGCAGACCAGCACACCGTCCGCATAGTCGTCAACGATGACACGCTCGATGTCACCGATCCTGGACTCGTTGAAAGCCAGAGAAATGCCGCTCTGAACCCGCATCAACTCCTCCAGTCTGCGCTCCTTCTCCCTCTTCGGGACAGAATCACGATAGTTCTCCGCTCCGAAAGTGCCTTCCTCCTCCGAGTATCTGAACGCGCCCAGCCGCTCGAATCTCGCCTCCCGGACAAAGTCCAGAAGCTCGGCGAACTCTTTCTTTCCTTCCCCGGGATGTCCGACAATCATGGTGGTCCTGAGGGCCACGCCAGGAACCCGTTCCCTCAGTCTCCGAACCAAAGTCCTCGTCCACTCACTGTCAACATGACGGTGCATCTTGTCCAGAACCTTGTCGGCGATATGCTGCAGAGGTATGTCCAGATACTTGCAGACCTTCGGATTGCCAGCCATCTCCTCAAGCACGTCCTCCGGGAAATCAGCCGGATAGGAGTAATGAATCCTTATCCATTCTATTCCCTCCACCTCCGACAGCCGGCGGAGAAGCTCCGCCAGAGCGCGGCGTCCGTAAAGGTCAAGTCCGTAATAGGTCGTGTCCTGCGCGATCAGAATCAGTTCCTTGACCCCATCCCCGGCAAGGGCTGCGGCCTCAGCCACAAGACTCTCCATCGGCACGGACCGATGCGCCCCCCTGATGAACGGGATCGCGCAATAGGAACATCTGCGGTCACAGCCTTCCGAAATCTTCAGATAGGCGTAGGCGCGGTTGTCTGTTCTGAATCTCTCCGGAGTCTTGTCCGGAACACAGCCGAGCGCCTTTACGACCGGCTCCAGATCCCTCGCCCCGAACCAGAAATCGACTTCCGGAATCAAGTCCGGCATCTGGGACATGTACCTTTGGGAAAGACAGCCGAAAACCATCAACCGGCCGACCTCTCCGGATTTCTTGCGGGCGGCGGCGGAAAGGATGGTACGGACGGACTCTTCCTTCGCGTCACCGATGAATCCGCAGGTGTTGATAAGAAGCACGTCAACAGGACAGATCTCATTCTCGGGAACAATCCGCCATGCGTCTTTGACCTGAGAGAGGAGATGTTCGGTGTCAACAGTGTTCTTGGAACAACCTAAAGTTATTACTTGCAGCGATTTCACTATTCGTTTGCCTTATCCTCCTTAGTTTCCCCAGCTGTGGAGTCTTCCTGCGAAGCCTCTTCCTCAGGATTGACGAAATCAAAGGAAGCGTATTTCCTGATGTCGCCATACCAGTCCACAACCTTCTTCATGTGTGACACATAGAAACGGTCCGCATCGTAATCAGGAACCGCCTTGGCGAAAAGAGCCTTCAACTCCTCAGCCGAGGCTTTTGGAGAGGGAGCGTCAGCGTCACCGAGAACCTCGTGCATCTTCAGGAAGACTTCCTGAAGCTTGATCTCACCTTCGCCGGTATAGATTGAAATGTCAGCCAATGTCGTGATGCGGCTCTTGGCATCGGCCACAGTCCGTCTCTTGTCGGAAAGAGCCTCGATGATGACACCGTTACGCGCCTGAGCCACGTACGCGAACAGGCCATGCTGGCCTGAGATTGAAAGAATTTTTGAAAGATCCGTTTTCATATTCAGATAAAAATTGCTAAGATAATCCCTTTATCAAAATTTGAGCCCGCCGAAGACTTTCTCCGTCTCCGTCTTCAACCGGGCCGGTGTTCCGTTGTTACGGATGAACGCATCCACTTTCGAGATGTCGAAACGTTGCGCCGCGATTCTTTTTATGATCTCTTCCTGTGACGTTCCGTCCCGACGGCAGGCTCTTTCCAGCCTCAACGCGAGAGGGGCGTCCACCATCACGACCTTTGAGACGACTGACAGGAATTCCGGCTTGTCCAGAATGATGGCCGACTCCAGAACGCAGAACGGCTCCTTCCCGAAAAAAGTGTCGGAACCTCCCCGTCCCTCGAACCGCGCGCTCTGCATGGCATTCCATCTCTTGAAATCCATCAGGACCGCAGGATGGACAATCCCTTCCAATTTCCGGAGCCTTTCAGGGGCAGAGAACACTATTGAAGCCAGTCTGGCACGGTCAAAGGTTCCGTCAGGCAACCTCAAACCACAGCCGAAAGCCTCCTCGACGGCATCCAGAAGCGAATCATCCTTGGAATAAAGCCGTTTGGCCGCCGAATCCGAGTCATAGACCGGGATTCCCCGCTCCGAAAGCAGGGTGCAGACGGCTGACTTGCCGCTTCCGATGCCTCCGGTGACAGCGACCGTCCTCATTGCCTTCCCTCCTCCACACAATCAAAAACCTCAGGAGTCACAGTGCATTCAATAACGCTTTCCGGAATCCTGGAGGCATGGGCTATGCACTTTCCTCCCCTGGAGTTCCTGAAATCGGAATAGTCAACATAGAACTGCACGTCATCCGTCGGGTCCTGCGACAGCGGAAAAGCGCACTTGAACACGACCGTCGCGGTTGAGGGATAGACCGAGAGCTTCTTCCCGGCCGGAACGTTCCTCACTCCGATGCTGACCTCCGAACTGATCTCGACATAACGGGTCACATCAAGGGAATAGTTGACCTCGGACACAGACATCCTCACTCCCGAAACCGGCTCAAGCCTGACGACCCCGTGGGCGCTGGACTTGAGGTTCAGAAGGTCGATAGTGCGGGTGAAGACCCTGTCGATGTGTTCCAGATGAAAAGGTTCCCCGTAGATCGTGACCGAATCCGGCTGGAGGCGTATCTGCCCCATCGCCATGTACTGAGGCTTGAAGCTCAGCACCTGGACGGCCTGGACAGGCACCTTCTTGTTGTTCTCGAACGGGAAGCGGAACTGCACGGTCTCTGAAAGGAACGACTCAAGACGAACCCCGTCACCGAAGATCTCCGTGACGTAGTTGCCGAGTTCCGCGGCCGTTATGTAGAACAGCTCACCGTCCTTGTGATGCAGGTCCTTGCTGTCAAAACGGATGGTCAAGGCCTTTCTTTTGGTCTGATGGCGATGTCTGAGCAGAGAGAAGCCGGATGTCCTGCATCTGGCCGCGATCATGCTGGAATTGGAAGATATGTCGGAATGCCCGTCGATGTTGCACTGAGCCACCACCGGCACGCTCATCGTGTCGGAATAGTTCAGGGAAAGATTGTGGATCAGCCAGATGCTGAACGCAAGCAAGAGAGACATCAGAAAAACTGAAATGTCCCTCCCGTCCAGATGCAATCTTCCCAGCAGCCTATGCAGACGTTCCTTCCACATCGTACAGCCAGAAGTTCGGTTCCTTACTGCTGCGGAGCGTCCTGGGTGAAATCCCTGACGAGGGAGTTCTTGTCAACCCTGAGCTTCACCTCTCCGTCAACCTTGATGAGGACAGTCCTGTCCTTGATCTCATCCACTGTGCCGTAGATGCCGCCGGCGGTGACAACCTTGTCGCCTCTCTTGAGGCCGTTGCGGAACTTCTCAAGTTCCTTCTGCTGCTTGCGCTGCGGACGGATCATGAAAAGCCACATGATCACGAACATGGCGATGATCATGATCCAGAAAGCACCGCCGCCTCCGGCCGGAGCCTGTCCTGCGGGAGCTGTCTGCAGCAATGTGAAAGCAAGAATATTCATTTCTAAAAATTAAAAAGTTATATGTTCACAAATTTAAGCAATTTTTTCGGTCTTCACTATATCCCCCTCCTCAATCTGCCTTTTGGCGAGACGGTCCAGAAGCCCGTTGACGAACGAGCGGCTCTTCGGAGTGCTGTAGAACTTGGAGATCTCGACATATTCATTGATGGTCACGCGGAGCGGCATCGCGGGGAAAGCCTTCGCCTCGGAGAGCCCCATCACGATCAGCACCGTGTCAGTGGTGAAAAGGCGGTCCCTCTCCCATCTGGAGGCACTGTCCGCCACAAGCGGAGAATACTTT
The DNA here is from genome assembly GCA_963639865.1 of bacterium. Lineage (GTDB taxonomy): Bacteria > Bacteroidota > Bacteroidia > Bacteroidales > UBA932 > Cryptobacteroides. The sequence goes on along the minus strand of CAVHWO010000055.1, from coordinate 63,161 downwards.
CCGTAGCAGGAATATGCGGTACGCAGAAGCTTATAGATGAAAGACTTGTCACTCTCCACCTCCTTACCGCCTTGAAGCATCTCACTGCGATAGAGCGGAGGCAAGGACCAACGGTACCCCTTCGCGAGCGCCTTGAGAGTGTCGCAGCAGACAGTCAAGGAATATGCCAGGTCGTCACACCAGAGGATCGACATGTCCTCAAGAATCTTTTCCAGTTCCCCGTTGTCCACGAACTCCTCTTCAAAGATCCTTATGAACAGTTTGGCGTCTTCCTCCACGGATGTCTCCGGAGAAGTCATATATTCCTTGAAATACTCCTTTGATAGGATTGAGTCATAGACACTTCTGACCAACGCATCGTAAGGCTCCCAGGAAAGCTTGCGGCGGGAGATGATCTTCCTGAAATCAGGATCCTGTCCAAGGGAAGCCGCCAGTCCGTTGAGCGCGAACTTCATGTTCGGGTTCTTCTCCTCCTCGGTCGGGTTGAACTTGTTCCTGGCGTTTTCCATTCTGGTCCGCGCCTCCGCCGCAAGGTACGGAATGATGTCAAGCATAAAGAGATACAGCGACCTTGTGGCCTCGCATGACTCCTCCAGAAGCGATTCGGCCTCGGGAAGAGTCATTGTCGGATTCTCCGCGTAGCTGTAGATCACCTTGAAAGCCTTTATCCGCAGAATTCGTCTGTTGAGCATAATTCCAATCAAAATTTTATGCAAAGATAACACACAATTTCAGATTTTTCTTAAATTTGTGCGGATAACAAAACATTCAGCGCAAGATGTACAAAGATGATTACGAGCGGCCGAACTACGCTGACCGCAATTCAGAGGATGTTTACTCCAGGCCGGTAAGAGCCGGAAAGAGGACTTATTTCTTTGATGTCAAGAGCACGAAGGGCAACAACGACTACTACCTGACCATCACTGAAAGCAAGCGCAGACAGGAGCAGGACGGCAGTTTCTCGTTCGACAAGCACAAGATATTCCTGTACAAGGAGGATTTCGAGAAGTTTCAGGAAGGCCTTTCGGAAGCGTTGGCCTACATGAAGGAGAATCTTCTGCCTGACGTACAGGAGCACACCTATGAGCAGCCTTGCGAGGACAAGGCAGAGGATTCGTCCGACAGGCAGTTCGATGACGTGAGATTCGAAGAGTTGTAGCGCTCGTCCGTCAATGTGCCTGATTTATGGGAAAATGTGCGGGTGACTGATCGGTCGCTCGCTTTTTTTTGTTCAAAAAAACGGCCGCATACCTTGCTTTTCATGCAATTTATGCCTAAATTTGAGAGATTTCGAGAAAAATGATTCGGACTTAATTGTATAACACATAAAAACACACAAACTGAAATGAGCAAAGAAATGTCGAGGCGTTCATTCCTGAAGACAGGAACCGCCGTAGCCGCAGGACTTGCGGTGGCACCGAACATCATCATCGCCGGAGAGAAGACCCCGAAGAAAGAGAAGAAAAAGAAAGTCGCCCCGAGCGACAAGCTTAACATCCTCGGAGTCGGCATCGGAGGCCGCGGGGCCGCCGACCTCGCCGAGATGGAGACCGAGAACATCATCGGACTCTGCGACGTGGACTGGAAGTACGCCGACCATGTGTTCAACAAGTACCCACAGGCCAAGAAGTACAACGACTACCGCGTGATGTTCGACGAGATGATCGACAAGGCTGACGCCGTGATGGTCGCCACCGCCGACCACACCCACGCCATCATCGCCGCCCAGGCGATGGCAGCAGGCAAACACGTCTATGTCGAGAAACCTCTGACCCTCACCGTCTATGAGGCAAGGCTTCTTACAAAACTCGCCGCGAAGTACCGCGTGGCCACCCAGATGGGTAATCAGGGAGCCTCCAGCGCTGGCACAAGAAAGGCCATCGAATGGCTCTGGAACGGAGAGATCGGCGAGGTCAGAAGAGTTGACTGCTTCACGGACCGCCCTATCTGGCCGCAGGGTCTGGAGAAGCCTACCAAGGTTGAGCCGATCCCTTCAACGCTCAACTGGGACGCTTTCATAGGACCAGCTCCTATGCGCGGGTACAATTCAATCTACACTCCGTGGAACTTCCGCGGCTGGTGGGACTTCGGCACCGGAGCCATGGGAGACATGGCATGCCACATCATGCACGTTCCGTTCAAGGGACTGAAGCTCGGCTATCCTACAAGGGTTGAGGCCAGTTCGACCAATGTGCTGACAGACTGCTGCCCGAGCGCCGAGATGATCCATCTGACTTTCCCTGAAAGGGAGAACATGTCCAAGCTCGCGATGCCGGAGGTTGACATCCGCTGGTACGACGGAGGCTTCAAGCCGGAGAGACCGGAAGGTCTTCCAGCAGGTTTCAACCTCAACATCAGCGGCGGTTGCAGCATCTTCTACGGAACAAAGGACATCATGATCGCCGGCTGTTACGGCCAGGATCCTATCCTCGTCTCCGGAAGGAACCCGGAGGTGCCTCATCTCCTTCGCGAGGTGACACTTTCACACCAGCAGGACTGGATCCGCGCCTGCAAGGAGGATCCGGACTCAAGAATCCCTTCCGCATCCGACTTCAGCGAGGCCGGTCCGTTCGTCGAGATGGTGGACCTCGGTGTGGCCGCCGTCAGACTCCAGGCTCTCAACCAGATTCTCGAATGGGACGGTCAGAAGATGGAATTCACCAACATCCCTGCCGACGCCACGATCAGCATCCTCGAGAAAGACGGATTCTCAATCCACGACGGACACCCTACATTCCAGAACAAGTACACGGATCCGATAAACGCCCGTCAGTTCGCCGCGAACCTGATCAAGCGTCAGTACCGCGCCGGCTACGAGCTTCCTGAAATGCCAGAATAATTAATTTTAGAAGTTAACGAATATGAAAAAGATTGTTTATGCGACAGCAGCTGCCGCGATGATCATGACCGCTGTTTCATGCGGAAACAGCAAGAAGAAAGCCGCCGCTCCGGCAGAACTCCAATGGACCGGCACAGAGACAGTCGAGACCAAAGTGGAAAAAGAAGGCGCCCCGGCCTACATCAGCGTGGAGAAACCTCAGGTTGACCTCGCTTCAGTACCGCAGGACAAGGACGGCTACTATGTGATCTTTGACGGCGAGACCCTCAACGGATGGCGCGGCTACGGCAAGGACAACGTACCTTCACGCTGGACTGTCGAGGATGGCAGCATCAAGTTCACCGGCACAGGTACAGGCGAAGGCCAGACCCTGGAAGGCGGAGACCTGATTTTCGCCCACAAATTCAAGAACTTCCAGCTTGAGCTCGAATGGAAGGTCTCCAAGGGAGGAAACTCCGGAATCCTCTACCTTGCGCAGGAGATCAAGGAGTATAACGCAGAAGGCACCCCACAGTGGTCTCCAATCTACATTTCATCCCCTGAGTATCAGGTACTTGACAACGCCAACCATCCTGACGCCCTGCTCGGGATCGATGGAAACCGCCAGTCCGCATCACTCTACGACATGATTCCTGCCAAGCCGCAGAACCAGAACCCTTACGGCGAGTGGAACACCGCCAAGATCATGGTTTACAAGGGAACGGTAGTTCACGGACAGAACGGAGCCAACGTGGTTGAGTACCATCTGTGGACTCCGCAGTGGACCGACATGCTCCAGGCATCCAAGTTCTCTCAGGAGAAATGGCCTCTCGCATTCGAGCTCCTGAACAACTGCGGCGGTGACAACCACGAGGGCTACATCGGCCTCCAGGATCACGGCGATGACGTCTGGTACCGTAACATCCGCGTTAAAGTTCTTGACTAATGAAAAAGGCTGCTGTTATCATTATGGCCTCGGCTCTTCTTCTGGGTGCTGTCTCTTGTGATCAGAAGAAGGCTGAGGGACCTGTGAAAAAGGACATCTCCGTCCAGCTTTACAGCATCAGGGACGTGATAGGAAATCCCGAATTGTACGCACAGAACCACGAGGAAGCGTTCAAGGCTCTTGCCCAGATGGGCTACACCTCTGTCGAGGCGGCATGCTATTCGGACGGAAAACTCTACGGAGTCGATCCGGAGCAGTACAAGGCCGACCTTGAGGCTGCCGGACTCAAATCCCTTTCGACTCACATAGGCCATGACCTCAGCGATAAGGAACTTGCGTCAGGCGACTTCACGGAGTCTATGAAATGGTGGGATCAGGCTATAGCCGCCCACAAGGCCGCCGGGTGCAAATACATTGTCGTACCTTGGTTCAGGGTTCCTGAAACGCTTGAAGGTCTCAAGACCTACTGCGACTACTTCAACGCCATCGGAGCGAAGTGCAAGGAAAACGGATTGCTTTTCGGCTACCACAACCACTCCCATGAGTTCAATAAGATCGACGGCTCCGTCATCTATGAATACATGCTTGAGAACACCGATCCTGAATGCGTGTTCTTCGAGATGGATGTCTATTGGACTGTGATGGGCAAGGCCTACCCGGTTGAGCTCTTCAGGAAATACCCAGGCCGTTTCACGCTTCTCCACATCAAGGATCACCTTGAACTCGGCGAGAGCGGAATGGTGGGATTCGATGCCATCTTCAAGAATGCCGACATCGCCGGCATGAAGGACTTTGTAGTTGAAATAGAGGCGTTCACCAATGGAGACTGGAAGGAAAGCATGAAGATGTGCGCCGACTACCTCCTTGGATCCGACTTCGTGAAAGCGAAATATTCAGAGTAATACCGCTGTAAATATTGAATGGACGGCCGGAACGTGATTTCCGGCCGTCTATTTTTTTGTCATATTATTACCATATTTTTATTATATTTGAAAAATTTAGACACATTGTTAACTCAATATTAAGGTTTCTTAGACATATACAATTATGGACAAGATTCTGCTCAGAAACATCACTTCGGAGGGCCGGCAGGTGGACATCACTATTTCAGAAGGCCTGATCAAAAGAATAGCGCCGCACTCTGATGAGTACAGGGAAGCCGCTTCAGGGGTTGAGACCGTCGATTGCACAGGGAAGGTCGCTGTCCCGGGATTCATCAACATGCACACACATGCCGCCATGTCCCTCATGAGAGGCATCGGTGAGGACATGGTGCTGCAGGACTGGCTTGGACACATCTGGAGCATCGAATCCAGACTGGACGCACCGTTCATCTACTGGGGCACGAAAGCGGCCGCCCTTGAGATGATAAAGACAGGGACCACGACATTCAACGATCAGTATTGGTTCTCTGACACCGCAAGAATCGCGGCTTCCGAGATGGGGATCAGAGGCGCGGTGTCGTATGTGTTCCTCGACCATAATAATCCGGAAGAGGCGGCAAGAGAGAAGGAACAGTGCATCGAGATGCACAAGACCGTTCCAGGGTGGGATTCCCGATCAATCTTCACCATCGGGATCCACGCCATCTACTCTGTCAGCGAGGAACTGATCCTCTGGGCCACGGAATATGCCCGCAGACACAATCTGAAGATACACATCCATGTGGCCGAATCTGAGCGCGAGGACCTTGACTGCAAGGCTGCTCATGGCGGACTCTCACCTGTCGAGTATCTTGAGGCTCTGGGAGTTCTCGGGCCGGATGTCATCGCCGCGCACACGCTTTGGCTTTCAGATCATGACATCGAGCTGCTGGGCAGACACCACGTGAACTGCGTACACAACATCAGCTCCAACACCAAACTGGCATCCGGCTACAAATTCAAGTGGAAGGAACTGACGGACGCCGGGGCGAATGTCTGTCTCGGAACCGACGGGTGCGCCTCGTCAAACAATCTGGACATTCTTGAGGCGATGAAGACCACCGCCCTGTTTCAGAAGGCCTGGAGAAAGGATCCGTCCGCCCTGCCACTGCAGACGCTGATGGACATGGCAACTGTCAACGGAGCGAAGGCTCTCGGACTTAAGACCGGAATGATTGCCGAGGGTTACGAGGCTGACATTCAAATCGTTGACACAGACAACACATTCTTCCTCTCCCCTGCTCCGTTCCTTGCGAACCTCATCTACTCGGCACACAGCGACTGTGTCTCCTCACTCATCGCCGGAGGAAAGTTCGTGATGCGCGACCGCAATGTGTTCGGAGAAAAGATGATTCTCAAGGGAGCCCGTACCGTTCTGAACGAAATAAACTATAAAGCATAGGAAACAAAGCATCGCCCCGTCCCCGTCGGGCGGGCGGCGAAAATCCACAAAACACCATGGATCCAAGAGCAGAAAGAATCTACGGGGCCGCTGAATATGTGAGACAGCGGCTCGGAAATCTCAAGCCGGAAGTCGGCATCGTGCTTGGCAGCGGTCTTGGGAAACTGGCGGACAGCATCAGTGATCCGCTCACGATACCTTACAAAACGATTCCCGGATTCCCGGTCTCCACGGCGACTGGCCACAAGGGCAACTTCATCGTGGGCGGACTGGGCGGCAGGACGGTCATCGCCATGCAGGGGCGCATCCACTACTACGAAGGCTATCCGATGGAACTTGTCACGCTTCCGATCCGTGTGATGAAGGTCATCGGGATAAAGTGCCTGTTCGTGTCCAACGCCGCCGGTGGAGTCAACTACAACTTCAAGGTGGGAGACATGATGATCATCACGGATCACATCAACCACCTGCCCAACCCTCTCATCGGGCCGAATCTGGACGACTTCGGGCCGAGGTTCCCGGACATGACCCGGCCTTACGACCCCGGGCTGATCGCCAAAGCCGAGGAAATCGCCGCCACGATGGGCATAAAACTCCACAAGGGAGTCTATTACGGCGGAACAGGCCCGACCTACGAGACCCCGGCCGAGTACAAGTACATCCGCATTATCGGCGGTGACGCCACCGGGATGTCCACAATTCCGGAGGTCATCGTCGCCAGACATTCGAACATTCCGGTGTTCGGAGTCTCGGTGATCACCAATGAGGCGCATGACGACTATGCCCCCGACTATGTGAACGACGGGGATGATGTCATCAAGGCCGCCGATGCGGCCGCCGACAGGATGTGCGCGCTGTTCACGAGAATGATCGAATCATTTTAGCGGACATCCGGAAGTCTTTGGGAAGTCACTTATTCATCAACAACATATTCATTGACAATGAAATATATTTTTGTTTTATATTTTGTGTTCGCCGTGTTCATCATCGGCTTCGGCTCGGCGCTTCTGATAAACGGTGTGCCTTTTTCCTGGAAGATCGGCGGCATCCTGCTGATAGGCATTTATTTCCTTTACCGTGGGATCGCCACCTGCGTCAACCAGAAGCGTCGCCGTGAGTTAGAGGAGATCGACAAAGGGAATGACCCGGCCAACGCATGACCAAGAAAGTCATTTCGACGCTTCGACAGCCGAAACAAAACAACAATTGAATATATGGATTTAGGACTGTTCAGAGTGGCCGCCGCCGTACCAAGAGTTAAGGTGGCGGATGTTGACTGCAACGCCGGATCGATCTGCGATCTCACCGGCAAGGCCGAGGAAGAGGGCGCGTCGCTGATCGTCTTTCCGGAACTCTCGATAACCGGCTACACCTGTCTTGACCTTTTCGGTCAGAACCTCCTGCTGACCAAATCGGAAGAGGCTGTCGGGAAGATCATGGATTTTACCAGAGGCAAGTACATCACCGTGGTGGTGGGTGCTCCGGTCCGTTTCAGAGGCCGCCTCTACAACTGCGCCATCGTCCTGCGCAACGGGGGCATCAAAGGCATCGTGCCGAAGATCTACCTTCCGACCTACGCCGAATTCGACGAGGGACGCTGGTTCGCGTCAGGATCTGATTTCCTTGGACCGGACAACTCTGCCACAGGACGTTTTGTGGATAACGGCAAGGACTACTACCGTGACGGATTCGACTCGATCATCAAGTACTGCGGCCACAGGTGCAACATCTCTCCGAACCTGCTGTTCACAGTCGGAGACGCCACATTCGGAATCGAGATCTGTGAGGATTTCTGGACTCCGATCCCGCCGTCATCATTCCTTGCCCCATCCGGGGCGCAGGTGATCGTGAACATCTCGGCATCCAACGAGGTGATGACGAAGCACCAGCAACGCAAAGAATTGATTTCCAATCAATCAGGACGCACCGTTTCAGGCTACATCTACTGTTCCGCAGGCTACGGTGAATCTTCGATGGACACCGTTTACGGAGGCTCGTCAATAATCTGCGAGAATGGCCGTGTCCTTTCCGAGAACGAACGGTTCCAGCTTCACGACACGATGATCTTCGCCGATCTCGACATCGAAAGGCTCAATGTCCTGCGACAGAAGAAGAATTCCTTCAGGGGAATGACACCTGACGGAACATCGGCATGTGAATATTCAGGGTTATATTCATGCTACGACCTCGGTCCGGCCGCTCCGACTGACTTTGACAGGAAGTTCTACCGCTACGTGGAACCGCATCCGTTCCTGCCGGAAGGTGATCCGGCGGAGATCGCCGAGCGTTCGAAGGAAATCCTCCAGATCCAGACGACAGGACTCATCTCGCGCCTGGAACACATAGGCTGCAAAAAGGCCGTTCTGGGGATATCCGGAGGCCTTGACAGCACGCTGGCTCTTTTAGTGACGGTCATGGCTTTCGACAGGCTCGGAATCCCGAGGGAGAATGTCATCGGAATAACAATGCCGGGACTTGGCACGACGCATCGCACCAAGTCAAACGCTATGGATCTGATGGAGGTTCTGGGCGTGACGACACGGGAGATTTCCGTGGTGGCGGCCGTCGAGCAGCATTTCAAGGACATCGGCCACGACCCGAAAGTGATGGACTCCACCTACGAGAACGCCCAGGCCCGAGAGAGGACACAGATCCTGATGGACATCGCCAATCAGGAGAACGGCCTTGTGATCGGTACCGGTGATCTTTCCGAACTGGCTCTCGGCTGGTGCACCTACAACGGCGATCACATGTCGATGTATGCCGTAAACGCCTCCGTTCCCAAGACCTTGATCAAATACCTGGTGCGCTGGGCCGCCGGGAATGTGTTCACGGACGCTTCCGAGAACGGAGACAGGAACGCCGCCGAGATTCTCCTTGACATTGCGGACACGCCTATCAGTCCGGAACTTACGCCGGCTGACTCAAAGGGGCGGATCAAGCAGAAAACCGAGGATCTGATCGGTCCTTACGAGCTGCACGATTTCTTCATCTACAACTTCATCAGGTACGGCTACTCTCCGTTGAAGATCTTCCACTTGGCGTGCCGCGCGTTCGGAGAGGCGGAAAACGGAACCGATGTACTCCCGGAGAGGAACGCCGTCAAGCATCCGGAAGTGACATTCGACAAGGCGACTATACTGAAATGGCTGAAGAAGTTCTACTGGCGGTTCTTCAGCCAGCAGTTCAAACGCTCCTGCATGCCGGACGGTCCGAAGATCAGCCTCGTGAGCTTCTCTCCCCGCGGCGACTGGCGTATGCCTTCCGATGCCCAGATGCGGATGTGGATCTCGGAACTTGACAAGATTGGACTTTAACGAAAGACTCCGGCCCTTCAACAAGCTCAGGGACCGGAGTTTTTTATTTCAAACGAAGGAAAGAGTAGCCGAAACGTTCGCAGGCGGCGCATTCAAGATTCTCACGGTCGTCAGGATGGGCGATGGAGATGAGGGCCTTGGCGCGCTCGGCGAGGTTCTTGTTGCGAAGATAGACACAGCCATATTCAGTGACAACGTATTGCGTTTGGAATCGGGTCGTTACGACACCGGCTCCGGGGGCAAGACGGGCGACGATTTTACCCCGACCTTTCGCTGTACGTGACGGCAGGGCGATGAAAGTCTTTCCGCCCTCGGAAAGAGCCGATCCGTACATGAAGTCATGCTGGCCGCCGACACTGGAGAAGATCTTGTCTCCGATGCTGTCGGCACAGATCTGACCGGTCAGGTCAACCTCGATGGCGGAGTTGATCGCCATCGCATTCGGGTTCTGACGGATGCGCTGAGGGTCGTTCGTCCAGCCCACATCGTAGAACACAGCGTCCCTGTTGTGGTCAAGATACTCGTACATATGGCGCGAGCCAAGGGCAAGACAGGCCACGCTGCGGCCGGGTTCAATCTTTTTCATGGAGTTGTCGATCACGCCGGACTGCATCAGGCGGAACACACCGTCGGTCATCGCCTCTGTGTGGAGACCGAGATGCTTATGATCCGTCAACCCGTTCAGAATGGCATTCGGAATGCCGCCGACACCGATCTGAAGGGTGGCGCCGTCCGGAATCTCCGCGGCGATGTAGGAGCCGATAGCCGACTCGATCTCTGTCGGAGGGCCGAACTGCATGTCCACCGGAGGGTCATCGCATTCTATGGCGGCGGTTATCCGCGACTCATGGATCATGGCGGTGCCGTAAAGGTATGGAATGCTCCTGTTCACCTGGGCTATCACAATCTTCGCTGACTCAACGGCCGGCTGGGCCAAATCGGCGGAAATGTTGTAGCTGCAATAGCCGTTCTCATCAGGAAGTGAGCAGTTGATGCACGCCACATCGACAGGGATCTCGTGACGGCGGATCAAAGACGGAAGCTCACCAAGGAACCCCGGGATGAGACTGCCATAGCCTTGAGCGACATACTCCCTCTGGTCGGCACACAGAAACAGACTGTTCACAAAGAACGACTCCTTGTACTCCGGCCTGCAGAACGGAGCGGGACCTTTCGTGATGTTGAATCCTGAAACGATGTTGACTCCCCGGAGTTCCTCCGCTCGGCGGGCAAGAGCCTCCTGAATGATCACAGGAACGGCGGTGCTTCCCTGAAAGAAGACCCAATCTCCGGATCTGACAAGTTTTACCGCCTCATCCGCACTTACGTATTTCATAAAATAACATTCATTAAATAATTAATCTCCAGACTTATATAATCTAACAAACAATCCAAGACGCTCATCCAGGGCACGGAAATCCTCCTTGGAATTAAGGAGCGACACGCAGACCCTGATTCCCTCCCTGGTGCTTCTTGTGGAGACCATTGTGATGGCGCAGACCCCGCAGCGGAGCAGGTTCAGCAGCAGCCGGCTTCCGGTGAGGCCGTCGTAGCCTATCGTGAAAAAGAAGCCGTCGCTCACATCCTCACCCAGATCCTTGTCATACACGATGTGAAAGCCATTGCGAAGGAAGATCTCCTTGGCCTTTCCGGCTCTTCGGCCATATTCACGCATCGCGCCAACGAAGTCATATTCGCCGTCGGCAGCCGCTCCGAGCATCGCTGCGAAAGCGTACTGCGCCGAATGAGAGCAGCTTGACGAATTGACATAGAGGTAGGTAAGGGAAAAATTGTCTCCGAAACGCCCGAGGCCGTAACGTTCGCGGAGTGCCGGATAGTCCCGATTGTAAAGTTTGTCGGAGATGGCCACCATCGCAATGCGTTCCCCTGCGTAACTGAATATCTTGGACGCCGAGATCATCAGCACGCAGTTGTCGGTGTAGCGGGCGACAGTCGGCTGGAACGGCGGCCGGAAAGGAAAGGAACGGTCTTTCCTGAAATCCATGCAAAGGTAAGCCATGTCCTCAAGGGCGGTCACATCGTACCTGGTGCAAAGCTCGCCGAGATCTTTAAGTTCATCCTCGGTCAGGCAGACCCACGACGGATTGTTGGGGTTTGAATATACTATCGCCGCGACACGTCCGTCACCGAACACCTCCTCCAGCCTCTCACGGAATTTGTCCCCTCTGGAATCATAGAGGTCGAACATTCTGGTCTTGAAGCCAAGTACTTTAGCCTGAAGATAATGCGAAGGAAAGCCGGGATTGAGATAAACAACCGTGTCCTTCTCCGGATGCATCTGGATGCATTCCAAGAGGAGGTTGTAGCAGCCCTGCATCGAGCCGACCGTAGGGATTATCCCTTCCGGAGAAATGTCCACACCGACAAACGCCTTGATGAAGCGGGAGCCATTCTCTTTAAGCTCACGGATTCCGCAGACCGGAGGATAGACGGAGGCATCGCCGCTGTCCAAAGACTTTTTCTGGGCTCTCAACCCAACCTGACATGCATCCAACCCCGGAATGCCGAACTCCAGATGGATGAATTTCTCTCCGGAAATTCTCTCCAGTTCATGTGACACATTGACGCACTGGCGGATTGTAGTCCTGCCAATGTCGGCGATGTCAAGCCTTTGCAGGACCTCGTCTATGGCTTGTCTGGAGATCGCTTTCATTCCGAGAAGTTTTTGGAGGCCTCAAGTCCGGCGTTGAATGCCTCGATGTTCATTTCCACAACCTTCCCGCCCTTACGGGAGAACACATTGGCGATTCCCTCACGAAGTTTCTCCGGCTCAAGTATTTCCATGACAGCGGCGGAGGCTCCCAGAAGGACCATGTTGGCACTGCGCGGAGAGCCTGTCCGTTTCGCGATCCCATCGCAATCCAATGTTATCACGTTTCCGGTTTTCCGAAGTTCGGCGGTGATGGCCCCAACGGAAGGGTAGTCGGGAATATTCACGAACGGGGTGGAGTTTGTCACGATCCAGCCGCCCTTTGAGAGCCAGGGCAGATAGCGGAGAGCCTCCATCGGCTCCAACGACAGGATGAGGTCGCACTTCCCTTTAGGAATAAGGTCGCTCCAGATTCTCTCCGTGCTGAGACGCAGATTGCTCTGCACGTCGCCTCCACGCTGGCTCATTCCGTGCACCTCGGCCTGCTTCAGATGCAGATTCTGATCAAGCGCCGCCCAACCGATCACGGTGGCTATGGAAAGGATTCCCTGTCCTCCGACTCCTGAAAGTATTATGTCTTTCTTTGCCATATCAATTACGCTTTTTTGTCGGTCACGGCATGACGTTTGGCCGTCTGAATGCACTCACGACGACAGATGATCACTGACACGCCGCTGTAATTAAGTTCCTCATCGATCACCTTCTCCATTTCCGGATAGTTCTTTGGAAGAGGAACGATTGTCCTGATGTGTTCCGGCTCGACCCCGAGCCCCTTGCAGATTTCCTCCAGTCTTCCCGTGCCGGCGGTGTCCTGCCCTCCGGTCATCCCCGTCGTGAGGTTGTCCGAGATGCAGACAGTGACACCGGCACCCGCGTTGACACAGTCCAGAAGGCCGGTCATGCCGCTGTGCGTGAACGTAGAGTCACCGATCACTGCCACTGCCGGCCAGACACCCGAATTGGCGGCACCCAAAGCCATCGTGACGGAAGCACCCATCTCCACGCAGGTCTGGAAAGAGTTGAATGGAGGCATGTAGCCGAGGGTGTAGCAACCTATGTCGCCGAACACCCGGACCGTAGGAGCATATTCCTTAAGAACCGCATTAAGCGCGGTGTAAAAGTCGCGGTGTCCGCATCCCTGACAGAGTGCCGGAGGGCGAGGGACTGCGACCTCTGATTTTGAATATGCCTCCATCGGCGACAGGCCAAGAGCCTTGCGCACGCAGTCCGGAGTAAGTTCGCCAGTCCTTGGAAGTGTTCCGTCCAGACGGCCTCTGATTATGGTCTGTCCTTCAGCACCCGGATTGTAAAGGATGCCTCGGAGCCGCTCCTCAATCAGCGGCTGGCCTTCCTCGATGACAAGGAGGGTTCCGCAGGTCCTTGCCAGCTCCAGGGCCAACTCCTTGGGGAACGGATAGCGCGTCACCTTGAGCGTCGGATAAGGACACCCGTCCGGATAGTTCTCCATCAGATAGTTGTAGGCGATTCCGCAGGCGATGACACCCATCCTGCGGTCTGTGCCGTCCTTCAACCTGTTGTCCTTCGATCCGGCGGAGTCCTTCTCAAATCTGACAACATCGCCGGCCAGCTCAAGGACGCGTTTCCTTGAATTGCCAGGAAGGGTCACCCAGTTCTTCTCCTGTCTTTCATCAGGGAAACGCAACTCGTTCTCACGGCGGATCTCCCCTGCCTCGACAACAGCCCGGGAATGCGCCATCCTGGTTGTCAGGCGCATGAGCACAGGAATATGTCTGGCCTCGGAATAATCAAACGCCTCGCGGACCATGTCGTAGGCCTCCTGCTGGTTGGAAGGTTCGAAGCACGGCATCATGGCGAAATCAGCGTAGAATCTGGAATCCTGCTCGTTCTGTGAGGAGTGCTGGGACGGATCATCGCAGGCCACGACCACAAGGCCGCCGTTGGCTCCGGTGACAGCCGAATTGACAAACGCATCGGCGCAGACGTTCATCCCCACGTGCTTCATGCACACGAGCGCACGCTTCCCTGAATATGAAACGCCCAGTGCGGACTCCATCGCCGTCTTTTCGTTGGAAGACCAGTCGCAATGGATTCCGCGCTCTTTCGTAAGCGGGTGGGACTGGATGTATTCGGTTATCTCTGTCGATGGAGTGCCAGGATAGGCGTACACACCGGAAAGCCCGGCATGCAAGGCTCCCAAGGCCAAAGCCTCGTCACCCAGAAGAAGTTTCTTTTCCGACATAGCGATAGTGCGTTTTTATAATTTTCATATAACTCCGGCTACAAGTTACAAAAAATTCTTAAATATTCACAAAATTCTTTCAAATCTTAACAATTAGCAGATCTTTTATCACAAAACCCCAAAATCACATTCGGCCGGCATGAGATTCCCGAAAAAAATGATCCGCTTCACCCGCTGACATCCCACATCAGTTTTGTCAACAAAAGATTTCTGATTAAATTTGCGGGAGACGATGCCTCCTTAACGGGCAGAACCGGATGAAGAATCATTTATCATGAATATTCTTGTGACAGGAGCGAACGGCCAACTGGGGACTGAACTCCGGAATGCAACGGTCGGGAGCCGCGACAATTACATCTTTTCAGACGTCATCTCGCTGCCTGGAGTCGAGACGCTCAGTCTCGACATCACGGACATCGACGCGGTGAGGATTGTCTGCGAATCAGAAAAGATCGATGTGATCGTCAACTGTGCCGCCTACACGAATGTCGACAAGGCTGAGGACGAGCCGTCCATGGCCATGCTGCTGAACTGCACGGCTGCGGGGAATCTGGCAAAAGTGGCTGCGGAGAGAGATGCGGCGCTGATCCACATCTCCACGGACTATGTCTTCCACGGAGACATTCCACTGCCTTGCAGGGAGGACCGGCAGACGGATCCGCTCGGAGTCTACGGCTCCACCAAACTGGCAGGCGAGAAAGAGATAGAAAAATCGGGATGCAGGAGCATCATTGTCAGAACCGCCTGGTTATATTCACCGTACGGGAAGAATTTTGTCAGGACCATGCTGCGCCTGACTGAGGAGCGGGACTCGCTGAAAGTGGTTTTCGATCAGGTCGGGACTCCGACATACGCCCATGATCTGGCCGCCTTGATCACCGGAATAATCGAAGATGACAAACTTGGCATGACGGGAATATACCATTTCTCCAACGAGGGTGCCGTCTCATGGTACGACTTCGCCAAGGCGATCTGTGAAATCGGAGGAAACAGCTGCGACATCCGGCCATGCCACACGGAGGAATATCCTTCCAAGGCCATCAGGCCACGCTTCTCGGTTCTGGACAAGACGAAAGTCAAGGAGACCTTCGGAATCCGGATTCCATATTGGAGGGATTCGCTGGAAGACTGCATCAAAAGAATAAAGCAATGAAAGGAATAGTTCTCGCCGGCGGAAGCGGCACCCGTCTCTACCCTATCACCAAGGGAGTCAGCAAACAGATGCTCCCGATCTATGACAAGCCGATGGTCTATTACCCGATCTCGGTCTTGATGACCGCCGGAATCAGGGACATCCTCATCATCTCGACTCCTTTCGATCTGCCGGGATTCCGAAGGCTTCTCGGAGACGGAAGTGATCTCGGGGTGAATTTCGACTATGCCGAACAGCCGTCCCCGGACGGTCTCGCACAGGCGTTCATCATCGGGAAAGACTTCATCGGGGACGACTGCGCATGTCTGGTGCTGGGAGACAACATCTTCCAGGGGGCCGGCTTCGGGGATCAGTTGAGAGAGGCCGTACGCACAGCCGAGGAAGAAGGCAAGGCCACTGTCTTCGGCTATCAGGTGAGCGAGGCGCGGCGCTATGGAGTGGCTGAGTTCGACGCCGAGGGCAACTGCTTGAGCATCGAGGAGAAACCGGCCGAGCCGAAAAGCAACTACGCCGTGACGGGACTTTATTTCTACCCGAACGAGGTGGTGGAGATCGCCCGCAGGATCAGGCCGTCCGCAAGAGGCGAACTGGAGATAACGACCGTGAACCAGGAATTTCTGGCTGCCGGGAAATTGAAGGTTCAGAAACTCGGCCGCGGATTCGCATGGCTGGACACCGGCACGCACGAATCCCTTGCCGAAGCATCCACCTACATCGAGGTGATCGAGAAACGTCAGGGGCTTAAAGTGGCTTGTCTGGAGGAGATAGCATTCAGAAAAGGCTGGATCAACGCCGAAAGGCTCCGTGAACTTGCGGAGCCGATGATCAAGAACCAGTACGGACAGTATCTTCTCAAGATAGTGGAGGAATAGAGAAAGCATGAACATCATCACAACCGAAATCGAGGGAGTCCTCATCCTTGAGCCGAGAATATTCCGGGACTCCAGAGGCTATTTCTTCGAGTCCTTCAACCAGAGGGAGTTCGAGGAGAAGGTCGGGCCGGTCACATTCGTTCAGGACAACGAGAGCAGATCCTGCTATGGTGTGGTCAGGGGACTGCACTTCCAGAAAGAAGAGGATGCCCAGAGCAAGCTTGTCAGGGTTGTCAAGGGCAAGGTTCTGGATGTGGCCGTAGATCTGAGGCCGGGATCAAAAACCTTCGGGAAGCATGTCCGCGCCGAGCTTTCCGAAGATAACCACAGGCAGTTATTCATACCGAGAGGATTCGCGCACGGATTCAGCGTGCTCAGCGACGAGGTGGTCTTCCAGTACAAGTGCGATAACTTCTACTGTCCCGAGTCTGAAGGGGCGATCGCATGGGACGATCCCGACCTGGCGATTGACTGGAGAGTTCCGGCCGACAGGATAGTCCTCTCCGAAAAAGACAGGCATCATCCATTCCTGAAGGACTATGCGCCGGACAATCGATAGCGGTCAGGAGATCTTGCTGTAATCTTTCATGTTGTACCTGTCCTTGCGGAGTTCCTGCGCAAGGAGTTCATTGACAGGCTGTTCAAGCGTCTGGTCATGGGCCAGGACATGTTCGGCGTAACTTCTTGCATCCGCCAGCAAAGCGCCATCGTGGGCCAGCGAGGCGATGTTCAGTTCGATCGGAAGTCCGCTCTGCTGGGTTCCCTCCAGATCTCCGGGGCCGCGCATCTTCATGTCCTCCTCCGCCAGATCGAAGCCATTTTCAGTGGCGCACATGAGTTCAAGCCGCTTGCGGGATTCCCTGCTGACCTTGTCGCCATGCATCAGCACGCAGTAGGACTTCTCACACCCCCGGCCGACACGCCCGCGAAGCTGGTGAAGCTGGGCAAGGCCGAACCTCTCGGCGCTTTCGATCACCATCACCGAAGCGTTCGGGACATCCACACCTACCTCGATGACTGTCGTGGACACAAGAATGTCCGCGCGCCCCGCGGAGAAGGCATCCATGTTGAAGTTCTTCTCCTCGCCTGCCTGCCGGCCATGCACGATGGCGACCTTGTAAGGCGGGAACGGAAACTTTGAGACGATGGTCTCATAGCCTGCCTCAAGATTCTGGTAATCAACCTTCTCGCTTTCGAATATCAAAGGATACACAACGAACACCTGCCGTCCGGCCGCGATCTCCTTCCTCATGAAATTGTAAAGCGCCGGACGCTTGCCCTCCCCGATCAGCATAGTCTGGACGGGTTTCCGTCCCGGAGGCATCTCATCGATCACAGAGACATCCAGATCTCCGTAGAACGTCATGGCCAAGGTTCTCGGAATAGGCGTGGCTGTCATGACAAGCACGTGGGGAGGGACTCCCCCGGCACCCTTCGCCCACAGCCTGGCCCTCTGGTCCACCCCGAAACGATGCTGCTCGTCAATGATCGCGAGACCGAGGCTTCTGAACATGACCGTGTCCTCTATCAGGGCATGGGTTCCGATGATGATTCCGACAGAGCCGTCAGCAAGACCCTCCAGGATCGGCTTTCGGGCGGCTTTCCCAGTCGAACCGATAAGCAGTTCGCAACGGACTCCGGTTGGAGCCAGATACCTGGAGATGTTGGCGTAATGCTGCCGGGCAAGGACCTCGGTCGGAGCCATGATGCAGGCCTGGAATCCGTTGCCTACAGCAATCAGCGCCGAAAGCACGGCGACCATCGTCTTACCTGAGCCGACATCTCCCTGAAGCAGACGGTTCATCTGGTGCCCGCTCATCATGTCCGAACGGATCTCCCTGACCACACGTTTCTGCGCTCCTGTAAGTTCGTAGGGCAGAGCCTCGTAGCAGGCATTGAAAGCGGTGCCGACCTTCGGCATGGGAATCCCCACGGCCGAACGGCTGCGGACATATTTCCGCTTCAGCAAAGACAGCTGCAGCAGGAACAGCTCCTCCCATTTGAGGCGGTAGCGCGCCTTCTCAAGAGCATTCAGGTCGGAAGGGAAATGGACGTTTCGGATGGCATATTTCAGAGGGACCAGCCCTTTCTCCCGGAGGACATATTCAGGAAGAGTCTCCTCCACATCCCCTATCGCAAGGTCGATCGCCTCGGCCATCAGCCTGTTCATCACCTTGCCTGTCAATCCTCCGCTCCGCAGCCTGTCGGTCGAGTTATAGACTCCGGTCAGGACTCCGGAGAAGCCGGACGAGGTCTCCGACGGAGGGTTGTCTATCTCCGGATGCACCATGTTGAAACGTCCGTTGAACTGGTTTGGCTTGCCGAAAAAGAGAAACACCGATCCCGGTCTCAGACGATCACGGGTGTACTTGATTCCACGGAAGAAAACCAGTTCCATCATCCCGCTCCGGTCTTTCACCATGACACTTAGTTTCTTCCCGCTTACCTGCGAGGACACGACCTGCGCCAGGATCTGGACATAGGCGCTGGTGGACCGGATCTCTGAGATCATCTGGATCGAGCTGCGGTCGATGTAGCGGAACGGAAATGTGTGCAGCAGATCTCCGACAGTGGACACGCCAAGCTCCGATTTCAGAAGCGAGGCCCTTTTCGGCCCCACCCCCGGAAGAAACTGCACGTCCGTGTCCAACTTGTTCCTGACCATGATGCGAAGATAGGAAGCCGTTTCGACTTTTCAAAACGGCCGGACATCATGACTTCTCAAATCAAGTTTTGTTTGCTATCTTTGAGGCGCCGAAAAAAGAAGCATACAAATCATACTTTAATATTTATGAACAAACCAGCGAAGGTCGCCCTCATGGCGGCGGCACTTTTGACAATGACTGACTGTTTGAGAATAAACGAGGCGGATTCCGCCTACATCGGACCGGCCGACATCAAGGTCGAGGACGGAAGGATGACACCGGAGGTGCTTCTGTCCTTTGGAAGACTGTCTGATCCGCAGCTGTCCCCAGACGGACACTGGATCCTTTACGGAGTCAGCTACACCTCGATTGAGGAGAACCGTTCGTGCAGGAACCTGTTCCTGACGGAAGTCATAAGGAATGAGGGCGGCCTTTCATTCGGAGACAGGATTCAGTTGACCGCCGAGGGCAGGAGCGTCAGCAACGCCCGCTGGAGCAGCGACGGAAAATCCATCTACTACCTTCAGGGCGGGCAGATCCACCGCGCGGCTGTGAAGATCACCGACGGAAAGGCCTTTCTTTCAGGGAAGAGACAGCTCAGCGACGTAAAGGCCGGAATAGGCGAGTTCTCCCTCAGCCCGGACCAGTCGATAGTTCTCTACACCAGCACCGTTCCGGGGGCAGTGAAGACCCCGAAGGATTTCGACCCGGCTCTTGACAAGGCGCAGGCCTACGTCGCCGAGGACCTGATGTACCGTCACTGGGATCATTGGACCACAAGCAGGCCTCAGACCTATTTCGCTCCGGTCGGCGGAGATAAAGGCATCACGGAGGACAATTCGCTGAACATCCTTGACGACGGGGCCGGCAAATACGAACTGCCACTGGAGCCTTTCGGGGGAATCGAGCAGCTAAGCTGGAATCCTGACGGACGCTATCTGGCATATTCCTGCAAGAAAGTGGAGACGGGGCGTGAATATGCCTTCTCGACCGACACGGAGATCTACATTTACTGCCCTCTGACGGGAGAGACATCCAGGATCACGATGGGCGGAGGTTACGACACAGATCCTGTCTGGAGTCCGGACGGAAGGCACCTAGCCTGGCTGAGCATGGCACGCAACGGCTATGAGGCCGACAAGGTGCGCCTGATGGTGGCAGACTTCGCCGCCGCTGAAAATGACGGAGAGGGACAGAGCGCCATCCCTTCGGTCACCGGAATCCGCGACCTCACCGCAGGCTTCGCCTACAACGCCGCCGGACCAGTCTGGGCGGAAGACTCGAAAAGCCTGTACTTCAACTCGCTGGTAGAAGGTCTTCAGGGGATATTCAGAGCCGGGCTGTCCGACGTGGAGGCCGCTGAGATCACCAGAATCACACCAGATGACGCATGGTACGATTTCAGCTCGCCGTTCGCGGTCGTTGACGGCAATCTGCTGGCAAGCTACTGCTCGATGGAGTTTCCGACCGAGCTGGTAGCTGTCAATGAAGCGGACGGATCATTCGGAAGGATCACTGACGAGAACGGCGGCATCATCGGCCAGCTGACCGCCTACAAGACCCAGGAGCGCTGGATCAGGACCACAGACGGCAAAAAGATGCTCACCTGGGTTCTTTATCCGCCTCAATTCGATTCCACAAAGGTCTATCCTGCCATCGAGATATTCCTTGGCGGCCCTCAGGGTACTTTGAGCCAAGGCTGGAGCTACCGCTGGAACTACCGTCTTATGGCGAACCAAGGCTACATCGTCATCCTTCCCAACCGCCGCGGCACCACCGCCTTCGGTCAGGAATGGTGCGAGCAGATCAGCGGCGACTACATCGGACAGAACATGCAGGACTACCTCAGTGCGGCCAAGGAGCTGAAGGCTGAGCCTTATGTGGGCAAGCTGGCCGCCTGCGGAGCGTCCTACGGCGGATTCAGCGTCTATTACATGGCAGGAATCCACGGCGATGTCTATGACTGCTTCATCGCCCACGCCGGAATATTCGATGAGAAGTACATGTACTACGAGACCGAGGAGATGTGGTTCCCGAACTTCGACAACGGCGGACTTTCCGAGTATTCCTACACCGCCGGCGAGACAGGGCCGCGCGGCGACGGCAAGACTTTCGGCGGCATCCTGCAGGCAGGTTCGCCGTGGAGCGACGCCGCCAAGGCCAGACGCCACTACGACAACTCCCCTGCCGTGAACGTCACCAAGTGGCACACCCCGATCCTATGCATCCACGGAATGATGGACTACCGCATCCCTTACGATCAGGGCATGGCGGCGTTCAACACCGCCCAGATGATGGGAGTCCCGTCCAAGCTTATCGTGTTCCCGGAAGAGAACCACTGGATCCTACAGCCTCAGAACGCCCTTTTCTGGCACCGCAGTTTCTTCGACTGGCTTGACCGCTGGTGTAAATAAAAGTAACAAACATAATGGCAAAAACAATCACGATCATCGGAGCCGGAATGATGGGTTCCGCGCTCGCGTTCCCGGCCAGAGAGAACGGGAACATCGTCAGGCTTGTCGGCACACCGCTGGACAAGGAGATCATCGTGGCCTGCAAATCTACAGACAAGCACCTCAAATTCAATGTGTCTTTCCCGGAAGGCGTTGAGTATTTCCAGTTCGAGGATTGGAAAGAGGCCGTGAAAGGCTGCGACTTCGTCATCGGAGGAGTCAGCTCATTCGGGGTGGACTGGTTCCTTGAGAACGTCCTGGCCGAACTCGATCCTTCCGTACCGGTACTTTCAGTCACCAAAGGCCTGATCAACCTTGAGGACGGATCTTTGATCTCATACCCCGAGTACTGGAAGCGTGAGCTTGCAGGGAAAGGCATCGACAGGCAGATCTGCGCCATCGGCGGCCCTTGCACAAGCTACGAACTCGTGGCCCACGACCAGACAGAGGTCGCTTTCTGCGGCAAACAACCGGAAATTCTCAGAATGATGAAGGCGGCGATGGCAACGGATTATTATCACATTTCCTTAACCAACGATGTCGAGGGGCTGGAAAGTGCGGTGGCCCTGAAGAACGGCTACGCTCTTGCCGTCGCGATGACGATAGGTCTGGTGAACAGGACGATGAACGACGGCCTTCACTACAACAGTCAGGCTGGAGCTTTCTACCAGGCTGTAAAGGAGATGCGTTACCTTCTTGAGTTGCAGGGTGCGAGCCGCGACTGCGAGAACATCGGAATCGGAGACCTGTACGTGACCGTCTATGGAGGGCGGACAAGGAAGATAGGCATCCTGCTTGGCGAAGGCAAGACCTACGAGGAGGCGATGGAGATCCTCTCAGGAGTCACCCTTGAAAGCCTCGTGGTGTCCCGCAGGGTCTTCGCCGCCATCTCAAAGCGTGCGGAGAAAGGCGAGGTTGATTTGAAAGAATACCCAATGCTATGCCATGTGGCCGATGTGCTTGACCGCGGCAAGGACGCACAACTCCCTTGGGAAAGTTTCACGTTCGACAATCTCTGAACGAGACAGAACAGCCATTCTGAATGAGACAAACGCCGCCATCTGCTTGTCAATGATGGCGGCCTTTTTTTGAGGCAATACTCCTTAGAAAGAAAGGCTCAACCCGGCCAATACAAGCCCATGCATTCCGGAACCGGTCTCGACAAAGCCACGAAAGCGCTTGCCTCCGAACTGGACACCGGCGAAAGAGACCTGAGCGGCCCCTCATAAATAAGAAACTGTTTAAAATGAGCGATTAGTTCATATCCAAGATACGGAAGGCTATTCGAATTTGTACCCCCGTTGGGAATCGAACCCAAATCGTCGGAACCGGAATCCGAAATTCTATCCATTAGACTACAGGGGCATCATTCTTGCGGCTTGCCGCAATCGGATTACAAAATTAACAAATAAATGGCAAAACAAGAATTTTTGGCGAATCTTTCGCGGGAAGATTTCATTTCGCAGGCAAATGCATCCTCAAGGCTCATAAAAGAGCCTTTTATATTCGGATAATCCAATAATAAATCGTATTTTTGCGTATTATGAAAAAAGCTTATGTATTTCCCGGTCAGGGTTCCCAGTTCCCGGGTATGGCAAAAGAGCTATACGAAGGAAACGCCAAGGGCAAGGAATTGCTCGAGAAGGCGAATGACATACTCGGATTCAGAATCACTGACATAATGTTTGAGGGCACGCCGGAGGACCTCAAGGCAACACGCGTCACACAACCGGCAATATTCCTGCACTCCGTCGTGCTGGCGAAGTGCTATGAAGGATTCAGACCTGACATGGTCGCAGGGCATTCTCTTGGTGAATTTTCCGCATTAGCCGCCGCGGAAGCCATCAGTTTCGAGGATGCCCTTCGTCTTGTCCACATCCGGGCCACGCAGATGCAGCTCTGCTGCGAGAAGGTGCCCGGGACGATGGCCGCCATCGTGGGACTTCCGGACGAGAAGGTCGAGGAGATCTGCGCATCATGCGAAGGCCTTGTGATCCCCGCCAACTACAACTGCGGCGGACAGGTGGTCATCTCAGGCGAGAAGGCCGCTGTTGAGCAGGCCTGTGAGAAAGCCAAGGCCGAGGGTGCGAAGAGAGCGCTTCCTCTGGCCGTCAGCGGGGCGTTCCACTCCCCTCTCATGGAACCGGCGCGCGTGGAACTCGGCAAGGCGATAGAGGAGACCAGGATCGTGACCCCGGTCTGTCCGGTTTACCAGAATGTCTCGGCACAGGCCGTCACCGACCCCCAGACCATCAAGCAGAACCTGCTCGCCCAGCTGACATCCCCTGTGAGATGGACCCAGTCAGTCAGGAACATGCTTGCGGACGGAGCGGACTATTTCATGGAGATCGGCCCCGGAACAGTCCTGCAAGGGCTTGTGAAGAGGATTTCCGCCAGAGCGGAGGGAATCACCGTCGAAGGTTTGACAACTATCTAAAAAAACATATTAACATAACGTTGACGATATGGCTAAAGAAAAGAAATTCATCACTTGTGATGGTAACACTGCCGTGGCGAACGTCGCTTATCTTTTCAGCGAGAACGCCTGCATCTACCCTATCACACCATCCTCTCCGATGGCAGAGAACATTGACGAATGGGCAGCCCACGGAAAAAAGAACCTCTGGGGCGAGACGGTAAGCGTCACCGAGTTGGAAAGCGAGGCCGGTGCCTCGGGAGCAGTGCACGGCTCCCTCCAGGCCGGTGTCCTCACCACGACCTACACCGCTTCCCAGGGACTTCTTCTGATGATCCCCAACATGTACAAGATCGCCGGCGAGATGCTCCCGGCTGTCTTCCACGTCTCGGCCCGCGCGCTCGCGTCCCATGCCCTCTCCATCTTCGGAGACCATCAGGACGTGATGGCCTGCCGCCAGACCGGCTTCGCCCTCCTCGCCTCCGGGTCAGTCCAGGAGGCCCAGGACCTCGCCGCCGTGGCTCACCTGTCCGCCATCAAGTCCAGCATTCCTTTCCTCCATTTCTTCGACGGATTCCGCACATCGCACGAGATCCAGAAGATCGAGGCTCTGGACGAGGAGGAACTCAAGAAGATGGTCAGCGGGAAGTCCCTCAAGGCTTTCCGCGAGAGAGCGCTCAATCCTGACGCTCCCGTGACCCGCGGCACCGCGCAGAACGGAGACGTCTACTTCCAGGCCGTCGAGTCAAGGAACAACTTCTACAACGCCGTTCCGGACATCGTGGCCCGCTACATGGGAGAGATCAGCGAACTGACAGGACGCGAGTACCGTCCGTTCACATACTACGGAGCCGCCGACGCGGAGAACATCATCGTCGCCATGGGTTCCGTGACAGAGACCATCAAGGAGACCATCGACTATCTCGCAAAGAAGGGCAGGAAGTACGGCCTTGTCACCGTCCACCTCTACAGGCCTTTCGCCGAGAAATATTTCCTGAAGGTCCTTCCGAAGACCGTCAAGAGGATAGCCGTCCTCGACAGGACAAAGGAGCCAGGAGCGCTCGGAGAGCCTCTCTATCTCGATGTCAAGGCTCTGTTCCAGGGTCAGAAGAACTCTCCGCTGATCATAGGCGGACGCTACGGCCTCTCCTCAAAGGACACCACACCGGCGCAGATCGTCGCCGTTTACGACAATCTTGAGCTCGGCGAACCGAAGAACGACTTCACAATCGGCATCGTGGACGACGTGACATTCAAGTCACTCTCCATCAAGAGCGAGGTCTCGATCGTGAAGCCCGGCACCACAGAGTGCAAGTTCTACGGTCTCGGCTCGGACGGTACCGTCGGCGCCAACAAGAACACCATCAAGATCATCGGAAGCCACACGCAGAAATACTGCCAGGCCTACTTCGACTACGACTCGAAGAAATCCGGCGGCTACACCTGCTCCCACCTCCGCTTCGGAGACAGCCCTATCAAGGCTCCTTATCTTGTCAGCACACCAGACTTCGTGGCCTGCCACGTTCCTTCGTACCTGAGCAAGTATGATGTGCTCAAGGGCATCAAGGAGAACGGCACCCTTCTCCTCAACTCTCTCTGGGATGAGGAAGAGACCATCAAGAGGATCCCTGACAAC
This sequence comes from bacterium, assembly GCA_963639865.1. Taxonomy (GTDB): domain Bacteria; phylum Bacteroidota; class Bacteroidia; order Bacteroidales; family UBA932; genus Cryptobacteroides. The sequence continues at coordinate 37,688 of CAVHWO010000055.1, read as the reverse complement.
GTGAAGGCCGTCATCGGCAAGAAGAAGATCAAGCTCTACATCATCAACGCCACCAAGATCGCCGCTGAAATCGGACTTGGCAACAGGACCAACACGATCCTCCAGTCCGCGTTCTTCAAGATCACCGGCATCATCCCTTACGAGGATGCCGTCAAGTACATGAAGGACGCCATCGTGAAGAGTTACGGCAAGAAGGGAGAGAACGTCGTGAACATGAACTACGCCGCGGTTGACAGAGGCTGTGAATATACCGAAGTGGCCATCCCTGCCGAATGGGCGAAGATCTCGGCCAGGTTCGAGACCCCTGACAAGGACCGTCTGGCACCTGCGTTCGTTAAGGACATAGCCGATGTCGTGAACTCCCAGAACGGAGACTCACTCCCTGTAAGCGCGTTCCTGCCTTACGCCGACGGCACGATGCCGGCCGGCACCTCCGCCTATGAGAAGCGCGGCGTCGCGGTCACTGTTCCAAGCTGGGATGCGGAGAAGTGCATCCAGTGCAACTCCTGCGCGTTCGTCTGCCCTCACGCCGCCATCCGTCCGTTCCTCCTTACGGCCGAAGAGGCCGGAAAGGCTCCGGAAGGACTCAAGAAGGCACAAGGAAAGGCTGTTCTGAAGGAATATTCATTCGCACTTTCAGTCTCGGTTGACGACTGCACCGGTTGCGGCAACTGCGTGGATGTCTGCCCTGCGAAGGAGAAGGCCCTCACGATGGTTTCCGCCCTCGACCAGCAGAACGAGCAGGACAACTTCAACTGGCTCGCCACAAAGGTCGGCTACAAGGAGAAGGTTGTCAACAAGGCCGCCAATGTAAAGAACTCCCAGTTCGCACAGCCTCTGTTCGAGTTCAGCGGAGCCTGCGCCGGTTGCGGTGAGACCCCTTACATCAAGAACATCACCCAGCTCTTCGGTGACAGGATGATGATCGCCAACGCCACTGGTTGCTCCTCGATCTACGGAGCGTCATTCCCGGCGTCACCTTACTGCACCAACGCACAGGGTCACGGTCCGGCCTGGCAGAACTCCCTCTTCGAGGATAACGCCGAGTTCGGTCTCGGAATGAAGATCGGTTCAGACCGCGCGAGAGAGACTGTGGCCAATCTTATGACTGCGGCTCTTGATTGCGACAAGTGTCCGGAAGAGGTCAAGGCTCTGTTCAGGCAGTGGCTTGACAACAAGGAGAACGGCGAGATCACCCGCGAGGTGACCGACAAGGTCATTCCTCTCATGGAGAAGACAGACTGCCCTCACTGCAAGAAACTGCTTGACTACAAGCACTTCATCCCTGCGCGCAGCCAGTGGATCTTCGGCGGTGACGGCTGGGCCTACGACATCGGCTACGGCGGACTCGACCACGTGCTCGCCTCAGGTAAGAATGTGAACGTGCTCGTCCTCGACACCGAGGTTTACTCCAACACCGGCGGACAGAGTTCCAAGTCAACCCCTGCCGGTGCGATCGCCAAGTTCGCGGCCTCCGGCAAGAAGATCCGCAAGAAGGATCTCGGCATGATGGCCATGAGCTACGGCTACGTCTATGTGGCCCAGGTAGCGATGGGTGCAAGCCCTGCGCAGTACCTCAGCGCCATCAAGGAGGCCGAGGCCTATGACGGACCATCCCTCATCATCGCCTACGCTCCGTGCATCAACCACGGTCTGAAGGCCGGTATGGGTCTGAGCCAGAAGGAGGAGAAGCTCGCCGTTGACTGCGGCTACTGGCACCTCTACAGGTTCAACCCTACACTTGAGGCCGAAGGGAAGAATCCGTTCATTCTCGATTCCAAGGAGCCGGACTGGGCCAAGTTCCAGGACTTCCTCAAGGGAGAGGTACGTTTCGCGTCCCTCTACAAGCTCTTCCCTGACAGGGCCCAGGAACTCCTGAGCCTCACCGAAGAGTTCGCCAAAGTACGTTACGGCACCTACACCCGCCTCGCCGGCAAGTAGTGTTCCGTTAAGTGATGATGAAAAAATAAGTTGGTAAGGTTTTGTGAAGGATTTTTGTGGATAAATTTGTTTGTGAAGAAGGAGTGTGCCGGTGGCACAGAGGCTGATGAACAAATAAATTTAGACCAAAAAGACGAGCAAAAGCACCAAGTTATTTTTTAGGAATCACTAATATCGAAAAAGGGCGGCCAAAGTTTCTTGGTCGCCCTTTCTTTTTTTACGTCAGTTAATCGATGAACATCACCTTGTTTTCGTCGCGCGGTCTTGCGTCCGGAGTCTCGTCCGGATAGCCGACACCGACGCAGACGCGGAGCCTGTAACCCTCCGGAAGGTTCAGGCGGTCAAGGTAAGGCTTGGCGTCCGGATCGCTGCCAAGAAACCTGATCGGGCCACCCATTATGATGCTGCCAAGGCCCATGGACTGCGCCGCGACACAGATGTTCTCGCAGAGAGTCCCGACATTGACATCCAGCATTCCCGAAGGATCTTCCGGAGCGGCGACGAATATGACTGCGCTGGCGTTGCGGAAGCCATTGCGGAATTTCGGATCATCCGAATCCGCAATTGCCGGCATCCCGGCCTTCATCACCTCCGTGACACCTTCCAGATACTCTTTGCTGTCAACCACACGCACGGCCCACTCCTGCAGATTCCGGGCGTTAGGAGCGTTGATTCCACATTTGACGAGAAGGGCCAATGTGTCTCTGCCGACAGGCGTGTCCGTGTAGTGACGGATCGAGCGGCGCGCCATGATGGCATCCACGACAGCATTGCCCTCATTCTTGTCAGTCTCCGTTTTCGGGCAGCATCCGGCAGCGGAGACAACCGCCGCCAGAACCGCGATGTTTGCAATTGATTTCAACATAATCACTCTGGTATTAACATATTTCCACAAAAATAAAACTATCATCCCTTCTTTGCAAGCCCAAGGATGCCGCAATCTGACTTAATATTCCGCGCTACGGAGGTGATACAATGACTTAAATATATTTATGACATTCACGATGAAAATGGCACTTTATTTCCGAAAAGCATTATATTTGCATTGTTTCGGAAATATATCGCCATGGTGAGTTATTTAGAGTTTAGGGAAAAACTTGTAATATAATGGTGTATCTTTTTTGCCCGGCCGCCGGCATTCCCTTTTTCGCTCCGCAGCTGGTTCCCCTATGCGGCGAGGTGCGGTGATGGCGAGCGGACATATTACTAAATTTTATTATTGCTGTCCGCTAGACGTAGTACATCAGCATGATTCAGCCTTGATTTTTCATACCCGCGAAAAGTTTAGCGGACAGTAATAATACAGTAAAGCCAATTAAACATTAGTAACTTAATCTGACAACATCTTCCGGCAACATAGTATTTCCTGCCTCATCTTTCGGTGCGTTCTTAAGGAACAGCATCGGAACGATAGTATAATTCTTTGCAAACGGTAGCAGATTAGCTTTGCGGAGAAGTTCGGCAGTCAGTTGTTTGCCATTCTCTTGAGTAGTCCATTTGCATTCACCGACCAAAAGGTACTTTTTATCAAGCGATTCTGTCATCACATCAAATTCAACTTGTTCCGGCTTCTTGTCCTCATTGAGAACAGAACCCCACCAACGTTTTGCCTTGCCATAAACTATTCCGTTAACAAGATTTCCTGTTACGGCACACCGCCCCATACGGCATACTCTTCAATGGCATTCATCGCATTAAAATGCAAAGCCTCTTGAATATACGGCAAACGTATCGGTGCAAGCCTCATTATTTCATCAGCACGCCCATATAGAGGTGCAGTAGAATCAAGGAACAACCCATACATCATATTTTGTGATGAACCGCAAAGCACCAGGTTATACTTCAACTGCTTCTCATCAACAAGTTTCTGCAATACAGACGGCAGCTCTGGTGATTGCTCTACAAGATACGGAAATTCCTCCAAACATAGAGTAAAACGCTTGTCTGTTCGATAGTTGACCGCACGAAATATAGATTCCCAATCTGGATATGTCAATTTGTCGAAATCTGGAAACCCCTGTGCTATCACTTTTGCAAGCAATATCCTTTGGTGCTGGCCTTCAGAACGATCGGCAAGGAAATAAACATCCGCAAAGGTCGGCAAGGATCCTCGTATGATTATGACTTGGATGCTCCTTGCAAAAAGGTTCGCATATTCAAGTACTCCGCAAAATGAATATGACGGCAGCAGGATTGATGAACTGGTTCCGCAGATCAGTTCAATCCTTCACAAGAATGACAACACCCTCGCTGGTCTCTCGAAAAAATTTGCCGAGTTCGGGGTTGTTTTTGGAGTGGTGCCAAAGGTTGCCGGAGCGTCAATCGATGGATATTCGTTTGATTACAAGGGGCATCCGTGCATAATTGTGACAATGAGGTACGATAAGATCGATAGTCTGGCTTTTGCGGTTATGCACGAACTTGGGCATATCAAGAATCGCGACACAGAAGATTGCAGGGTCAATCTGGAAGACTACGATAACGAAAGCCTTGAGGAGAAGGCGGCCAACATTTTTGCGGCCAATGCTCTGATTCCTGACTCAAAAAGTAAGGGAATCCCCAAGGTTCAACTGCACCCATTGAAGATTCAGCGTTTGTACACGACTTGGGCCGAGCAAAACGGCTACAATAAATGGATAGCCTTAGGCAGAATCAGTCACGAGACCGGAATGTTCAAGTTCCGGAACGACTCGTCAAGACGAGTGTCTTAAGTGTCGTAAACGAGATAGAATGTATAATATATTCAACAGCTTACGTCGAGTTAATGCCGGTTAGGGTCGGGCGGGCTGTCAAAGACAACCGCCGCACGATGCTTCAGGAGAATCCTTCAGCTCTCTTCTATGTCCGTGCGACATCCGGAACTATCTCAATGTCCAAGGACTGTGAGTTCAAGGCCTCAGCAGATTGATAGGAGCCACGAATACTCCGTCTTCCCTCTTATAGACTCCTCCCACTGCTGTCAGCACCAGCAAGAACGACGGCATTTTTTCGTCACTCTTTTTTTATGACAACATGCTGTCGACACATTACTAAATTTTATGTATTTATTAAAAATATTATTGTTTTTCATAAATTAGTTAATATATTTGCGAAGAGGCGGTGCGGAATGGAATCCGGCCGGCAAACTTTTAAAGAAGCAAAACATTATGATTACCTGGTGGACATCACTTAGTGCGGCGATGCAGGTCCTTTGGGCCGTCACGCTCTCGGCGTCGCTGATTTTCGTCATTCAGACTGTCATGACATTCCTGGGGCTTGGGGACCACGGCACGGATTTCGATCTGGACACATCGGACGGATCCTTCGACACGGATCCTTCGATGAATCTCCTGACTTTCCGCAATCTGGTCAACTTCTGCCTCGGATTCGGATGGACGGCGGTGCTTATGCACGATAAGATTCAGTCCAACGCGCTGCTGATCATCATCTCGGTCATCGTCGGCGTGCTTCTGGTCGCAGTCGTGATGTGGATCTTCAAATGGCTGAGCGGAATGCAGCAGACAGGCAACATCGATGTCCACAGGTCGGCCGTCGGATGCGAGGGCAAGGTCTATCTCACAATCCCCGGCGGGCGCAGGGGCGAAGGCAAGGTCCAGATCTCCATCAACAACGCCGTCAGGGAATATGACGCCGTCACGGACGGGGAGTCCATTCCGAACGGAAAGGCCATCAAGGTCACTGATGTCATCAACGACTACACCCTGCTGGTTGAGGAGCTGACTCCTACCATCATCTGATCCCTCCGTAGCGGCATAGACAATTCCAACCTTACATGATATAAACATTATAAACTCATTAAAGATTTCTAATATGGAACTCTCTCTGATCCTTATCATCGTCGCTGTCATATTCGTGACATTCTCGGCGATCCTCAAGCGCTACCGCCGCTGTCCTTCGGACAAGGTGATGGTCATCTACGGCAAGACAGGCAAGAACAAGAGCGGATCGATCTCGTCCGCGCGCTGCATCCACGGAGGAGCGGCCTTCGTCTGGCCTGTGTTCCAGGACTATGCTTTTCTTGACCTCAAGCCGATCTCGATCGAGTGCAACCTCACCAACGCGCTTTCGAAGCAGAACATACGCGTCGATGTGCCTTGCCGCTTCACCGTCGGCATCTCCACCGAGCCGGACAGCATGACAAACGCGGCTGAAAGACTTCTCGGACTCTCCATCGACAACATCCAGAGCATCGCCACAGACATCCTTTTCGGACAGCTCCGTCTGGTGATCGCCACCATGGAGATCGAGGAGATCAACTCCGACCGCGACAAATTCCTTGTGGCCGTCAGCCAGAACGTGGAGGCTGAGCTCCGCAAGATCGGCCTCAAGCTCATCAACGTGAACGTGACCGACATCCGTGACGAGTCCGGCTACATCGAGGCTCTCGGCAAGGAAGCAGCCGCGAAAGCCATCAACGACGCCAAGAAGAGCGTGGCAGAGCAGAACCGCTACGGTGAGATCGGCAAGGCCGAGGCCGACAGGGACAAGGACATCAGAATCGCCGAGACCCAGAGGGACACCCGTATCAAGACCGCCGCGGCCAACGCCCTTGCGGTACAGGGTGAGAACACCTCCAAGATCGACATAGCCAATTCCGACGCCCTTCGCCGCGAGAAAGAGGCCGAGGCGGCGCGCGTGGCAGTGGCCGCTGAGAAAGTGCAGGCCGCCAAGGCCCTTCAGGAGGCCTATCAGAGCGAGCGCGACGCCGAGCTTGCCCGAGCCGAGAGAGAAAGGGCGACACAGCAGGCCAACATCGTCGTGCCGGCCCAGATCGATAAGGAGAAACTCATCATCGAGGCCGAGGCCGAAGCCGAGAAAGTCCGCAGGATGGCGAAGGGAGAGGCCGACGCGATCTTCGCGAAGATGGACGCCCAGGCCCGCGGTACCCTTGAGATCCTGTCCAAGCAGGCCGAAGGTTTCAACGAGATGGTCAAGGCCGCTTCCGGCGATCCTCAGAAGGCTGTCCTCATGCTCATCGCCGACAAGCTGCCTGAACTCGTCAAGACTCAGGTCGAGGCTGTCAAGGGCATAAAGATCGACAAGGTCACCGTCTGGGACGGCAACGGCGAAGGAAAGAACGGCAAGACATCCACCGCGAACTTCATCTCCGGCCTGATGGGTTCCGTACCTCCGCTTCAGGACCTGTTCAACATGGCCGGCATGAATCTGCCTGACTACCTCAAAGGCAAGGAAGAATCCAGGCCGGAAGAGCAGCCTGCGGAAGAAAACATTGAAAAATAATCGTCATGCCGATAGTAGTAAATGTCGATGTGATGCTGGCCAGGCGGAAGATGACTTCCGCCGAGCTGGCTGACAAGATCGGGCTTTCAGCGGTGAACCTGTCGATTCTGAAGACCGGCAAGGCCAAGGGTGTCCGGTTCAGCACACTCGATGCGCTCTGCAAAGCGTTGGACTGTCAGCCGGGGGATCTGCTTGAGTATAACGGTGAGACTGCTGAATGAACACAATCAATATGAAAAAAACACTCCTTCTGGCGGCCGTGCTGACGGCCGCCTTCTGCGTCGGGACAGATGTCTCGGCACAGAGAAAGGTCAAGAAAAGCCAACTGATTCTTGACGGTACGGTGGTCAATGTCAATCCGTTGGCAAGAACATCTCCGGTCGAGGAGAAGTTGAAGACCAAAAATACTCCCGGGATCGAATATGCTCCCACAAAGACCGTCTATCTCTACCCGAGTGGACAGGAAGCGGATCAGGGAATAGTCGAGAACGGCATCACCGTGACTCAGGGACCGCTTGTGTCCAACGGGCTCAAAGGAGCCGAGGAGGCCGGCGGCTGGGGATTCGTCCTCAATGTGACAGACAGTGCGAGGATCGACATATTCATGCCGGAAAGGCCCAACGGGCAGATGGTCATCGCATGTCCCGGCGGAGGCTACGCCGGTCTCTCAACATGGAACGAAGGGACGTATGCGGCCAAATGGCTGAACGACAGGGGTATCGCATGCGCGGTGCTCAAGTACCGTCTTCCAAATGGCCACAGGGAGGTGCCGCTTCAGGACGTGCGCAACGCATTCCGTTATTGCAGACACCATTCCGAGGATTGGGGAATAAAGCAAATCGGTGTGATGGGATTCTCGGCCGGAGGGCATCTTGCCAGCACGGCGGAGACGATGTATGTGGACTCCACGACAAGGCCTGACTTCGCGGTACTCCTCTACCCTGTCATCCTTATGGACGAGAACGCCACACACCACGGGTCGGTAGATAATCTTCTGGGAAGCGAGGAGTCCTGGACCGGGAGGGAGGACAAGACGTTCGGAGATTGGTACAACGGAATTGAGGAATATGCCGGACTGAAAAGGATGTACACCACTTACCGTGATGTCACTCCTACCACTCCTCCGACATTCATAGGTGTGAGCACCTACGACAAGACTGTACCGGTTGTCAGCTCTGTGAAGTTCTATCAGGCTCTTGTCAGGAACAAGGTTCCGGCCGAACTTCACATCTACCCTGAAGGCGGTCACGGCTGGGGATTCACCGACCTTGGCATCGGACTGGATCCGAAAGTCTGCAAGGACAATCTGGGATCTTGCAGGCCTGAGTTCTCGGCGGCTCTGGAAAGATGGCTCGGGCAGCAACTGGAAAGCGTGAACGGTAAGAAAGAGTTGCCGAAAGTCGCCTGCGAACAGTTCAGCCGCAAGCCTGACAAAGTTGTCTGTCTGTACCCTGAAGGTCAGAATGTCGATAAGGGAATCGAAGGGGTGACACTCGGCCCGGGCGAATCGAACGGCTGCACAAAGCCGGAGGAGCTGACCAAGGACATGAATCTGAAGTTCACCGGAGACAGCGCGAGGTTCGAGCTTTACCTTGCGAAGAATCCGAATGGAAAGATGGTCATCATCTGTCCGGGCGGAGCGTATTGGTTCACTGCCTTCGTCCATGAAGGTCAGTACGCCGCGGAATGGCTCAACAGTCAGGGCATCAGCGCCGCAGTGGTGAAATACAGGCTTCCTTACGGTCATTGGAACGTGCCTCTGAACGATGTCCAGAACGTGTTCCGCTACTGCCGTCACTACGCTCCGCAGTGGGGTGTGAGCCAGATCGGCGTGATGGGATTCTCCGCCGGAGGACATCTCGCCGCCACGGCATCGACACAGTACATTGACGCCGTGACAAGGCCTGATTTCTCCATCCTTGTCTATCCTGTCATCTCCTCCAAGCCGGGAGTAGGCCACGAAGGCAGTTTCAACAACCTGATCGGCACGGAGAAAGGCTGGTACAACAGGAAGGGCAAGGACTTCGAGACATGGGACGAGGGCAAGAGAAAGTTCGAGGCGCTCAAGGACAGATATTCATTGGACAAGCAGGTCAGCGCGGACACGCCCAAGACTTTCATAATCTTCAGTTCCAATGACTACGGAGTCCCGCCGGAGAACGAGGTGCGCTACTTCAACGCCCTTGTAAAGAACGGTGTCCCTTGCGAGATGCACGCCTTCCCGGGCGGTGTCCACGGCTACGGCTTCAAGAACGCCAAGTACTGCGACGACCCTATTCAGGAATATAGAAGCGACTTCCTCGCATCTATGGCCCGTTTCCTAAAGGAACTTTAGCGGCAGTCGCTTCGAAGCTTCGGCAAGCATAATAACAACAAAAAGAGCCATCCTCAAATCGGGGATGGCTCTGTCTTTAACCGCAGGACAGAATGTCCGGGAATATATTCATCAAACTACTCCGCCTCGGTGGTCTCGCCTGGCATCATGACGACCTCGACAAAGTTGCCGGAGTCGCGGAATTTGGCGGCGGCCTCGCGGATGCCTTCCTTGGTCAGACCGTCTACGGCGGCCTCCCATTCCTTGTCGTAGTCATAGCCGCTGCGGAAGTAGCGCAGCAGGTCTGACAGCCAGTAGGAGTTGTTGATCCGGCTCTCAGGAACATTCTTCTTGAAATGCTCCACAGTCCTTGTGAACTGTTCGTCGGTAGGGCCTTCCTCGGCAAGTTTCCGGAGGCCGTCCTGGGCAAGGGTCCTGAGTTTCCCGGCAAGGGCAGGCTTGCAGTTGAAGTAAACCTGAAGCAGGTACCTTCCGTCAGGATCCTTGCGGGCGTTCGCCGCCGTGGAAGCGCCGTAGGTGCCGCCCTCATCCTCACGGAGGGTCTCGGTGTAGATCTGGTCAAGGATGTAGCTGACAGCACTGGCAAGGGTCTGATCCTTCACGGAGAACGGACGGTAGTCGCTATAGACCTGAAGAACCGTGGTCAGCGGGGTCTCCATCTTCTGGTCAAACACATCGGAGACATTTCCCTTCACAAGCCGAGGCTGCACATCAACCCACTTCGGAGCCTTCTTTCCTTTTGGAAGAGAGCCTACATATTTCTCCACCAGAGGCTTGAGAGTGTCAAGGTTGACATCGCCCACAATCACCATCCTCGCTCCAGCGGCATCCGCGAAGAGTCTGCGGTAGTTCCTCTCGATGGCCTGGAGGCCGGCTTTCTGAATCTTCTCCATCGAAAGCACCTCGTTTCTCGGGTTGTCATTGTAGAGAACCTTGTTGAACCTCTTCTGGAACGCGTAATTAGGGGTGTTCTCAAGGTTCGGGAGCACAGCCTTTATCTGCGCCGCGGCATTGTCATACTCCTCCTGATCGAAGCGAGGATCAGTGAACTCAAGATAAAGAAGCTGGAACGCTGTCTCCAGATCCTTCACGGAAGAGTTCCCGGAAATCCCGTTGTAGAGGTCGTCAATGAAAGGATTCACGCTGACAACCTTTCCGGAAAGCATCTTGGAAAGTTCCGTGCTCTTGAACTTGGACAAGCCCTGCGCACTCTGGAAGACACTGTAGAAGCTTCCGTCAAACGAAGGCAGATCCTCCGTCGGGATAAGGCTTTCCCCGCCGGCCTTATAGAGCGAGAACAGGATCTGGTCCTTCTTGTGTCCGGTAGGCAGCACGACAACCTTGACACCGTTGGTGAGGGTCCATTCGGTGGCTCCATAGATGGTCTGCGCGGTCTTCTTCACCTTCCCGCCCTTCAAGGCGGCAGGATCCATGAGCGGCTCGCCTGCGGTCTCCTCGGCCGGAGCCTCGATCTCGGATCTCTTCACGTCATCGATGATCCCAAGCAGCTGCTCCGCCGTAGGAGTGGCGATGCCTTCCTTCTCCGGACCGCTGTAGATGACCACCAGACTGTTCTCATCGGCGAACATCTGGGGAACTACCTGATTCAGGACATTGGCGTCCAACTTGTCGAAAATGACCTTCACCAATTCAAGCCTGGCCGCCGGCTCCATGTAGGCGGAATTGTTGAAGAAATTGTTGATCAACGGGTTGACAAACTCGCTGTTCTTCCTGGTGTCGGCGCTGTTCGCTGCCTTCTCATAGGCGGCGATGATGTCGGCCTTGGCCCTTGACACCTCGCCTTCGGAGAATCCGAATCTCTTCATCCTCTCAAGCTCCGTGACAAAGGCCTTGAAACCGCCGAGGATGTTGTCCTCCTTGAGGCTCACGCTACCGTCTCTGCCCTCGATCGCCTCACAGAGCTTGCCGATTCCGAAACTTCCATAGAGAAAAGGAGAGTCAGCCTTTGATGTGATGTCGTTGAAACGCTCCGACATCACTCCCTGGATCACGCTCTCGATCAGATCGACCATCAGACCGGCCGCGGTGGAATTGAGAGCCTCATCCCTGGCCTCGCTCTCCCAAATCAGCTCCACTGACGGAGATGTCGTCTCGGGATCAGTCAGGACAGCCACACGCGGCTCGGTGAACGCCTCGAACCGGATCTTCTCTTTTGCCTTAGGGTTGACGGCGGCCGGGATGTCGGCGAAGATCGACTTTATCTTTCCCTCGACAGCGTCCACATCCACATCTCCTACAACGATGACCGCCTGCATGTCAGGACGGTACCATGTCCGGTAGAAGTTCACAAGGCTCTCCGGCTTGAAAGTCTCAAGGTTCTCCTTGCTTCCGATCAAGGTGCAGGTGGCGTACTTTGTGTCACCATAGAGGTAAGGAAGGGACTTCTCGAAAGTCCTCCATCCGGCGTTCCTGCGGGAACGTCTCTCCTCGATGATCACCGGACGCTCCTTGTCGATCTCGGCAGGATCGTTCGTCACGAAATGCGAGTAGTCGTGCAGGATCAGAAGGCAGGTGTCCACAACGGACTCCCTGACCAAAGGGATGTTGTTGAGCATGTAGGTGGTCTGGTCAATGCCGGTGGCGGCGTTCACATTCCCGCCGAAAGAGGCCCCGATGCTCTGGAGCCAGTTCAGAATCCCCTTGCCGGGGAAGTTCTTCGTGCCGTTGAAGCACATGTGTTCAAGGAAATGCGCGAGACCGTCCTGATCCGGGGTCTCCTGAATAGCTCCGACATTGGTGGCGAGATAGAACTCGGCTCTGCCCGCCGGCTTGTCATTGTGTCTGATGTAATAGGTCAGACCGTTCTCCAGCTTTCCGACCTTGACCGCCGGGTCGTTCGGAAGCTGCGACATCTGCGCCCCGGCCACAAAAGCGGTAGCCGTAAGCAGGAACGCGGAGATGAAAATCGAAAATCTTCTCATAACTGTTTGGATTATTTCCTTTTTTAATACTGCAAATCTACATCAAGATTCCCGATTCATCAAGACAATTGATCATCGAATATGTCCGCTCACTGCGGAAATCGGGATAAAAACGATTATATTTGCATTATTATAAGAGACTCTTATGTTCGAGGATTTCAGACTGAGGACCTTCATGGCCGTGGCCGGTAACGGCAGCTTCACCCTCGCCGCCAAAGCGCTCGGCGTCACCCAACCAGCTGTCAGCCAGAACATCGCTGAACTGGAAAGGAGCGTGGGAGCGGAGCTGTTCACTAGAGGCAGAGGCTCGGTGACCCTGACGGAGGCCGGAATCGCTTTCAAGGAATATGCCGACAGAATCCTGTACTGGTACTCCGCCGCCGGACGGATGTTCGGTCCGGACGGCAAACTGACAAGTGCAAAGCCCATAAGAATCGCGGCGGACGGCTTCATTGCAGGCAATATTCTTCCGGAAGCGATTTCCAAGCTGCTGGCCTTCAACCACACGCTGTCATTCTCGATCTCAACGGATGCCGGCAGACAAGACATAAGGCTCTACGCCACAAAGCACGTGACCGAGCCATCTTTCGATGACATAGGCACGTTAGCGTTCAGTGTGGCGGCCACGGCGGTCTGCTCCAACCCGGCATATTCAAAAATCACGGATCTGAAAACCCTTCCGAGGAACGTCAGACTTGCGGTTCTGGAGGCATATTCAGAGATTCTGCCCATAGATTTGAAGGCGCAAGTGGCGGTCGTGTCTGATTCCGCCGAGGCCATAGGGAAACTGGTTACGGAATCACCAGACATCATCGGCCTGATCCCTCTTCCCGCCGCACCGGAGGAACTCATCCCGCTTCCCGTCGCTCTTCCGGAATTGACTCTGGATGTGCATCTTGAAGCCTCCGAAGAATCCAATCCCGTCGCCTCAACCCTATGTAGCATCCTCCGCGACCAATATCCCGGATAGAAAAAAAGAGGCGAACCTGCCCGGATCACCTCTTGGAATCTGTCAACGCGGGATTACTCGGCCGGATGGATCGCACCCATCGGGCAGGCGTCGGCGCATGTGCCGCAGTCGATGCAGGCATCCGGATCAATGGTGTAAACATCGCCTTCGTGGATGGCGCCCTGAGGACACTCGCCCGCACATGTGCCGCAAGCCACGCAATCAGTTTCTGAAATCTTGTAAGCCATAATTCAAATAAATAAAATTGTTTTCATTTTTACGCTTCCGGAAATCCGGAAACATTATGCAAATATAAATCTTAAAATCACAATATCAAACCCCACACCACAAAAACGACGATGGCCATCCCTACCTTTATCGCCTTGGCCTTGAGGAAGGATGTCTTGCTGTCGGCCAGAAGCGGAAGCGAGGCGTGGCCGTCCTGCACGATGGAATTGGCGAGCAGAACCGGGAACGGGATGACTCCGCTTGCGAACAGAGTCACAAAGACAAGATGCGGACCGGACTCGGGAATCAGTCCGATGGCTACGGCGAGCAGGATCATCAGAGCCGTGTTGTCGCTGACCCAGGCTGAAATGTCGATGAGGTCGAACAGGATTCCGATGACAAGAAGCACTCCGAAGGTCCAGGCGAATATGCTCGGAAGATGTCTTCGGACAATATGCTTCCAAAGATGTTCCTCGACAAAATGATCGGAGGCGAAAAGCAGGGTACCCAGCACGACAAGGCTCAGAGCGCTGAAAATCCAGAAAATCCACTCTTCGTCAAAGACCGCGAGCATCTCATCATGAGCGTCTTCCTCCAGCAGACCAAGCAGCAGGGCGGCGATGAAGATCACGACCCCGGTGAACATGAATATTCTTGTCCTGCCGAAATGCTTTCCTTCCCTGTGGTGATGCCCGTCCTGACGCTCGCATCCGTCTCCGTGCAGTTCGAACGAGTCCTCCAGTCTGGTAGGGAGAAGCCGTCCCTTCGGCGAGAACCTGTCAACCAGAAGTCCGGTGACAACAGCAAGGACGAAGAGGATGAGGAACAGCACCGCGGCCTTTCCGGGAAACATCGCCATCATCATGAAGGACTCGTCTCCCGCCGTGGCGACCATCATCGCCACCAGAGCCCCGAAGCTGAGCATCCTGTGCGTGTAGAGAGAGACCGCCGCGAACCCGCCGACACATCCAGGAACCGCTCCCAGAAAGGCCGAAACCACAACCTGCGCAAAGCCTGATTTCTTGAGGGTCCTGAATATCCTGCCATCCGACTCCACATTGAACGACTCGATGATCATCATCATGACAACCACAAGTCCGGAGATCAGGACCGCGCCGCGCAAGGCATCGAACAAAACATGAACAATCATATTCTAAGCTGTCACCCAACCGGTAAGATAAAGATTGACTATAGGACGCAGAGGAGAATTGGTGGTCAGGGTCAAGACGATCAGGCACTCCCCTTCCGGGAATCCTTTCGTGTCGAACGTCACCTTCAGCTCACCTTTGCCCCCGGCAGGGACATCAGCGAAAGCCTGCGCCTTCACATGCGAGCTCCCGGAATCCACCTTATATATTCTTAAAGGAGAATTGCCTTTGTTGGCGAACGTGAACCGGCAGTCCACATTCGTTCCGGCCTTGACCTTGCCGAAGGAGAACGTGCTTTCTTCCGCTATCGGGTTCGGTCCGTCATTGCGTTCCTTTTCGGTCAGACCGGAGAAATCCTCCTTTGTGTACGTGAATATTCCCATACGGCTCTTTCCTGCCCCGAGCTCGGGGTTGGGATCGGAGACAATGGCCTCCGCACCCGCCGCGGCCGGTTCTTTCTCTGAAGACCGTGAGATCTCAGCCTTGTAGGAGCGGCCGTCCACCAAAGGGGTGGCATAGTAGTAGTTCTTACCCCAATGCCGCCTGTCAGCGGTCACGGTGTAGGATATCCTGGCCGTTGACTTCGCCGGAACCGGATTGGGAGATACCGTCAGGGAAAGCCCCTCGCTGACATCGGAGAAAGCCAGATTCAAAGGTCTGCCGCCAAGATTCGCGGCGAGGATGACTCCGCTCTTCCGCTGTCCCTGAGACAAGTTGCCTCCCTTGATGTCCACTTTCTTGAGAGCGAGGTCGCCGAAACGGATCGGATAAAGTTCCTCGAGCGAGAGCCGCTTGTCATGTGTCACACCCTTGAGCCTGAGAATGACCGGCCGTTTCAGACCGGAAAAATAAGCCGTGAGGGACTTGTCAAACGGATAGCCACCTTTCTCGTCATTCTTGAATGTGGCCTTGATGGTTCCGGTCTCACCGGGATTTATCGGTTTTTTTGTCCATTCGACATTGGTGCAGCCGCATGAGGACACCACATTGTAGACCAGCAATGGTTTGTCAGCCACATTCTTGACCGAGAATATGGCTGTCACCGGACCGTCCGAGACAAGAATGTCCCCGAAATCATGCACTGTCTTGTCCAGTTGCACGATTCCCCCGAAGGTATTGTCCTTGCCGGAGCCTTGGGCATAAAGAGACACCGCCCCGGAAAGCAGCATGCCGGACACCATGATCAAGGCCATCAGGTACTTGAATATATTCATAAATATTCAGTTGACAAAAACGGAAAGATGCAATTAGCTTTCCGAAGGCAAATTTACCACTTTAAAGATACTTTTTCAAATCACACGTAAAATTTGTAATTTTGTACGATTATGCGATTAGATCAGATGGCGAACATTGAACAGAACTACGACTACACCGACGATAACATCAAGACTCTGGAAGGCGTCGAACACATCCGCCGACGTCCGGGAATGTACATCGGAAGGCTCGGGAACGGTTCCAATCCGGGGGACGGCATCTATGTGCTGCTCAAAGAGATAGTGGACAACTGCATCGATGAGTTCTCGGCCGGCTTCGGCAAGCAGGTCATAATCAAGATCGAAGACAAACAGGTCACAGTTAGGGACTTCGGCCGCGGAATCCCGCTCAACTCGGTCATCAAGGCCACCAGCCAGCTGAACACCGGAGGCAAGTTCGACGACAAGGCCTTCAAGAAGTCCGTCGGCCTGAACGGTGTCGGAACCAAGGCGGTGAACGCCCTGTCGGAGAAATTCTACGTGGAGTCGTTCAGAAACGGGGAGAGTTCCTGGGCCGTTTACGAGCGCGGCGTCCTGGTGGACAGCGGAAGGAAGGATAAGGTAAACGAGAAGAACGGGACCCTGGTGGTGTTCACGCCGGACAGCGCGATGTTCGGAGGTTTTGAGTTCCACATGGACTATGTGGAGACCATGGTCAAAAACTACTCCTACCTGAAGAAAGGGCTCGCCCTCGTACTGAACGGAGTCACCTACAAATCCGAGAACGGCCTTCTGGATCTTGTGAACGACACTCTTTCGGAGACTCCCCGCTATGAGCCGATCCACCTTGTGGGCGAGGATGTCGAGGTCGTGCTGACCCACGGCAACTCCTACGGAGAGAACATCGCCTCGTTCGTCAACGGACAGAACACCCGTGACGGAGGGACGCATCTGGCTGCCTTCAGGGAGGCTATCGCAAAAACTCTCAAGGAGTTCTTCAAGAAGAACTACGCCCCGGAGGACTGCCGTCAGGGCATTATCGGAGCCATCAGCATCCAGATCCAGGAACCGAACTTCGAGGGTCAGACCAAGACCAAGCTCGGCTCGACCTACATGTGGGAGAAGGAGAAGACCGATGAGAACGGCAGGAAGGTGCAGAACCCGGACGGCTCCATCGAGATTGACCGCGGCCCTACTATCAGGTCTTACGTCAACGACTTCATAGCCAGGAATCTGGACAACTACCTGCGCATCCACAAGGACATCGTCCCCGTCATCGAGAACAAGATCAAGGAGTCGCAGGCCGAGCGCGAGGAGATCGCCGGAATCCAGAAGAAGACCAGGGAAAGGAACAAGAAGGCCAATGTCTATAACCGCAAGCTGCGCGACTGCCGCTTCCATTACGGAGACAAGCTGCCGAAGGACAAGCAGGATCTCGGGGAGCTCACGAGCATATTCATAACAGAGGGAGATTCCGCGAGCGGAACAATCACCAAGGTGAGGAAAGCCGAATATCAGGCGGTGTTCAGCCTGCGCGGAAAGCCTATCAACTGCTACAAGGAAAGCCACAAGAAGGTGGCGGAGAACGAGGAGCTGAACCTGCTGATCTCGGCGCTCGGGGTAGAGGACGACCTCGACAACCTGCGCTACAACAACATCATCGTGGCGACCGATGCCGACGATGACGGGATGCACATCAGGATGCTTGTGCTGACCTTTTTCATGAAATATTACCCGGAGCTGATCAGGCGCGGGCACGTGCATATTCTCCAGACCCCTCTTTTCAGGGTCGCTAACAAGAAGGAGCGGCGCTACTGCTACTCCGCGGAAGAGAAGGAGGCCGCTGTCAATGAGCTGAAGACCTCGGTGCAGATCACCCGGTTCAAGGGTCTCGGAGAGATCTCTTCGGACGAGTTCGTGGATTTCATCGGAGAGAACATGAGGCTGGACCTCGTGAAGCTTTCGGACGAGGAGTCCATCGCCGACATCATGGAGTTCTACATGGGAGACAACACCATCGACCGCCAGAACTTCATCCGCGCGAACCTGCGCTCCGAGGAGGAACTTGAGGATGTCAACATCTAATATTCACGGATTATGTCACGCTGGGCGAAATTTTGCGGCTGGTTGCTGAAGAAAATGGGATGGACCACTGTGGGCGGTCCCGTTCCCGAGAAGAAAGGAATAATACTCGGGGTCCCGCACACTTCGGCCTGGGACTTTGTCATCTCCTATCTTTTTTACACACAGTTTGACAGGAAGGCGCACGTCATGATCAAGAAGGAATTCTTCTTCTGGCCTGTCGGAGTGTTCCTCCGCAAGGTCGGCTGCATTCCTGTGGACAGGGGCAGCGCCTCCGCCATGGTCAAGAGCCTGATCGGGGAGATGGAGAAAGTGGATCAATTCCACCTCGCCATCGCTCCGGAGGGGACCAGAAAGCCCGTGAGAAAATGGAAGACCGGCTACCATCTGATCGCAAAAGAGGTAGGCTGTCCGGTTTACATGGGCTACTTCGACTGGAAGAGCAAGCGTGTCGGCATCGGTGAGAAGGTCGAGCTGACGGATGACGCGCGCGCGGACACCGACAGGATCCAGGCGCTTTACGAAACCATGCACTTCGAGGGCAGACACCCGGAGGGCTACATCACTCATTAAAAAGAACGAATCATGCCGATTTTCAGCCAAAGCAAGGAAAACTATGTGACTACCCTTGCCAAGCTATTTGAATATGCTACCGACAACTACTCCAAGAGACCTCTCTCACGGTTTGTCGAAGGCGGACAGGAATACACCTACGAAAGTTTCAAGCACAAGTGCCTTGAACTGTCCCACCGCTTCAACCGGTTCGGAATCAGTGCGAGGGACAAGGTGGCCATTCTCTCCAACAACATGCCCAACTGGACAGTGGCGATGTTCTCGTGCGTGCCGTTCGGCAGGGTGACGGTCCCGATCCTTCCAGACTCCTCGGAAAGCGAGGTCACGAACATCATCACCCACTCCGAATGCAAGGCTATCTTCGTCTCAAAGAGGCTGCTCAGCAAACTCAGTCAGGAGATCATCGACAGACTGACACTCGTGATAGACATCGAGACGTTCGACTTCATCAAGAAGGATGACAAGGCTTTCACCTGCGAGGGGCACGGAGTCGATCCCCAGGCCGATGACCTGGCCTCGATCATCTACACCTCCGGCACCTCCGGAAATGCCAAGGGCGTGATGCTCAGCCACCGGAACTTCTGCCAGAACATCATCGCCGCCTACCACGCCCAGAAGGCAGGGAGACGGGACCGCTGGCTTTCCATCCTGCCGATGTCTCACACCTATGAGATGGCGTTCAGCGTGCTTTATCCGCTGTATGTCGGAGGATGCGTCTATTATATTCAGAAACCTCCCACTCCGAGCATCCTGATGCAGGCTATGAAGAAGGTCCGCCCGACCATCATGTGCGCCGTGCCGCTGATCATCGAGAAAGTTTACAAGAATAGTGTCGTACCGACGATAGAGAAGAGCCGGATCCTGTCCTGGATGAAGGACCATACACCGCGGCTTCTGTACTGGCTGGTGGGCAAGAAACTCTACAAGAAATTCGGCGGCAAACTGAAATTCTTCGGCATAGGCGGCTCTAAACTTGACACTACGGTGGAGGATTTTCTCAACAAGGCCAGGTTCCCCTACGCCATCGGCTACGGCCTGACCGAGACGGCTCCGCTGATCACGAACGCCTGCGTGGGCAAGACCGTGGTCGGCTCGATCGGGGTTCCGGCCTACAACGTGGAAGTCAGACTTCAGAATGTCAATCCGGAGACCGGAGAAGGTGAGATCGTAGCCAAGGGTGACAATGTCATGCTCGGCTACTACCGCGACCCTGAAAGGACCCGCTCGGTGCTGACCGACGACGGCTGGTTCCGCACCAACGATCTTGCGTGCAAGGACGCCAAGGGACGCTACTACATAAAAGGCAGGCTCGGGAACATGATTGTGGGGCCTTCAGGCGAGAACATCTACCCGGAGGAGATCGAGCAGGTCATCAACACTTTCAGAGGCGTGAACGAGTCGCTCGTGGTCGAGAGGGACGGAAAACTGGTCGCCCTCGTGAAATTCGACGACAACGTGCTGGACTGGAACCAGGAGCGCGAGGACAAATTCTTCGAGAACCTGCAGTCCACGAAGCAGGCGGTTCTTGAATATGTCAACAAGCACGTCAGCAAGCAGTCCAAGATCGGAGAGGTCGAGGCGATGAAGGACAACTTCGACAAGACCGCCACCCAGAAGATCCGCCGGTTCAAGTACAAGGAAAAGTCATCCGACGAAGATTCAAAATAAAGTGTCTTCCGTGTCAGGAAATGTCAGTGTCGGGCATGTCCGGACCTACTGATTCCGTTTGGCTTCAACCTTGTCCCCGAACTTCTTTTCATCAATGATGAAGCGCTCGTGCATGCCCTGGCCGACAAGGCCGGCATCGTCATATACGGCCACCTTGAAAGTAATCCTCCGACGGTCCACGTCAATGACCTCCGACTCGCACCAGACCTTCATGCCTACCGGCGTGGCGCTGTCGTGGCTGACATCAACATGCGTGCCGACAGTTTCCTGCCCTTCCTCAAGACAAGGCTTTACCGACAGACGGCAGGTCCTTTCCATCAATGCAATCATCATAGGCGTAGCCAGCACCAGCACGGTGCCGCTGCCAATATGTTTCGCCGTGTACTCGGGAAGCACAACGGCTTCCTCTCTTCCTCTGATTCCTATTTCTACCATAATGTCGCAAAGATAATCATTATCCTTGTAAAAAGCAGGGTGGAAGAAGACAAAAATCAGCCCTGAAAATCGGCAGTGTGAGTGATAAGCTTCGGAAGAGATGCCTTGGAGGGCTGTTGGTTTCAGGGGTTTCAAAAAAAGAGGGCAAGAACTCACGAAGTGCAAATTATCTTTCGGCTTTTCCGACATTATGAATATCTTTGCAGCCTGAAAAATAAACTTCAAGACACAGTTGTATGAAAAAATTATTTCTTATCATTACGGCGATGACCTGCCTTCTGGGGTGCAGCACAAGCAACGAAGATGTCATCTACTCCCTCAAACTCACTATGGTCAAGGAGAGCATATCTATGGGTTCATCTTCAGAGGCCACACAGAACGCCTATGACCAGATCAGGTCAAAACTTTCGGCTTATCGAAGCGAGTACATCGATGGTGCGGAGTGGATTGAGAATGTCAGCAACGGTAAAATCTCAAAATCAGACAAGTCGGCAAAGGCAAGATTCGATGCGGCCGAAAAAGCATTGGAAAGCCTTGAAGACGAGTGCGAAGCCATCGTGAAAAACATTCCGGCCTCCGCAAAAGGGTCTTTTATAATTTCCAGGAGCCTGACTCTCAACAGATTCAACGGAGGAAAGAACACCATTTTGGAAGAGGAAGACTTCTCCGTCTCGTTTGACGGCGACAACGGACGGTAGGCAGTCACATCGCATTCAATATTTACGCACAAAATTAACTTGAGGTGCGGGCCGGGGAGGCCCCGTAAAGAGCGACCGGCGGAGACTGCACCGAAGCGTGGTCCCGGCAGACCGCTGAAGGAGAAGCCTGCCGAGGTCGGGCGCGAGCCCCGGCAGGTCGGTCATGTTGACGTGGTTCTCGTACATCGCCGAAGGGTCATACTCGAAGTCTATCCCGATACTCACGACAGTGAACCCGTCCTGCGTGAGGTCGCTCACAGCGCATCTTACGTTGGCCTCCTGCTCGGCAGCGCCACCGCTTCGCGAAAATGACTTTATGCGTTCGGTAAAAAAAATCGGTACCAGGGTATAAATCAAGCGAAAAGATTTTGGTGGCAGGGATTTTACGAGTAACTTTGCAATCAAATAAGTTATATGTAGGGAACACTGGGTTATTTGTGACACTTGCATTTTGATGGCCATATTACAGAAATATGTACCCAAAAACAGCAAATCGGGTACATATTCTCCAGATACGTACCCGATTCCGATGAATCTTGACCTTATGGTTCAGTTATGATGGTCTGATCTGATTTGGCATTGACAGAGGTGTGATTCAGGAAAAGATTGAACAGTTTGGTGTTGACATAGAAATTTTCCCGTCCGATTTTGACTTTTTCCAGAAGGCCGGTTCCCACTATCATCTCAAGGTATTTCGAGGCTGTCTTTCTTTGCACAGACATATCCTTGCAGATGAATTCAATCTTGGTATATGGATGATAGAACAGATTGTTGAGCAACTCGTGCCTATATGTCTGTCCGAACAACGGTCTCAGTACTTGCTTGTACTCTGCCATCAGTAAGGAAATGCCTTTTACAAGGTCGATGGTTTCCCGTGCGGTTTCTTCCACTCCTTTAAGGATGAATATAATCCAATTCTCCCATTCTTGAGCATTGTTGCCGTCTTTGTCCCTGATTTCCTGAATCAGCCGGTAGTATTGGCCTTTGTTGTGCGTGATGAAACGGCTGAGATAGAGAATCGGCAAATCCAGCAGGTCATTGATAACCAGATAAAGTATGTTCACGATTCGACCGGTACGACCATTGCCGTCAGTGAACGGATGTATGCTCTCAAACTGATGGTGGATAATTGCCATCTTGACGAGCGGATCAAGGTCGGACAATGAAGGCTCGTTTATGAAGCTCTCGAGGTTCTCCATATAGTGAGCCACATCTTGAGGGTTCTGCGGCGGCTCGTAGATGATTACTCCGTCATTTCTCTTCAATTTCGTCCCCGGAACGGACCTAAAACCACCGGAGGTAAGCTTGAGGGTGTTCTGAATTTTGATTATGTAGTTGTTGGTAAGAAGCTTATTCGTTCTGACCAGATTGAATCCCTGGTAAATGGCCTCACGGTAGTTCTGGACTTCCTTCGTTGCGGGCGAAATGGAAAGGTTACGGATGTTGAGATCGGCTTTGTATAAATCGTCCTGCGTTGTAATGATATTTTCAATCGACGAACTGTCTCTTGCCTCCTGCAGCGTGAGAGAACTGATGAGGATATTCTCGTTCGGGATGCTTGATGCGACACCTTTAAGCTCGGCGAGCGTACGGTTGGCTTTTGCCAACTGCTTAAGCACGGCCGTGGTCTCCAGGTCATACTGCAGCGGAAGTGTTGGAATTGAATAATGTGCCGGCATATTATCCGAATTTTCAACAAAGTTAGGAATAATTTATCTTAATCTCCCCAGGCGTTGTCGATGATTTTCATCGCGTCGGCTTTGGTCTTCTCGGCGAGGTCAATATAGGGGCGCATCGCCTTGTAGTCGGAGTGGCCGGTCCATTTCATCACGACCTGCGGAGGGATAGTTTGAATTAAGTTGCTTATCTTTTTTATGCGGATGACAGATCCAAGTGGGCAAGATGGAGTCTGCCCTTCCTCAACCAGTTGCGGAGCGTGTTCTTGCCTACGCTCATCCCAAGCTCGCACAGCTGGCGGTCGGCTCCGCAAGGGCGGACTCCTTCTCCACGAGGGCACGGGGCTGTCCGTCCGTCATGTTCGAGCAACAGGTTACAAACTTCTAGGAAAGGAATCTGTCAGTGTCACTTATTCCTTGCAAGCCTGAATTACTTTTGGTTGTCTTCTCAATAACACAACTATGCTTCTTTGTATTCCTGTCATAGTTGATGCCCACAAGGATCACTTCCCCGAAATACGACTCAAGGGCGCTTCCGTAGTTCTGGAGTTTGATCTGACTGATGGCAGACCGGACATCAACATCCCACTTCAATTCCAGAACAATCGCAGGAGCATCCACATTTCGATGCGGCACGAGCACAAGATCCGCAAAGCCCCGTCCTGCGGGCAACTCACGAATCATCCTATAACGTGACCTTGACGCATAGAAAGCCAGCGAAAGGACACAAGCAAGTGAGTTCTCATCATTGTACTGAAGGATACTGGTATTCTGCTCATGGATCTTATCGACACACGACGCAACCACTTCCGCATCACCGTTCAGTACGCAAGACAGCAGATAATCAGACTGCTTTAGAGCATCATTTATCTCCGTCCAGCCGGTGTCAGCGATTGCAGCCTCAAATTCCTGACGGACCTCGTAGTTCGGGATACATGCGCACTTTGTCTCGTCATTGAAAGACAGATAGCCCAAATGGCACAACAGAGTCAGCACATCATCTTTACAATCCACCTTGTGCATGTCGTTGCTGAACCGCAATGAATTAACTTTCACAGGAATATCATTGAGAGCAGAGACTATGTCATCTTTCAGTCCATCGAAATTCATGGTGATGTACATCCTGAGATTCTCAAAGGCATTTGTGCTTGCCCAATAACTTGAAAAAGACTTCCGCCTCAGCGCTCTCATGACAGCGAACGGGTTGTACATTGTCTTTTCCGAACCCAGCTCATAACCGTCGTACCAGAGTTTCATCATATCCGCATTAATCCCCGCTTTCTCACAAAGATCACGAACTTCCCCCTCAGTGAATCCGAAATACGGAGCCAGTTGCGCCGGGCTCAACATGGTATATTCATCAAAATTATTCAATGCGGACTGCGTGTTGTAGCGTTTGATCGGAAGGATTCCCGTCATATATGCACAAGCGAACACATATTCAGTCTTGCTGCCTTTGAACAGGCGTCTCAAAAAGCTGACATACTCATCCATCAACTCCTCATAGCCCTCCCTGCAAAGTGCGTCCCACTCATCTATCAGACAAATGAACTTCTCCCCCGTATGGTCAACTATACTCACCAGAAGATCCATCAGATCATCGCTAGGACCCAACGAGACACCTTCGTACACACTCAGCAACTCTTCACGAATATCCCGGCTCATCTTTTCCACCAGACAGGCATCACCACCATACTTCGTCACAAAGTCAGTCATGTCTAAATACAGCACAGGATAACGGTTCAGATACTTATCAAAATCAGGTTTACGGCCTATCTTCAACTCCTCAAACAGAGGCCTCGAGTCACAGGAACGATCGTAATAGGCATTCAACATCTTCACCGCGACAGACTTTCCGAAACGGCGTGCACGAGTGACACACAAGTATCGATTCTCAGTCAACATTACAGAGTTGACCTCCTCAATCAGCAGACTCTTGTCCACGAAGTTAGTATTGAGAACCGATGAAAAGCCATCGCTGCCTTTATCTATGAAATTCCCCATATCAAACAGTTAATGCCATAGAACAAAAGTAGTGAATTATTGTCAGTTTTCCTATTCCACTTCGTTTCTTTTCAGACTGAGACCCGTCAGGGGAGACTTCGGCAAAACCGGGTTTCCTGTCCCCGCCTGACTTGGCCTCCAGCTCTATCTGGCCCTCCCTTGCCAGCTTGCAGAACTTCCAGTAGTCATACCCCTCGTCCTCGCGGAACTCCCTCATGGAAAGGCCGTGACCGTACCTGTTGTACTGCCGCAGCACCGCCGCGTAATCCACAACGCCCGCCTGGGCAGTCGTCTCGTTTGTCTGTTTGTTTGGTGTTTCCATTTGCCTTGATTTTTTCGTTCAGGCAAAGATCCGCACTATCTTTCACAAGGCAAGGCGGAGAAATGAACGCTTACTCACGATGTCGGCATTTGCAGGGTCTTCCATGTCGATGTATATCACGTTGCCCATGTCCGACAGCTCGGCTGCCAGAAGCTCCAATATACAACTCTTCCCGGCCCTGCGATGCCCTGTCAGCACCACAGCCTCACCCTTGCCCAGCAGACTGCGCACCTGCCGTATGTAACCCTCTCGTTTTATTCTCTCCATATTCAAAACTTTTTACAAAAGTACAAAAACTTCTCAATATGTAGATAATTCATTAACTATCTGACGCTAATAATTAACGTGAGTTCGGTAAAGTATAACTAGAAGAGGGACAATTGAATAAGGCCTTTGACAGATTTGGATGTGACAGTCTAATCTCGGCTATCGAGGTGTCGTGGAACATCTGTAATCGGAAAGGACAAACGCAGTGAAATCGGCAAGAAGCGTGCAGTGAAAATGGCAACAACAGTACAGTGATATTGTTGAAAACAGGGAACTTTGCGTCGTGACCATTGAGCAAAGGAATCATGACACAGAGAACCCAAAATTAAACAGAGCTTGCCATCGAAAATTGAACAGTTAAGGATCTTTTGTTAGGGAACCGGCCAGACATGCTCGGAATGGAGCGAGGCGTAGCCGAGCTTGTCGAAGCGGATCGCGGGGAGGAAGTAGGCGACCCCTCGGTCCCTCTACAGGCTCGGGGACCGCAGGGGCGAAGTGATGTTATAGCCTCAAATCTTATCGCAGAAATATGTATCGAAATCCACCCGAGGCAATCCGCTTCCCATCGTGACAACTTTTTGACAAAATGCCTCTGCGTCATCTCTGCTCATTACACCCCTGCTTATAGCATAGTAAAGAAAATCCATGGTCGTCAGATAGGTGACGCCATTGTCTTCGCAATATTGCTTGACATCCCGCAAATTGCTGCTGCCAAGCACATCATTGTGATGAAGGCAATATACCATACAGGCACTCTCACCCCTGCCAAGCCCAAGACCGCTCGCTGAAGTCAGCCTTGCATACTCTCTGCATTCGCCTGGGTTCTTTCCGAACGTCTCTTCAGTTATCGTTCTATCGCGCTGAATCATCTTCTGAAGCTCCGCAAGGACCAGTGCCGGAAGCTCTTTCCGCACAATGTCAAGGATCAGAAAAGTAAATTCGGGCAATATCCGTGGCAAAAGTGACAATCTGCCTCCTTTTGCGAAATGGATGATCACATCCGCATCGAGAACGATTTTAGTCTTTCTGTCCGGCATTACTGATCATGTTAAGAAGCTCCACATAGTGCCCCTCTGATATCTTGCCGAGGTCAAACAGCCTCTTCGCCTTTTCTCCAAAATCCCCTATGACAAGCCCCTCGTTACCTTTTTCGTAAAGAGTAAGATCATAGCCATAGGCTCTCGCAGAGTCTTTGACCGGATAGCTCTCCAACTCTTTCTGCCACTTGACGGATATGAGATTCAAATCTTTGAGCCGGAAAAGCAACGAGGCGCGGGAAACGCGGAAATACTGCTCCATCCTCAGCACAGTAGCAAGGCTCACAGTATTTGAAGCGATCTCTTCAGCAGAAATCATCATAAGAAGACCTCCTTTCGGCATCAGAAGCGAAGAGGCAAACCGGTTGGCGTTCTTCTCTTCAGAAGTAACGGTGACACCGCACATATGCGGAACCGGATGTTCTTCGTAAAAAAGGTGATAAAGTTCGTGTGCCGCAGTAAAATGCTGACGTCCACGACAATTGTTACTGTTGATGAGGATGAACAGTTTACCGTCTGAAGACTTACACCCTACCCCATAGGATGTCTCTGAAAGCGGACGATAGACGGCCGTAATACCGAGTCTCCGGACAAGAGTCTTGATGTTTATCGGCTCGCAGGGTGCTATCCCCTGCGCAAAACGGAACCGCTCGGCAAGATTGTCGGCTTCAATAATCGGGAGGGTTTTCATCGGGCAAGAAGAACATCCATCTTCAAGGAATTCCTGACGATGCGTTTGAACGAGGCTATCTGCCGCAAATCTTCTGCGGAAAGGTTATCGACACGGAAAGCTGTTGCGAGAACTGATTGCATGGCGTTATCTCCCGTCTCGTAAAATGCAGACATTTCACAACCATAAAGGTCGGACAATTTCTCAATTACATCAAATGGTAATTCGCGGATACCCATTTCATAATTTGAGTACGCAGAGCGTCCCACTCCGATGAAAGATGCAATCCGCTCCTGCGTGAAACCGCTGGCCTCGCGCAGATTCTTAATATTCTTTGCAACAATTAGTTTTTCTTCCATACATCAGCCCTCTTTTGTTGTGGCAAATTTATTAATATATTCACTATATCGCAATATTTTGCCACGAAATTATATTTCTTTTTGACGCCACATAGAATCCCATTGTCTCCTTCATTCTGAAACAGCTCCATCCCGTTCGTGAAACGCACTCTTATGTCACGGATACCCAAGAGCTCTGACGCTCCGCCATCCACCATCAGATGAACGAACTTCCCCGTTCCATCCGACTGTCCCATGTCGGCATCCTTGAGGACGCTGTATTCCTTCTGTCCCATGCGTGAATATTGCATGAACTTCTCGTAGTCATACCCCTCCTCCTCACAGAACTTCCTCATCGAGCGGCCACGGACGTTCTGGTTGTAGTGCTTAAGCGCAATCGCATAGTTGATTGTTGGATCTTCCTTCATCTTTGACTCGGTTTTTGGTTTGAGACAAAGATGAGCAGACTTATTCAGAACTCAATGCGGAAAAGTGGACGCATACAATTTAGTGTCCACAATTTTAACTTACAAATGCCTTCAATTCGAACAACCATTACCCTACTATCACACTTTGGATGCAGTCAATGTTGTTGAAACAATCCCATCTACAACCCCATCTCCTTCATTGCCTCCTCGATCTCTTCGAGCGGGAGATTCAGCATCCTACTGACGTAGAGTGGGGTGATGACCTCCATACTGCCGGAGTGACGCTCCATTCCGATAAGGTTCTCGATGTTCTTCTTCAGGCCACCGAGGGAGTTCTCGAAGTAATCTGAAGATTCGGTAGATTCAGTGGAAGTCACTGGCTCAAAAATATCCTCCGTAGTGCGGGGCAGTATTTCCCGGCCTTGAACTCAATGATTACCGAACCTGATTCCAATGACAGACAGGTGTGGAACTGACCCATCGGCATGCGGCAGTGCATAACGCCGGAGCGGGGACTCAAACGGAGCCTGGCGATCTCCGCACCGCAATCATCATACAGGACTTCTTCCACGCAGCCCCGGATGCAGATTACTTCTTCACTTGTGTCGTTATGCCGGTGAATCGGGATTACAGTGCCCGGCTCAAGAGCATTGAGCATACGCATACTCTGATCGTCAGATGAGTCGCGGAGGTCATAGTGCATCCATTATTTCTTTCACAAAGCATTCGCCACCCTTGGATGCGATATAATCTTTATCTTTTCTCTATCGATCTCTTTGCAGTTCTTATTATTCCCTCCAACAAATAGCTATACTTCACTCTTCAAAGACACGATTTCAGGCGTGCCCCATTGATTGGCCTTGACCACTACCACATCTCCGCCCTGCTCTTCTTCAAGCAATATGGAATAAACCCTCAGGCGCTCGGCACCACTATTCGCCATAATGTCGTCCACGCGCACCTCGGCTTTTCCTTTCATATACTCCAGAATCGCCTTGCGGTCTATCTCCTTGTAGTTGGTTTCTTCAATCCGGTTGATGTGCTCATCAATGTTGGCTTTCTGAACATCCGGCTCCGGATAGTCAACTTCGGAATCCAGCCAATCAGTAATGGCCTTCCACCACGATGTGCGGCCAAGATGCGTACGCACACTATAGCCGCTGATTTTGTGCATGAACTCGGTATGATGTGTCGCGTGGTAGTGCAGAAAAGCATAAGTCCCCCAGACTAAGAAGATAGCAGAGGCTATCACTATGTATAGCTGCGCACCCATCCCGCATCCCAGGATAACGCTCAGAACCCAAATGCCTGTAATCAGGAGACATAGAAAAATCTCCACCGTAGATGTAATGAAATGACTGATGCCGACATTTACGAAGGCGTGATGCAGGTGGGTCTTGTCAGGGAGGAACGGACTCTTATGATGATAGACGCGCATAGTCATCACCCTGAGAGTGTCGAATATCGGCACCGCCAGCACAGACAATGTGAACGCAATCATATTGAGGCTCTTCATATTCACATGGTACGGCATCTCGTTCTCCTTGCTCAGCAGGCATATCACAAACCAGGTAATCAGGACTCCCCATACCATCGTTCCGGCATCGCCTATGAACATCCTCGATTTCAAGCCGAATACATTATGGATATAGAACGGGATTATGGC
Organism: bacterium; assembly: GCA_963639865.1. Taxonomy (GTDB): domain Bacteria; phylum Bacteroidota; class Bacteroidia; order Bacteroidales; family UBA932; genus Cryptobacteroides. Next base: position 7,847 of record CAVHWO010000055.1, on the reverse strand, counting down.
CCCCACCATAGTGAAGGCGAGAATGGCATTCGGAGCATCCTGCGCCTTTATGAAAGCAGACCCGAACAGGATACAGCAAGTAAAGCACAGACCGCTCGAAAGCCCGTTCACGCCGTCAATCATATTCACGGCATTTATGATTCCCACGCCCGCTAACACAGTGAGAGGTACGGCGATACTCCAGCCGAGTTCCCCGATACCCCACAGACCACGAAAAGTGTCGATACACATTTCACTGGAGAACACAAGACAGAGAATAATGCCTATCTCGATAACGAAGCGCGAAGTGGGACTCAACCCGAGAAGATCATCCAATGCCCCCACATACAGCATTATGCTCATCGCAGTCAACACGGGAAACAGGCAGAAATGCATATCCACAGTCCCGCACAGGTGGACATATACTGCAGCTGCGAGCAAACCTGCCAGCACCCCGAAATACACCGCCATACCGCCCACTACCGGCACCGGCCGCTTCTGAAGCTTGCGTGCATCAGGATTGTCCACCAATCCCTTCATAATGGCTATCTTCAGAATCTTGAAATAAATCCAATGTACCGCCAGCAGCGCGCCCAGCGCTCCAATAATTACGGTTATAATCATCTTCCAATCCATAAGTATTATTCAGTTAGATTGTTATACCACTGCAGGTATCCGGTAGAAAGTAAGCACCCGCTTCTCTAACCCGTTGATTTCCAATGGCGATTCGGCGTGATTTTATGATTATCTCTGATTATTAGTATTTACAGGTGCAGTAGCACGGCAGCTCTCGCTCACCGAGTAAATGAAGGCGTTGCCAGCGGCCAGATGACCGCCAGGGCGGTCAATGCGATGACGAAGTTCAGGACTCGTTTGAGGAAGTGTTTGTACATAATATTCCCCGTTAAACCTCTTCACCACTTCCCTGCAATAATCCGGAGACAGCGCCTCGGGGTCGTAGTCCTTGTCCCAGCCGACCCAGTCGAGATGCGCCCGCTCATCAGCCGAGAGTCTCTTTCCGGTAAGCCCCCTATTCATCTTCAATCTCCAAATCAAGACCAAATATGTTCTTTATGATTCTTTGCAGAACGGAATCGAAATACTCAGGCTTGATGAAATTGCTATTCTGTCTTGTCTTGTTATAAATGATTCGGGAAATTTATCCAAGATATGCGTGACAAAATAGCTTTGTCTTCGCATCGGCTTCGTCAGCATATTTGGTGTAATTTCAATTGTATACTGAGGATTAATGTTTTTGGAGGAAATCAGGATAGCATAAATGAAATCTCCCTGAGCATCGTGAATTACGTTAGACACGAAAGATACGATACCAAGTTTGAACCCACGAATCCGTGGACTCCTGTAATCAAGATTCGCATTGTCCGACTAACTCATTATATATTTCCAAATGCCTGTCAATCACGACTTCTATCGAGAAGTTTTCTTCGTGTTGTCTTTCCCATTCCGGTGTAAAGTTATAGTCTTTTTTTGACTTAACTACCTGTCCGAAATTTTGGGGACATTATACTCTCAAATCCTCCCCAACTTCACCAGTGCGAGGAACTTCACAAGGTATATCTGGCGTTTGATGCGGGAGGGCTGGCGGACGAGGCGGTAAGCGAACTCGAGGTTGTGGTCAACCCACCACTTCGGAGCTCTCTCGACATGACCGGTGTAGACATCGAAGCTGCCGCCAAGACCTTGATAGATGGCCTCATGCTGTTCCATCATCTCCTCCATCAGCAGTTCCTGCTTCGGACTGCCCATCGCCACGAACACCACGTCCGGTTTCTTTGCGGCAATCTCCTCAAGAAGGGCTTGCCTTTCTTCATCAGTTTTAAGATACCCGTTCCTGTAGCCCACTATATTCACGCCGCTGTATTCCTGCCGCAACTTGGCCACAGTTTCATCTATAACCACCTGTTTGCTCCCCACCAAAAAGAAAGACTTTCCTTTTTGGGAAAGCCGTTCCACTATTTTCAGCCACAGCTCGCAACCCGGAATCTTCACCGCATTGACACCGTGGCTTTTCAGGGCTTTCACTGCGCCTATGCCATCCGTGTAACCGATGTTGCGATTGATGATGCCGCGTGTCTCGTCCGTGGCATGGAGGATTTTCTCGGCATTGATGGCCACTAGCAGGCCCTTACGCTCTTCCACATAGTCAATGATGTCATCGAACGACCCGAAGGCATACACCATCACCCCGTTCTTCAATGTAACCCTTTGTATTTCTTCCACTGTCAGTGATTTTTACTCGTTTCAAGAATATAGTACGACATTGCGCAGAACATAAACGCATTGCTCCAGCGCATGTAGCTGATCTTGGAGCTCCAGCCTTTCTTGAGCTGATAATAGAAGTATCCCTTACGGTCCTGCATATTGCGCAGAGTCCAGGCCCAAACTTTCTCCGCCAGTTCTGAATTGTCCCCGAAGCGATGAAGTCTGGAGAGTGTAACAAACAGCTGTCCCGGACAATGGATGTCTATCGGGTAAGTCTTGTCGTGATAGTACTTCGGCGTGCCATCAGCCTCAAAGAAATGCTCACGATAGAACCCAAATCCTCGTTCCAGAGCCTCGTGAAACGAATTGTCCCCCGTCTGCTCCTCATATGCAACAAGTCCGTCCAGATTATAGCCGGTATGGAATGAATCTATCCAGTTCTGAACCGGCAGAAGTCCATACACCCAGCTGCCGTCGGGATTCTGAGCCTCCACGCAGGCCCGCACACTCGCCCGTGCTGCGTCAAGATAATCCTGCTTCCCTGTGTATCTATAGCAATACGCCAGCAGACGACTACCCAGCAAAGAAGCATTGAACACGGTATCATTACCGGGCAGCTTTGAATATGAAAACAGGAACCGGCTCTTGTCTTCGGGAGACGGATGAAAGCGGTGCAAGTCCTGCAGCACAAACTCAGCCGAAGTCAAGGCGACATCAAGATACCGCCTCTCGCCGGTAACCTCATACGCTTCCATCAATGCCGTTGCGCAGAAATTGGTGGCCACCACCGTGGGTGTGTATTTGGGGAAGAGGAACAGCCGCCGTGCCTGCCAATCGAAGTTGTAACCCCAACAGGCACCATGGTAGTCGCCCTTGGACTGCAACGTCAGCAGCAGTTCCGCCACCCCCCGGACTTTTGCCTCCAGATTCTCCTCCGAGCCGAGGTGCGCAGCAAGCGACGGGTTCATCCGCACCACTTTGAGCAAGTTGCAATACCCTTGCAGGAACAGCCCTATGCCCTTGGCGTTGTATTCTTTTGGGACGAGGGCGATACGCCGCAGGTTCACGGGGCACCGCTTGAAGCCCTGAATAACGCAGAGCCGAAGCAGCGCCGATTTCTTCAACGGCAGCAGCACCTGTGCCACCTTGGAGTTCAGCCCGTCGTAGGGGTCCCAGCCCTTGAAATGCTCCTCCTCGCAGTAGCTCCGCAGTCGCATGAACGAGGGAATCACCTCGGATTCTGACATCATTCCACTTCTTTGATTCGTAATATTTTAGCGGGGACTCCTGCCACAACTGCATTGTCGGGAACGGGTTTGTCAACCACGGCATTGGCTCCGATTGTCACATTGTTGCCAATGGTAATTCCGCCGAAGACTATGCAACCTTTAGACATAGACACATTGTCGCCTATCGTGGGCACTCCAGGATAGCGAGAATTACCCCCCTAGTGTAACTTGTTGACTAATAGTACAATTGCGACCTATCTTTGCTTTGGAGTGTATCACCACTCCTATTCCACCATAGCCAAGCTTGGTGCCTTTGCCGATTTCCGCCTGGTACGGCACCTTACTGTTGTAAACAAGGAATATCAGCAGTTCAAACAATTTCGGCAAAAATGGCACGTGGTGCAGATAGAGCCACCGCGCCTGCCGGTAGAAAAACATGGCGTTCAACATGTCTGTGTGTATTTTTTTATCATTGTTTCCAACTTCTTTCCAACTTTAGAGGCCATAAAGTGGGCGAGCGCATATTCATGGTTGTGGAGCGAGACCTCTTTTGTCAGGGCCGGGTCGGCGAGGAAAGGCTCCATCATTTCCGCGAAGACTTCAGGGGCGAGGCTGTCCGTGATACGTCCCATCTTCCCGTCCTCGAAGAAGTCGGCCAGCCCGCCCACTCTCCTCGTCATCACGGGCATTCCGAAAGCCATCGCTTCCAGAACGACCGTGGGCATTCCTTCGCCGTAACTGCTGAAGAAGAAGAAGTTAGCGTCTCTGTACGCCTTCAGTCGGGCTTCCCCTGAAAGAGGGCCGGTGAAAGTGACATCCTTTACACCATTCTCCTTGGTGTATGCTTTCAGGTTCTCGAATTCAGATCCGCCTCCCACCATGGTCAGGCGAAGATGCGGGAAACGGCGTTTAAGAATTTTGAACGTGTCGATGGTCTCATATATTCCTTTCTCCCTCACCATGCGGGACAGGAATAGGATATTGTTCACCCGCCCGTCGCGGCTTTCGATGTCGAACCCTTCCAGCATCCTGTCCTCCACTTTCGTGGAAGTCAATTCAATTGAGACTGTCACATTCCAGCCCCTCAATATATCCCTGAATCTTCCAGCCAGCACCATTATGAGCGATGCCTTGTTCAGGTTGCAACTCACCCATTCGTGGTCAATTGTTTCCGCCACTTTAAGGTTGAAACCATGAATCAGTACGACGACCTGGCAATGCATCGCCTTGGCAATATTCAAGAATAAGAAATCCCGTCTCAATGCATCTCGGAAGAGAGATGGGTTCACCATGACCGTATCGGGCCTCCAAACCAACAGTTTCCATATGAACTTTACGACATCCCACGGCAGCCAAACTGCACCTGACAATCCCTTCCGTCTGCCGATGACATTGTACCGAACATCCTCATTCCAATATCCCTGCATTCCGTAATAGAAGCTGGCCACCCCGCCGGATGAGGGATTCTGATAGTCTGGGGTGTTTATAAGAATCTTCATTATTCGATACTTACCTTTTTAGTAACTTGTACCAAATTCCCGTCAGCTTCGCGAGGTTGTCCCACTTACCGCCATTGGTGTTCATGGACCTGCGGGGGAGCAGGTAGGGATTGCAGTGTTCGGTGTCAAAATCACGAGCCTCGGTGGTGAAGGCATAACGATAGCCGGCTTCTTTAAGCGCGTCAACCTCACGCTGACCGACATCACCATTGGGATAGCTGAACACATCGACCATTTTGCCCGTCAAGTCCTCCAGCTGCCGCTTCGATTCCGCAAGTTCCTCCCGCAGCGATTCATCCGTCAAGTTGGTCAATACCGGATGGTTGACCGTATGCGACTGTATCGTCACCAAAGGGTGTTTGGCGAATTGTCTCAACTCCTCAACCGTCATGGCAGAGCGCTCCAACGCCATTCCCTCCTTTACATTGGCCAGTTCGCGGTAGAACTTCTTCTCCTGGTACGTCTTGAAGCCAAGCATGACTTGCCGTCCAAATTTTTCGCTCACATATTCCCACCAGAAATTACCGGAAGAAAGCGGCTCCGTGGCCACAAAAACAGTGATTGGTACACCATACTTCTCACACAACGGCAACAAATCCAGATTGCTCCTCCGCCCGTCGTCAAAACTGATGAACGCGACACGCTCCTTGGGTCTTTGGTGCGACTCAAGCAACCCTTCCAATTCTGCAAGCGAGATAAGCCGGTAGTGATGCTTCTTGTACCATTTCAAAATGGTCTCGAACAACTCAGGCGACGGGTCATGGAAATATATTGACGACACCTGCGGAAAGCGGTGTGTCAGCCTGAACCAAATGTAAAGAATCAGGCTGAAAAGTTCCTTTGCTATGTACTTCATCATTATTCAGTATTACTAACACTTCCTGTGAAACAACGACTTACACAAAAACGACAAGAAGCTGAAAAACGGACGTTTGTCATCTTTGAAATACGTTGTATAGTAATTTGCTTTCTTCATATTCCTCCACCACTCCCTGACACCGAACTCACCCTTAAGCAAGAATTCGAGGTAGAACAATTCTGGCATCAGCCAGATAGTTTTGACATTCGAGGTTTCTATTTCTTTTTTATAGTCACCGCCAGAATAGTAGAGATAATAGATGTAAGGGATGTTAATTCCTGCCGCTGTCTGGCATACGGCATTACCGTCATTTCGAAAATTCATCTCGGTGAAATAATCTTTCCCGTCTTTCCCTCGAAGAAACTCAACACTGAACAGACCGCTGTAACCTGTGCGTTTGATGAACTCACTCACCTTTGTCTCGGTTTGCTTGAATTGCTCCTCCACTTTGTCAAATTTCAGGAAGAAAGTATTGTCAACGCCATTGGGTCTGTCAATTTGTGTGCGCCCCGAAATCAGGACTTCCTCTGCACTCCCCAGTGAACAGCCGAGGAACTGGAATTCAAAGGCTTTGTCTATATATTCAGAAACCCGAATAACATCGCTATGCTTTTGAGAATGAAGAAATGTTACCAATTCCTCTTTCGTCTTGCATACTTTCATATCGTCTTTCGACCCGACCACACTTGACAATGCCTTGGTTATGCAGGGAAATGTCAAATCAGAAGGAATGTGTCCATCTTCGATTTTCCATGTCTTGGGTGTCATAAGCCCAACGGCATTGGCTAACGCAGCCATTCTGGGCTTGCTCATCCAATTCGCCAACGTGCCGTGTTCTTTCACCGTAGGTAAAATGAAGCAAGGATTCAACTTCTCGAAATTGTTGTCGAGCAGCACCGCAATCTTGTCTGACGCAGCCAGAGCAATCGTTTTATTCACGGAGTCCGTGAAACTCTGTAGCATGGTGTCAATAACATCCTTCTCTTGAGTAAACATCCACCCCTTTGCCACATACTTGCTTTTCAGCACCCAATCAGCCTTATGCGAGACCAGAAGTATCACATAAGGCTTTATTTCTTTTTGCCCCAGACTCTCAATCAGCCCCAAGGTGTTGTGGTGGTCTGTCCCAACTATCAAGACTTTATTGTTCATCCCTTGAACTTTTGATATTCTTCAATGTATTGTTCAACCATGCGTTGTATGCTATAATTATTCAGCACATGGTTGTATGCGGCATCTACCGTGAGAGCAGCCCGTTCTTCGTAATTCTCATAAATGTCTTGCAAAGCATTGGCAAGGCTCATGACATCACCTTTCTTGAACGAATACCCATACTTGCCATATTGAATTATGTCATAGGGGCCATCTTGGTCGGGTACCAACACGGGCAATCCAGCCGCCATACCTTCAGCTACTACTAACCCAAAGCCCTCATAGCGTGAAGGATGACACATCAAATCATAATTCTTCAATTTTCGGTATAACTCGTCGCGATCCAATACTCCCACAAAATGGACAACATCATCAACCTCCTTTGACTTGGCCATCTGCTCAAGCTCGTTTTGCATCCCTCCTTCTCCAATAAAATCCACTGAAATGCCATTCACACCACGTTTCCGCAGCATGGACACAGCTTCAATGAGCAAATCCTGACCCTTCTTGTCATACTCCAAACGAGCCACCTGTACAACGCGCATTTTTCCATTTTGCAGTGAATAATTATGTTTTCGGGAAATATCATCTATCCTGATGCCGTTTGGGATGATTCGAACACGGTATTTGCCCGGATATCGCTTCTCAACATCTTCCGCAACTGACTCAGATATGGCAAAAAGTTCCTTGAGTTTCTTGCAGGTCGTGGACAGTGAGATACCCAGGTCGTGGACAGTGAGATACCCAGGGCGTGGACAGAACAATATCTTGCTAATCTCGTTATTATGCAGGTGGACAGCATCAGGGCGAAGCCTCCAGAGCAACTGATTAAGCCGTACAACAATCCAAGGGTTGAAGGAACCCGGTTTGCGATTAAATGTCACGCAGTTTACAGAAGGACGTAAT
>CAVHWO010000054.1:0-22082 GCA_963639865.1 bacterium | reverse complement strand
ACCCAGCCCGCAAAGCCTCCAACCTCGACCCGATCGAAGCCATCCGGTACGAGTAAGAACCCTGACCTGTGAGCCTGTCGGTCACTTGGCGCTTTTACAGATATGATGACTTACTTCTCCTCCATAAAGAGTTCGCCTTTGAGGTACTTGACGCTTTGGGTGGCGAAATTGTAGCCTCGGGAGCCTGGACGTGCGGCACCCAGATACTTTTCGTACCATTCGATGGCGGTCTTGTAGTCTTTTTTCTGCTCGTAGCAATAGGCTATGGTGGAAAGAGCCGAGATGAAACTTGGATTGTAGCGGTATGCATCCTTGTAGTGAGCGATGGCCTCGTCCCAATTGGTCTTGAGGTATTCGCCAAGACCGTACTGCTGGTGAAGCCTGGACATCATCGTCGGATCAGGCTGAAGCATCTCCATCGCCTTGTCGAGCCATGGTTTCACATCCTTTTCAAAGGAGCGGAGACTCTCGGCATAGACCGCCGCTATCGAATATGCCAGATTCACATCGGCGGAATCAATCTTCCAGGCGGCAAGGAGCTCTTCCTGAGCGCGATACATAACCTCGGTGTGCCAATAGCATTGGCCGAGATAATAATGGACCGGATAAGTGTCATTGCCGAGTTTTTCCTGATGCTCAAACACTTCAATCGCAGGGACATATTCATTCTTGGAATAATGGGCCAGACCCTTGATCGGGGCGACGGTGAAGTTATCGGGATCCAAGGCAAGGTATTCATCGGCCATCGCGATCGCACTGTCATAATCCTTCCGCGATAGCAGGATTTTTGAAGCCTTACTCACAACGCTCTCATTCAATGGTTTGATGGACAAGGACAAACGATAGTACGTCAACGCCGAGTCCGGCATATCGGCTTGATTGAACGAGTCTCCTACCAATGCTGCGATCGCAGGAATCGTGTCCAGTTGCAGCACCACCTTCCCGGCCTCGGCGCTTTGGGCGAACGCCTTCATACGGTAGAAAGTCTGCATCTGCCTGACCTTGTAAAGGATGTTCTGCGGAAACTTGGAGGTCAGCAGTAAATATGTCCCGGCGGCGGACTCGTAATCCCCGTTCTGAAAGTGACAGTCGGCAAGTTCGGACAGGATCTCCTCGTCAAAACTGTCGGGAGTGACGAAAGCGGACAGCCTCTCTATGGCTTCATCGGTCTTGAATATGCTCTTGAGGTACCGGGCCTCGCTCAAGGCGGTGTTCCGGTCTGGCTGTGGATCAGCCGCCTGCGCCGAAGCGTAAAGCGACGATGCAAGCAGACCGACCGTTATCAATAATCTGTAGATGAATCTCATTATCTGAGTTTGAATACGATAGGAAATGTGTAGGTGACATCTACCGCTTTGCCATGCATCCTGCCTGGTTCCCATACCGGAGAAGCTTTGACAACCCTCGAGGCCTCCTCGTCCAAGGATTTCAAGGTTCCTCTCAAGACTTTGACATTTTCCATTTTTCCAGTCTTGGTGACTGTGAACTGAACAACGACGCGGCCTTCTTTCTTGGCTTTCACGGCATCCTCCGGGTAGATCAAATGCTCATTGACCCATTTGGCGAAATTGCTCGCGTCACCACCTTGGAACACCGGTTTGGTCTCCACCATTTGGAACGGAACAGGTTCATCATCATCGGTGGTAACATCGTTTCTGTTTTCCTCGGTGACAGTAACCGAGACGTAGTCAGGCGCTGTTCCCGTGATCGCTGCCTCATTTGACAAGGATTCGGTTGTATCCGGTTTTGTGAAACTGCTGAAGCACAACGTGCAAACAAGCAAAGGGATGCAGACGACATACGCAAGTCTTACCCATCCGTTTGTTTTTTCTGACATCATCATGGTGATTCGGTTTGAAAGATTTGTGTGGTTGAAACCGTTGGCAAGACGGAAACGATGCTCACCGACAGCCTTCTTGACAAGAAGCAGCTGATAGTCAGCGGCGTTGACACCTTGACTTATCACCGATTCATCGGCTTCATACTCGTGAAGCATCTTGAGTTCGGTCCGCGCCATCCAGACGAGCGGATTGAACCAATGAAGGACAGTGATGGCCGAGAACAGCAGCACGTCCACAGAATGGTACTTCCTCACATGGCTCATCTCGTGCGTCAGTATCACCGGGTTGGCGGTGAAATCCTCACGGCTGATCACGATGTGCCCCAAGAAGCTGAATGATGCCACCTGAGCGTCCACTATTGTAACCTTGAATCCATCTTTCTGAATATGCTCGCCGGAGGCTATCATACGGGATGTCCGAATTATGGTCAAGATATTCATAATCAAGACAACGAAGGCTCCGAGGAGGTATATTCCCGAAATGGCTCCGAGCCAGGATATTCCTTTGTCAGCCGCATCCGGAGTTCCGCCGTCCGCACTGACCATCGCCTGCGGCAGGGTCAGGGTCGGGATGACGTTCGAGACCGCCGTTCCGCTGAAATCCCGATGGATGAGCGGCAGAGCCAAGCAAAGCAGGCTGCCCGCCATCAAGGTGAATCGGTTGAAAGTGAAAAAGGTGGTCTTCCGCATCAGCAGCATGAAGAATGCGTAGAAAACGGAAAGAAGCAACCCGCTCGTTACGATGTAAGCGATCATTTCCTTTTGCTTTCGATTTGTGAAATGAGTTTTTTAAGGTCCTCCACATCCATCTTGTCCTCTTCCACGAACTGGGAGACAAGGCTGATGTAGGAGTTGTTGTAGTAGCGGGAGACAACGTCCCCGACGGTAGTCCCGTGATAGTCACGTTCAGTGAGCGCAGGGCTGTACTGGAAAGAGTTCGCCATCGGCCTGCGCTTGACAAATCCCTTTTCCTCAAGGAATTTGACCTGTGTGGACACAGTGTTGTAGTTCGGCTTCGGGTCCGGAAGAGCCGCGACAATGTCACGGATGAACACCTCACCCTTGGCCCAGATGATGTTCATCACCTCCTCCTCTTTTGCGGTCAGTCTCTGTTTCATCGCTCGAATTGTTTTTTGTGCGCAGAATTATCTTACGGTTGCAAATATACAAATAAAAACCATACCTCCTATTTTTTTTAGGTGTTTTAAGAATATTTTTAGTTTAAACTGCCTTTCTCGTCCGGTACAAGGATGCGGGATTATGATACCGCAAGGTCAACCGGACTGTTCAGGACATTCATCCTGCAGTGGACCCAGGCGAAGGAACGGGGCCGGAACAGGATTTGCGAAAGTGACGCGGATTTGCGATATTTGAAAGAAAATCAGGAGGCGGTCCGGAACTTGCTTTTTTTTCGAAAGAGGACGGGAAGACCGCTTAAAAAAGACTCTCATTAGAGCAAAAACAGAATGGGAAAGACTGAGTGGGAAAAAATGCAGGACAGCGAAATCTACAATGACTTCGACCAGGACCTGTTCAACCGTAGGGTGGAGGCAAAGAGATTATTCCGTGAGTTCAACCTCTCCGATGACGACGAAGTGGAGAAACGAAAGGGCATCATGCTCCGACTGTTCAAGTCGGTGGGCCGGAATGTGTGGATAGAGCCGGACTTCCGCTGCGAATTCGGCAAGAACATCACCATTGGCGATGACGTGTACATCAATTTCGGCTGTGTCATACTCGACTGCGGACAGGTGCGCATCGGCAACAACACGCTGATAGGTCCCAACGTCGGACTTTTCTCCGGCAATCACACCACTGATGCCGAAGAGCGCACCGCCGGCGGATTGATACCCAAGCCAATCAGCATCGGCAACAGGGTGTGGCTCTGCGGAAATGTCACAGTGGTGCCGGGTGTCGCCATAGGTGATGACACCATCATCGGAGCCGGGAGTGTCGTCACTCATGACATCCCGTCAGGCGTGATAGCCGCCGGAAATCCTTGCCGTGTGTTGAGGAAGATCACTCCGGATGACAAGGTCGGCTATGCGCCGGAGTAGCATGGAACCGCGGCGATGCACTCGATCTCGACGAGAGCTCCTTTCGGGAGGGTCTTGACGGCGAAGGCGCAGCGGGCCGGGTACGGGGCCTTGAAGAACTCGGAATAGACTCCGTTCATGGCGGAGAAATCGTTCATGTCGGCAAGGAAGACAGTGGTCTTCAAGACTTTGCCAAGGTCGGAGCCGGCCTGTTCAAGGATGACCTTAAGGTTGGTCAGGGACTGTCTGGTCTGGGCTTCCACTCCCCCTTCCGGGAATGCGCCGGTGGCAGGGTCGATCGGAAGCTGGCCGGAAACGAAGATGAAACCGTTATGTTCGACGGCCTGGCTGTACGGACCGATCGCCGCCGGGGCTTTTTCTGTGCTTATCTGTCTCATAAAATCCAAGTTTTTGTCAAATTTAGGAATTTGAAGGGTAATTCGCCAAAAAGATTGCCTGTGAAATTTTCAAAACAGATTCTTGATGCGTAAATTTGCGGGACAACTAAAAACACCTTTACCATGACACTCGAACAACAGATCCAGAAGGACATAATGGAGGCGATGAAGGCTCACGACGAATCCCGTCTCAACGCCACAAGAGGCATCAAGTCCGAGATTCTTCTCGCAAAGACATCCGGAGCGGAACACGGACTCTCGGACGCCGATGTGCTGAAAATCATCCGGAAGCTTGTAAAGCAGCGCAAGGAGTCAGCGGAACTATACACACAAGGGAACCGTCCGGAACTTGCGGAAAAGGAACTCGCCGAAATGAAGGTGATGGAGGCTTACCTGCCGAAGGCGCTTTCCGAGGATGAGGTCAGGAATATTCTTAAAGGGATTGTCGCCGAGGTCGGAGCGGCCGGCCCGAAGGACATGGGCAAGGTCATGGGAGCGGCCACAAAGAGACTGGCGGGACAGGCGGACGGAAGGCTGATCTCCACGATCGTCAAGGAACTGCTCGCCTGACAAGGCCCGCTCAAAGCGGATTACCGGAACTTAATGATATTCATAAATATATTTAACAAGATATGATTGGAGCATCACGGAATATCGCTGCCGCGGTCGCAGCGCTGACATTGTCGGTCGCGGCATTTGCGCATAGTAACGGGAATGTGGCCGCAAACTGCCCTGAAACCGGACAAGATCTCTACAAACAGTTCCAGAATCCTCCGAAATCGGCCAGACCGAGGGTGTGGTGGCACTGGATGAACGGAAACATCACCAAGGACGGCATCAGGAAAGATCTTCTGTGGATGCAGAAGACAGGAATCGTAGGTTTTCACAACTTCGACGCCGGACTGGAGACTCCTCAGATTGTCGGGAAAAGGCTCATCTACATGACTCCGGAATGGAAGGACGCGTTCAAATACGCCATCGATCTTGCCGACAGCCTGGACATGGAGATGACCATCGCCAGTTCGCCGGGATGGAGCGAGACCGGCGGCCCTTGGGTCAAGGACGAGGACGCGATGAAGAAACTTGTCTGGAGGCAGATCGAAGCGGAGGGCGGCAAACATCTTGCCATCAAACTTCCGGAAGGCTTCTCCGTGACCGGCCCGTTCCAGGACTTCTGTGAATCTTTCGACGGTATCTCGCAGGTGTTCCTCAATAAAAGGTTCTACAAGGACATCGCCGTTGTCGGAGTGAGGCTTAACGAGAATGACATCAATCTCAAGAGTCTCAACCCCACGATAACGACCAGCGGATGCAAGGTAGGAGGGGATAAGATCCTTGACCGCATAACCGGCGACAGTGTCGGTGACTATCTGGACATCACAGCTGACAAGGACGGTGAGTGCTGGATCCAGTACGAGTTCGCCAAACCCCAGACCATCAAGTCCGTTGTCATCTCGGAACTCCGAAAGGATGCGGGGCAGTACTCACACACGAGAGAGCTGCTTTACAGCGACGATGGTGTCAGCTTCAAGGCCATTCCGCTTTCCTATCAGGCGACTGCGCAAAGAACCTACGCTATTCCGGCCACGACAGCCAGATACTTCAGGCTCAATCTACGGGACAACGGAGGCAAAAAAGAAACTGTCTTCGGAATCTCACAGTTCAACCTCTCGGCAGTCACCAGAATCCAGCTTGCCGGTGACAAGGCAGGCAACGGTTTCTACCGTCTGCTCTGGATGGAGGACACTCCTCACAGCACCGAGGCGGCCAGGCTGGATGACGTTGTGGATCTGACTCCTTACGTCAAGGACGGTGTCCTCAACTGGAACGCTCCGGAAGGCAACTGGAGAATATTCCGCTTCGGCTACAGCCTGACCGGAAAGACCAATCACCCGGCCTCTCCGGAAGCCACGGGACTTGAAGTGGACAAACTCGATCCGAAGGCCATCTCTGAATATTTCAACAATTACCTTCAGACCTACGTCGATGCAACCGGCGGAAAACTCGGCAAGGGCGGCATAGAATATCTACTCACCGACAGCTACGAGGCCGGAGCGCAGACATGGACCGGGAATATGTTCGGGGAGTTCAGGACCCGCATAGGTTATGATCTTCTCAGATGGATGCCGGCGCTGACAGGAATGGTCCTGAACAGCACCGAAGAGACAGAACGGTTCCTCTTCGACTGGAGAAGGGCGATCGGAGACATGATCACGGAATATCACTACGATCTTCAGAACGGGATCCTCAAGCCATACGGGATGAAGCGCTACACGGAGAGCCATGAGAACTTCCGCGCCAACCTGTCCGACGGAATGGACTGCAAGCGGTATGCGGAAGTACCGATGTCGGCGTTCTGGATGGACTACAAGAAGGGCAACATATTCAATCCGCGCTTTGAGGCGGACGTGCGTGAGTCCGCTTCCGTAGCACACATTTACGGACAGAACATCGCCGCGGCGGAGTCTTTCACCTCAGACGGCTACAGGGACGGAGCATGGGTCTTCTCTCCTGCAGTGCTCAAGCCGACAGCCGATGCGGCAATGGCCGCAGGACTGAACCGGTTCGTGATCCATACTTCCCCCCACCAGCCTGTGGACGACAAGATCCCCGGAATCGGTCTGGGTAAATACGGGCAGTGGTTCGACCGTCACCAGACCTGGGCAGACCAGGCCAGGGCATGGACGGACTACCTGTCACGCAGCTGTTATCTGCTCCAGCAGGGACGTTTCGTGGCCGATGTCGCCTACTACTACGGCGAGGACAACAATGCCACAGGAATCCTGCTCAAGAAAGTTCCCACCATCCCGTCCGGCTACAACTACGATTATTTCAGCCCTTCGGTCATCAGGGATCTGGTCAAGGCGGAGAACGGCATCCTCAGCGTTCCAAGCGGGATGAAGTACCGTGTGCTGATGCTCGACGCCAACGTGAAACACATGTCCGTTGACATCCTGCGCAAGCTCAAGGAGTTCGCCGATGCCGGAGTCATGATCTGCGGAGCCAAACCTCAGAAACTCGCCAGCAACACCGGCACAGAGGCGGAGTTCAAGGCTCTTGTGAACGACATCTGGGACTCGGGACGCAAGAACGTCACAACCGGAGTTGACGCCGCAGAAGTTCTTTCATCCATCCGTCTCAAACCGGATTTCAGCATCGTTTCCGGAAACGGCAAGGATGTGAAGTACGTCCACAGAGCACTGCCTGACGGTGAGATCTACTGGGTTACAAATCTTTCCAAGGACACTAAAGACATCACGGCCTCATTCAGGACAATCGGTAAGAGACCTGTGATCTGGCATGCCGAGGACGCTTCCACGGCTCCTGTCAGCTACGAGATTGTGGACGGCAGGACAAACGTCAACTTGAATTTGACGCAGCATCAATCAGTCTTTGTCCTTTTCATCGAGGACACGGACATGGCAAAAGTTGAACTTCCGGAGACAGGCACAGAGACCATAGCGGAGATAAGCGCCCCGTGGTCTCTCAAGTTCCAGCAAGGGCGCGGCGCTCCGGAAACCGCAACCTTCAACCGGCTCGCATCCTTGGCCGAAAGCTCCGATCCGGGAATCAGGTATTTCTCCGGATCGGTGACATATTCAAACACATTCAAGTTAAAGAAGAAGGAAATACGAGGCAAGGATTCCATCATTCTGGATTTGGGTGACGTGAAAGACCTTGCGGAAGTGACCGTTAACGGAAAGAATCTGGGAGTGTACTGGAACGCCCCGTTCAAGGTTGACATCACCAAGGCTGTGAGGAACGGCGACAACACCATCGAAGTCAAGGTCATCAACATGTGGCACAACCGCCTCGTCGGAGATGTCCAGCCTGGCGTCACCGGGAAGATCACCTACACCCAGATGGACTTCTTCACGCCGGATGAGCCGCTGCTTCCCTCCGGGCTGTTAGGGCCGGTCAACGTGATTGGAACAACTATAAATAAATAAACCGATGACAGTTAAAAAGCTTGTGTCATTTTTCCTTGCGGCTGCCGTCTGCCTGACGGCGGCCGCAAGGAAACCGGTGAAGCCGGTGTTGAGATTCCGCGGAGATGGAGAATTCAAGATTCTGCAGTTCACCGACACCCATCTGATTCCGTCAAACGAAACAACTCCGCTTGTCTGGGAGAACATCCGCAACGCAGTCATATCCGAGAAGCCAGACCTGATAATGCTGACCGGCGATCAGGTCTACGCCAAGCCGGCTCTTGAGAGTTACAGGACTCTTCTTGACACCCTTGACAAGTTCGGAATCCCCTACGGAATCGTGTTCGGCAACCACGACAAGGAATTCGACCAGCCGAACGAGGCCCTGTTGAAGGAGGCGATGTCACGCAGGCTTTGCGTGACGTCGGACACTCCGGGGCTTCACGGAGAGGGGAACTGCTTCCTTGAGGTGAAGTCGCACTCGGAGGACACTACGGCCTCCGTCATCTGGTGCTTCGACACCGGAAGCGAGTCCCCGTTCTCGAAGAAAGAGGTTAAGGGTTATGACTACGACTATGTCCATTCCGACCAGATCGAATGGTACGGCAAGGCCAGCGCATCGATCACGGCGGAACACGGAAAGAAGCCGCTCCCCTCGATCGCGTTCATGCATATTCCTTTGCCGGAATATTCCTACGCATTCAGGGAGAGCCTGGATTTCAAGTCCCACGGCACGCACCGGGAACAGGTCTGCTGTCCGCGCCTTAATTCCGGTCTTTTCTGCAAGATGCTTGAATGCGGGGACGTGATGGCTGTCTTCTGCGGGCACGATCACGACAATGACTGCTCGGTCGGCTACTACGGCATCATGCTGGCCTACGGACGGTACAGCGGCGCGGCTACTGTCTACAATAACCTCGGGTTGAACGGCTGCAGGGTAATTGTACTACACGAGGGAGATCGCAGGCTTGACTCCTACATCCGCCTCCGGGACGGCTCGACCAAGGACCTGACGCATTTCCCTGAATATTACAGATGACCGGACTGTCCTGAAGAAACTTTGCGCCGCTTCTTTCAGAAGCTATATGGCGAAGTTTACTTTCTCAATGTAGGGAGCCAGGTCTGGATGTGCTTACCCTTCCAGCAGTCAACCGAAGAGTAGTCAACCATCTTGATGTCACCCTCGGTGGTAGGAACAAGGAACTGCATTCTGGTCCCCGGACGTTCAGGATCGACAACTTTGACCTTGACCTCGCCGTTGGCGTCGGCCACGATCCGGACAGGCTTGTTGTAGTCAGGGTCGAGGTTCTCGTCACGGGCAAGGACCAGCGGTCCCCACTGTACGGCCTGGAAGTACTTGCCTTCCGGGTTGCGTCCGTTTTGTGGAGCATTGATGAGTCTGGCTTTCATATCGAAGATGATGTAGATGCTGTCACCGGCCTTCCATTTGCGGTCAAGGGAAAGATAACTGCCGGCGACCACACCGCCCACAGCCCTGCCGTTGACCGAAACATAAGTGTTCTCGCTCCATGAAGGAATGTGCAGTCTCACGGTGAATTTTTCTCCGGAGGCGGGATCAACGGAGATCCTCACCTCGTTCGAGCGGGGATATTCGGTGACGATTCCTATCTTCACTTCCCTGCCCTTGGCTGTCCTGGCGGTCACGGTTCCGGCGTTGTAGAGGTTGATGACCGGGCCTTCCTTGGACTGCATCGCCGCTATGTACGGAAGGTATGACAGACCGCACGGGCCGCTGAGATTGCAGCAGGTCACAGGCTGGCCTCCTATGTTGGTCCCCCAGCCGCTGTTGGTCACCTTCGCGCCGTTCAGCAGATTCACATAGCTGAAACTCTTCCCGTTCGGCTGCATGGCACCCAGAAGACCGTTGTAGGCGTATTTCTCGATGTAGTCAACAGCCGTAGGGTCTCCGGTAAGGCGAAGATACTGTGAGCAGTATTTCATCCAGGTCACACCGACGCAGGTCTCCATCATCCTCCTGATGTCCGGATTGGTCTGCTCCACGGCGGTGTTGCTCCAGCCCTCACCGTTCAGCCTTGGCCAATAGACATCCGACCCGGCATTGCCGATGATCGTGATCTCATTGTCTTTCACATCGTTGAAGAAGTTGTCGAGGCAGACCTTCCACCTCGGGTCGCCGGTCGCGCGGTAATATTCAGCAAGTCCTTCCCAGACGGATGTCATCTCGTAGGCCTTCGGGTACGGCTTGCCTACCTCGCAGAGATGAGTGCCTTCGTAAACCTGCTGGAAGATATTGCTGCCCTTTGACGCTCCAGTCGTGACGATATATTCCGCAAAGTCGAGATACTCCTTCTTGCCGGTGATGAAGTAGAGTTTCACCATAGGTTCGAGAATCGACGATGATTCGATATTCGTAGAACTCCATCCAAGATCGGTGATGCCCTTCTTCGGAGCAGGTCCGACCTGATCGATCACGCTCCGGGCCTCTTTCTCAAGCGCCGAGAGGACTCTGGGATCCTGCTCCACATCAGTGTAGTACTGCAGAAGGCCGAGCATGACATACTTCCTCTCCCAGATGTCTCCGTCACGGTCGCCGGGCTGTTCGTCAACAGGAGTGCAGCTGATGCTTCCGTTGCTTTTCTCCGTGGCCATGAGTTTGTAAACCAGATTTTTGGTCAGTTTCTTCAGTTCAGGGTCCCCGTTGTAGCGGAAAAGGAGGGAATTCGTGCGGATGCACTTGCCCGGCATCTCGCCGAGGGCGAACTGAGGACGGCCTTTGATGAAATAGTCGATGACCTTGTCGTAAGGCATCACCCCGTTGACCCAATGGTCTATGGAGTTCTGAATGTCATCGGCAAAGTAGCCGTTGAATGTCACACTTCCTGCCGGAAGCGGCTCGATCACGTCATTCACCCTCTTCAGGTTGTCCTGTGCGAAGGCTCCGGTTGAAAGCAGCGTGGCAGCCGCGGCGAAAACGATTGCATTTTTCATTATTGTGCCTATTAATATTTTCAAAGTCTGCAAAGTTAACATTTTTTCCACGCAACCGATGACATTGTTCTCCGAATATGTCAGGTTTCCCGACAACACCCCTGAAATATTCCCGGGAATCCGCCGGGACGGCTTTGCCGATGATGTTTTTTGTTCGTACCTTTGTGTCATAGGTGCATCAATTTTGGTTTATGGTAAGAATATTCTGCAAAAACACCGGAACATTCAAGGAGTTTCCCGAAGGGACTCCCCTGCTGGACATCGCTCCACAATTCGAGTTCGACAAACCCTACGACATACTTGCCGCGAATGTGAACAACGTGGCAGAAGGATTGAGATTCAGGGTCTTCCGCAACAAGGATGTGGAGTTTCTGGACTACCGCACCTACATCGGGCGCAACTTCTACAGCCGCTCGCTCTGTCTCCTGCTCTACAAGGCCACGAGGGAGCTCTTTCCCGGAAGCCGGATGACCATCCGCAGGCCCATCTCAAAAGGTTTTTTCTGCTCGGTCCGCAAGAATGACGGCTCTCCACTTACGGAAACAGACGTGGAGGCGATAGGGGGCAGGATGAGGGAGCTTGTCGGCGAAGACATTCCGTTCAGGCGGAAGGAAACCCAGATCGAGGAGGCCATCAGGATATTCAAAGAGGCCGGCGACCTGGACAAGGTGAAGCTGCTTCAGACGTGCGGCGAGGTTTACATCACCTGCTACTCGCTCGGCGATGTGACTGACTACTACTATGACGAACTCGTTCCAAGCACCGGCTACCTCAGGACTTTCGGGGTGCGGCTCTGTCACGGAGGAATATTGCTGCGCGTTCCTGACCGCCACCATCCCGAGGATCTGGCGCCGCTCGACGAGCAGCCAAAGACATTCGAGGTGTTCGCGGAGACTCACAGGTGGAACTGGATCATGGGGCTTGCCAATGTCGGGGATGTCAACGAGTCAATCCTGAAAGGCAACGCCTCGGACCTCATACAGATCTCGGAGGCTTTGCAGGAAAAGAAGATCGTCCAGATCGCCGAGGAGATCGAGAGAAGGCACAATGATCCGGAGAATCCGGTCAGACTGGTCCTGATCACCGGACCGAGCAGCAGCGGAAAAAGCACAGTCTGCAAAAGGCTCAGCGTCCAGCTGAAAGCCTGCGGGCTGCATCCCATCTCATTTTCGACCGATGACTATTTCGTCAACCGCATCGAGACTCCGAAGTTGCCGGACGGCTCCTACGACTTCGACAACTTCGACACCGTGGACCATGAATATCTCCAGAAAGACCTCGTCAAACTGCTTGACGGAGAAGAGGTGGAAGTCCCTGAATATAACTTTGTCACCGGCCGCCGCGAGTTCAACGGCAAGAATCTCAGGCTGGGCGAAAGGTCCGTGCTGTTGATCGAAGGTCTGCACGCCCTGAACCCCCGCCTGACGGACAAGGTCCCGGACAGGGTAAAGTTCAGGATATTCATAAACACCATCACATCCATCTCGCTTGACTGCCATAACTGCATTCCGACGAGTGACAACCGTCTGCTGAGAAGGATCGTCAGGGATTACCTCAAGGGAGCGTTTTCGGCCCGGGAGTCGATCGCCAACTGGCCGAATGTGCGCAGGGCGGAGGTGAAGTGGATCTATCCTTTCCAGGAGAGCGCGGATGTGCTGTTCAACTCGGCCTATCTGGTGGAGTTCGCTGTACTGCGCACCCACGCCGAAAGGATTCTCGCGACCGTCCCGAAGAACTGTCCGGAGTACGGCGAGGCACACAGGCTGCTTAAATTCCTGCACTACTTCGTACCTGTCTCCGACAAGGAGATTCCGGCGACATCGCTGCTGCGCGGATTCATCGGAGGCGGAAGCTATTGACATTTTTTACCGGCCGGCGGAAAAACGCGGGTGTTCTTGGAAACGGCGGTCGGGAGTGACATTGACATATTCATAGAAAACAATTTAAAACATCTACCTCAAAATGGCGGACGAAAAGATAATTTTCTCGATGAACGGTGTGGGAAAGGTTCTCCCGCACAACAACAAGGTTATTCTGAAGGACATCTACCTTTCATTCTTCTACGGAGCGAAGATCGGCATCATCGGTCTTAACGGCTCAGGCAAGTCAACCCTGATGAAGATCATCGCCGGTGTGGAGAAATCCTACCGCGGCGAGGTGGTCTGGGCACCGGGCTATTCAGTGGGATATCTTGAACAGGAGCCTCAGATGGATCCGGACAAGACCGTCATCGAGGTCGTGCAGGAGGGTGTGCAGGAGGTGATGGATGTGCTCAATGAATATAACGAGATCTCTCTCAAGTTCATGGACCCGATGGACGACGATCAGATGAACGCTCTGATCGCGCGGCAGGGCGAACTGTCCGAGAAGATCGAGCATCTTGGAGGCTGGGAGATCGACGCGAAGCTCGAAAGGGCGATGGACGCCCTGAACTGCCCTCCGGCGGACGCCAAGGTCTCGACACTTTCCGGCGGAGAGCGCAGACGTGTGGCGCTTTGCCGTCTGCTGCTGCGAGAGCCGGATGTGCTGCTCCTCGACGAGCCGACCAACCACCTCGACACAGAGAGCATCCAATGGCTTGAGGCGCATCTGAGGCAGTACAAAGGCACGGTCATAGCTGTGACCCACGACCGTTACTTCCTTGACAACGTGGCCGGCTGGATCCTTGAGCTTGACAGAGGCGAGGGAATTCCGTGGAAGGGCAACTACAGTTCCTGGCTGGAGCAGAAGACCAAGAGGCTTGAGATGGAGGAGAAGCAGGAGAGCAAGAGGCGGAAGACCCTCCAGCACGAGCTTGAATGGGTGCGGATGGCTCCCAAGGCCCGCCAGGCAAAGCAGAAGGCCCGTCTGGGTGCCTACGAGAAACTGGCCGCCGCCGACATGAAGGAGAAGGAGGCCAATCTGGAGATCTACATTCCGAACGGCCCGAGGCTCGGGAACAAGGTCATCGAGTTCAAGGACGTGTCCAAGGCCTATGGGGACAAGATTCTCTTCGAGCATCTTTCGTTCGCCCTTCCGCCGGCAGGAATCGTCGGGGTGATCGGCCCCAACGGAGCCGGCAAGACCACCCTTTTCAGACTCATCATGGGCATCGAGAAACCGGACACCGGATCGATCGACATCGGAGAGACCGTGAAGATCTCCTACGTTGACCAGCAGCACAGGAGCATCGACCCTGACAAGACTGTGTTCGAAACCATTGCCGGGAACTCCGAATGGGTGAGGCTCGGGAACAAGGACATCAACGCCAGGGCCTGGGTCTCAAGGTTTAATTTCAGCGGTTCCGACCAGGAGAAGCTCTGCGGGGTGCTCTCAGGCGGCGAGCGCAACAGGCTCCACCTCGCGCTCACCCTCAAGGACGAGGGCAACGTGCTGCTTCTTGACGAGCCGACCAACGATGTGGATGTCAACACTATCCGCGCCCTGGAGGACGGTCTTGAGAACTTCGCCGGATGCGCGGTCGTGATCAGCCACGACCGCTGGTTCCTGGACAGGATCGCCACCCACATTCTCGCCTACGAGGGTGACTCCAACGTGGTGTTCTTCGAAGGCAACTACGCCGAGTACGAGGAGAACCGCAAGGCCCGTCTTGGCAATACGGAGCCTAAGAGGTTTAAGTACAAGAAATTGATGGAATAGTTATTGCAGTGTCAAGGTGCAGGTGCGCCGCGGTGGCGCATCGGCCAAGTTTCACTAAAACTAAAAGTTATGGCAAGTGACTCCCAAAAGTACGAATGCCTGCGCTGCGGCTGGATCTATGACCCGGACGAAGGCGACCCGGACGGTGGCATAAAGCCCGGAACCCCATTCAAAGACATCCCGAAAGACTGGAAATGCCCTGTCTGCGGAGCCGCAAAATCCGATTTTGCGGAGTACCCTGATTAGCAGTCCCGCAAGCGATTTTTTCACAAGAAGTTGACCAAAGCCGGCCAGGAGTGTTCCCGACCGGCTTTTGGTTTGTTATCGCCACAAATATTCACGCACCCACATGGGGTGCGACACTTCTCCTGCTGCGGAGGCTCGCCGGTGTAGGTGTTTCAATCCACGCACCCACATGGGGTGCGACAGATCGGCTGATCTCCAACACCTTGCAGCAAAGGGTTTCAATCCACGCACCCACATGGGGTGCGACAAGAAAGCGGTGAAGGACAACCCGAACAACCCCAGTTTCAATCCACGCACCCACATGGGGTGCGACGAACTTGACCGCATCATAGACCGACTCGTACTTGTTTCAATCCACGCACCCACATGGGGTGCGACCATCTGTCAATAAAGTGATCAATGATTTTAACAAGTTTCAATCCACGCACCCACATGGGGTGCGACAAGGTAAATACGGCTTTAGCCCATTTAGGGGCAGTTTCAATCCACGCACCCACATGGGGTGCGACCTCCCAACCGCCGTAAAGCAGACGACAAGGAACGTTTCAATCCACGCACCCACATGGGGTGCGACCTCCCAACCGCCGTAAAGCAGACGACAAGGAACGTTTCAATCCACGCACCCACATGGGGTGCGACCTCCCAACCGCCGTAAAGCAGACGACAAGGAACGTTTCAATCCACGCACCCACATGGGGTGCGACGTCCCGAATCGTTCGGGCTTTGATCTCAGTCATGAGTTTCAATCCACGCACCCACATGGGGTGCGACTATAAGCCGCAAGGGTAGACACTTTATTATACTTGTTTCAATCCACGCACCCACATGGGGTGCGACGCCTAACCGTTCCGGTTTTGACATGTCGCATGAGTTTCAATCCACGCACCCACATGGGGTGCGACTTGCCATTGACGGGCGGTCTGAGATTCGGCGGACTGTTTCAATCCACGCACCCACATGGGGTGCGACAGACCTACAAAATCAAATCAGTGAGTTCAAGGCAGTTTCAATCCACGCACCCACATGGGGTGCGACTTTGAGATTGTAAAAAACGAAATGTGCGCATTAGTTTCAATCCACGCACCCACATGGGGTGCGACTTCGCGGTAGGCAAGCGTTACCTCAACTCCGACGTTTCAATCCACGCACCCACATGGGGTGCGACACAATTCTGATACCAGTGGCTCATTAAAGGTAATGTTTCAATCCACGCACCCACATGGGGTGCGACCGCCGACCACCGTCTCCCCTTGACAAACCGAACGGTTTCAATCCACGCACCCACATGGGGTGCGACTTCTTCCCGAGCATCGACACGTCCGCCCTGATTGGTTTCAATCCACGCACCCACATGGGGTGCGACAGAGGACGAACGATTATATTCCTTGGATCTGCCAGTTTCAATCCACGCACCCACATGGGGTGCGACTCCTCCGTCCTGTCCAGCCCAAGCCCCTTCTCCAGTTTCAATCCACGCACCCACATGGGGTGCGACCCCGTGTATGTCCAGGCATGGCGGTGCTACTATCTGTTTCAATCCACGCACCCACATGGGGTGCGACCTGTCCATCTCGAACACCGAGACCAGACCCCTTGTTTCAATCCACGCACCCACATGGGGTGCGACGCGAATCCCAGATAAACAGGGATTATCAGAGTGCTGTTTCAATCCACGCACCCACATGGGGTGCGACACAGGCTGTACGACGCGATTCTCAACGCCTATCCCGTTTCAATCCACGCACCCACATGGGGTGCGACATGGAGGCCGGAAGCTCCAACCCTTTGGACTGGTAGTTTCAATCCACGCACCCACATGGGGTGCGACTGCCGCCGCCCAGAAACGCCAGCAGCGGTTGAGGGTTTCAATCCACGCACCCACATGGGGTGCGACTGCATATTAAATATGCTATTGATTTTCAATTTGTAAAATTAGTGAAAATGCGATAAAATACAAACTCGCCAATAAAAACATTACAATGAGAGCGCTTATCATGGTAACCTACTGATGTATAGCAAGTGCGAAACAGCGGTAATTGATGCCATGCACTAGGTTCGCAAAGTCCACTTCCAAAATGGAATAATCTCGATTATGCCAACATCTTCGATGATGGATTCTTTGACTGTCTCGGCATGTGTTTTTAATACAATTTCATTAGTGTCCGGAGAAATTTTCTCCGATAGGGTTTAATGAATTAAATTACAATAATTTACAAGGCAAAAATTATTTTTCGATTAGAACTCGTAAGTTTGCTATCTGGCACTAATGCCGGATTTGGCAAGCTATGAACCAAGGGAAAACAATCTTCGCACAGCTTATGTCTCTCTTCACCGAATACGAATTTGCAAAGTGTGCCAAGTGCTACAAAGGCGATCGGCACGCCATCAAATTCACTTGCCGTGACCAGTTTATGGCGATGAGTTTCGCCCAGTTCACGGACAGGAGCGGGTTGAGAGAGATTGAGACTACTCTTGGTCTCTGTTCGCAGGACTTGTACAGGTCCGGGCTGAAGATTATCCCGAGATCCACACTTGCGGAAGCGAACGAGAAGAAGGATTGGAGGATAAATCAAGACTTTGGCAATGTTTTGATACACAAAGCGAAAGAGCTGTATAAAGGCGACAAGCTTCGGCTTGATCTTGACGAGATGGTCTGCGCATTCGACAGCAGTACGATAGAGCTTTGTCTGTCGCTGTGCCCTTGGGCGACACTTCATAACGGAAAGGGCGGAGTCAAGATGCATACGATGATTTATTTGAACGGATCCATTCCAACATTCGTCAAACTCACGTAGGCATCTGTCCACGATTCCAAGATTATGGAGGAGATCCCCGTCGAACCTAACGCCTATTACCTTATGGACAAGGGATATGTGAAGTTTGATGCGCTCTATAAGCATTTTCATCAGAAGCATGCCAGGTTTGTCACCAGAGCCAAAGACAATATGCGGTATGAGGCTATCGAGTCGCGAAAGGTAGACCCACAAGCCGGTCTGATTTCTGATGAGACGATACGCCTGACGGGATATCAAACCTCCAGAAAGTATCCGGACAATCTCAGACTCGTCGTTTATGAAGACCTTAGAGACGGAAAGGCTTACCGATTCATTACCAACAACTTCACGATTGACGCCCTTACGATCGCTGAACTTTACCGGGAGAGATGGCAGATAGAGCTGTTCTTCAAGTGGATCAAGCAGCATTTGCACATCAAGAACTTCTACGGCACAACCCGAAACGCCATCTACACGCAAATCTGGATAGCCATTTGCGGCTATCTGCTGCTCATCATTGCGAGGAAGCATTATGGGTTGAAGCCAAGCCTCCATACTATCTCTAATTCTATAGGACAGATCCTCTTTAAGAGAGGTGATATCCGTGACTTTTATAACACACCTGACGCACAGCTTGTCGCTCCGGAGGACGATGCTTTCAGGCAACTTTCTTTATGGTAAAATTTCTCCGGACAGCAATTATACAATTTAATAAAAGTATAAAATAATATTTATACCACAAGGGACATAACTTCAAATCACAAGTTCCTCATCAAAGTTAAGACTATAACTTTTCCCGATAGTTTCTACTCGTCTCTTCCAATTCGTACCCAAAAGATAGAATCTAATGCTATCTTCATTTTTGTCAATAATCTCAAGAAGTTTGTTTTTGAGTATAACATATTGTGCCTCTGTCAAAAGGCACTCAAACACAGAATTTTGCACTCTCTTCCCATAATCAAGACACGTCTGGGCAACGGACCTCAAACGTTTTGCCCCTCCCAACGAAGTTATATTTACATCATACGCTACCAAAACAAACATATTCTACTTAATCAAAAAAACCGGATAATCATCCAAATCGTTACGAATAAATTTCGCCAATAACATTGCTTGGGTGTATGGCAACAATCCGATGCTTATTCTCTCATTCAAATAAGGATGGTTAATCTGCTCCTTCTTCCTGCTCTGCCACGCCGTGAGAATCGTCTTGCGGCCCGAGTCGGTCATGACAATACATTCATCACCCTGCCGTACAAAGTCCTTTATGGTGATTTGCTTCCTATTTATCAGCGACAAGACCAGTCTGTCGCCCAGATAGGCGCGCAACTCCTCCATCATGTCCAACGCCAGCGATGCCCTGCCAGGTCTCAGCGTGTGCATGAATCCAACGTATGGGTCCAGTCCAACGGTCTCCAGTGCTGCAGTCATATCATTGCAAATCAGCGTGTAGACAAACGAGAGCATGGCATTGACAGCATCTTTGGGAGGGCGGCGGTTGCGTCCATCGAAGACGAAATCCTCCTTCTGGTTGAGCATGAGACGGGAGAACACTCTGAAATATGATGTGGCCGCCTCTCCCTCTATGCCTCGCACACAGTCTATGCTGGTAGCCTCGAATACTTTTCTCTTGCATCGGAGCAATTCTTCCGCCACTTTCTCAACAGCATCATCCGAGCCGTTGTCACGGATGAAACGCCGGAGGATATTACGGTAGTTCTGGATTTTCCCTCCAATAAAGAGTTTGCCTAAATGCAATGCATAGGCAGCATCATCTGAGTTGCGGTATTGCGCCTTGCGAAGCAGAACATTGCCTTTCGTGGGACCTTGTGAGCGGCTGATGTATCTACCTTGTGAAGAAAGGAATGTCAAAGACACATTGTTATCGGCACAGAGTTTCATCAAACCAGGACTTGCCCCCATGTATCCGAATGTAACAATCTGCTCTATATTGTGGATGGGGATACGGAATATCTCGTTTTGTTTGACTGATATTACCACATTCTGCCCGTCCTTACTCAGATAGGCTTCGGGGGTTGTCACATATAGAGTATTAAGCAGGATCCTCATATAGGTTTTTGTTTAGATAAGTTGTCACTTGTGTGCATTCGGACATCCCAGGCATGCAAATGTCTTTCAAAGAACAGTTCCTACAGTGCGAAGCCTTGATGGGCCTTGGCATGCATCCGCTTTCGAAGATGTCGTGCATCTGCTTGGAACATTGCATGGTCGTTTGCCTCAAACTGTCAGAGACGGCAATGGTTTCCCGATGCTTCACCTCATCATAGTAGAGCGCCCCATACGGAATGTTGATGCCATACATTTCCTCCAAACAGATTACCTGCGCTGCCAGTTGCACCTCGTCTCTCTCGTCTGGCTTGCTGTGCCCACGCTTATATTCCACGGGATATGGCTTCCAATACCCTGGGTATCTGTTATGGGTGATAGCATCCTCGGGAGAGTCGGAAGGTACGAGTTCCACGGCATCGGTGATGCCATAGAGTCCCAGTTGCTTGGAGGCTATGTGCAGGGAGCGAAGCGTGATGGTATCGCCATTCTTCTGCCGATAGAAGGGGTTGTCCACATTCTTGTGCAGAAGCTGTCCCTCCGTAGTCAGCCTGTTGTCCGCCCACTGCTGCTCGATGTGGATCAATGCCCATTGCCGGGGACAGAACATATAGTGCTGTATCCCCGACAACATGAGCATTTCATCTTCTGTGTACATCAATGAGAGACGCTAAATCAGTTCTTCGACGGTGACACCGCTTGGAACGGATGCCTTGTCTATGGTAATATGGTAGTCGCCGAACGACCTTGGGGCAGCGTTGGTCAGCTTCTCTATCTTCACCAAATCAAATAGTTTGTTGGCTGGAGCATTGCCCAACTCGGAGTCGTGGCGGAACACAATCAGCTTCTGGGCACTCATCAGTCCACGTGCAGCAGAGCGGTCGAGATCAAACATATTCTTCAGTGCATCGAAGAATAGCTGCAGGTCCGCTTCGGAAAAACCAGTCTGCTTGGCAAGGTTGGCAGAGATGAAACCATGGCACACATAAAGACCGTATGGCACCGTAGCCTTGCGGCCCATCGTGCGATTGTCACCGTTCTGCTTTTCAGCTTCCTTGTCTGTGGCTACCGCCATTCGGGTGATGGAATGTTCTGCCGTGGCAATAGGGTCGACGGAACGCGAGAAGGTCAGCTGGATGGGGCCTCTGACCTGACCGGCATTCTTGCCTGTTGACATCACGGCACCGAAGGTACGGATGTCGTAATAGTTTTTGCACATGAAGGCACGCGCTGCAGCGGTCTTGTCCTTGGCACTCTTCACCTCGGAATCATCGTGAGCCTTATCTATCTCATTGTTGAGCACGGCCTTCTCCTTGATGAAAATGTCGTAACCATCAGCAAGTCCTTTAGCCACCTGTACATAGTTGCGCACCTTGCGCTTGAGGCAAACGTCCGTTACAAGCCCCATGCCTGTCTCTGCGTCCACACGTGGGAGATTGCCTGCATCGGGATCTCCATTGGGGTTGCCATCCTGTACGTCAAATACATAAACGAAATCAATTCTATTTTTCAATTCAGCCATAATTGTTTTTTATTTTTAGATTAGTCCTTGTTCTCTTCTTTCTTGGTAAAGAAGTCTTGTCTCTGATGATAGTAACCGATGAAGAAACGTCCCTGGTCCTGGAGGTCAAGGTGGGCAGGAAAACCGTCTGCAGGGATCTTGTCTATGATTTCTTGCTTCAGCTTCTCGTAATTCACTTTCCGGCCCTCGTTGGAGAGTTTCTCTAAATGGTGGGACGAGAGATTGAGAATGGTGGCAAACACAGATGAGGGTGTTGCACTGGCGGCGTTCATGTATCGCTCGCGGATGCTGCTAATCTTGTTTGCATCTTCCTGTATTTTGTCGAGAACGGCAAACAGGCGGCCGCAAAGATAGCCGGGGTTGGTGTTGGTTTTGTCTAACATAATGTCTATTTTTTTGTTTTTGCCATTTATTCTGTTGAGATACGCCTTGAGAATGGCGATGCGGGCAATGCGGTTTGCCCCGTTGTCGCTACTCTCCGCCCTGACACGTCGGATGCAAGCAGAGAACAGGGTGTAGGGGTAAGGCGTGCCTTGGAAGATGCTCTGCACGATAGCTTCAGGCAGATTGGGGGTCGCCTCAGACTGCTTTCCTCCTAATGTTACGGCAGAGAGAATGTCCTTGATGCCCATATATGGTTTTCTGTCCTTTCTTGTATCTA
>CAVHWO010000053.1:0-27995 GCA_963639865.1 bacterium | reverse complement strand
CGTTCGGGGCTCGAACCCGAGACCCCAACATTAAAAGTGTTGTGCTCTACCAACTGAGCTAACGAATCTTTCCAACCTTTTCAGGAAAGGCTTTCCTGATTGGGATTGCAAAGGTAGGTCATTCGGACGAAATCTCCAAATGTTTTTATGAAAAATTTCAGAAAATTGTTTTACCCTTGTTCATGGCTTGCGAGAAGCGGCTCAAATGCCGTTACGCAAACTTACGAGTTCTAATCGAAAAATAATTTTAGCTTTGTAATTTATTAAAATATATAATGTTAAACCCTATCAAGGATTTTTTCTCCGGACGCTAATGCTTTTATATAAATAATCAAAAACAATTCAAGAAAAAGTCAATTCCCTCAGGAACACGGAATCCGCCGATCTGGCCCAGTCGGGGAACGACTCATCGGCCACGAACTCATTGTCAGCGAAATGCAGCAGGAGGTCAAGGTCGAACCTGTCCGATGAGACCGCAGGATGCGGACAACTTTCCGCAGGACCGTCTCCTGTCCGGCGCAAAGCCATACGGTAGCCTTCAGTGGCATCGTAGGCGTTGCATTTCTGCTCCACATGGGACGGCACCATCAGCAGGGGCTTTCCAAGGTACATGGCCTCGCAGACAGACTCGAAACCCGCAGTTGAAGCGTAAACGTGGCAACCGGCCATCTGACGGAGGAATTCGCTGTCATCCAGATAGTAGAAGAAAAGCGTCTCATCCACGATCTTCACTGGAGCCTCGTCAGCCTTGTCCCAGAAAAACCTTAGAGGAATCCCGGGATGGGCGGCATGCCAATCCAGAACATCCCGGGAGAATCCGGCGTTCAGCATGTAGCCGTGGACATAGCCCCCGTCGCGGACCGACGGATCATCATCTCCGGAAGCGCGGCGGAGACGAAGCACCTCGGGGCGAAGAAGAGGAGGGACGACCCTTATCCTGCGCCCCGGGTCATCCGGCATGGACCGGAAGCTTAGGGCAAGGACCTTGGCGGCCCCGTGGGCTACCATATTCGTGAAAAGGTTCAGGGCGTGGCGGTCCGAATATCCCGCCGGCGGGAATCTGAAGTCCCTGTGGAGATAGAGGAACTGGTGTCCGAGGCAGACCATCGGGGCTTTCAGACGGCTGAACCGGTAACCCAGCGTACCGAGGATGTCGTAGAAATTGACTACGACATCAGGCTTCGTCTCCCTCAGTCTGCGGGATATGAAACGGATCGATGGCAAGAACCCGGCGAAGTGCAGGATGTTGTAAAGTCCTGTCTTGAGTGCGCTTGCCTTGCGGTTTGAGGATGACGGCACAAAGTTGAAACTTTCGAACATCTCAACCGGAGCATGGATCGTCTCCTCAAAAAAAGACGGCAGACGGCGCGCCGGACTTTTGCCGACCAGCACCGCTGCAACCTCATGACCGTTCTCACGAAGCAGCCTTTCCATCGAGATCGCCTGGGTCAGATGCCCGCGTCCCTCCCCCTGCACGATAAAGACATACCTCATCGCATGAATATTCTCTATTTTCCCTTCGAAGCGGAATATTCCTTGATCTTCTGCTCGTCGGCGAGAGGGCAGACAAGGACATTGCCTCCCTTGACGGCCACGATGTAGTTCTCAAGTCCCTTGACCACTACAGTTCCGGCATCCTCCGCATGCACGATGCAGCCTTTGCAGTCGAATAGACGCACGTCCCCGCCGATCACCTTGTCAGCGGCACGGCAGACCTCGGACTCGGGGACATGACAGTCCGCAGAAACGGGAACATGCTCCTTAATGGAACTGAAACTGCCAAGATCCGACCAGCCCAAGTCGCAGGGGATCACGTAGATCTCGTCCGACTTCTCCATGACGGCATAGTCGATGGAGATCTTCTCACAGGTAGGGAACAGTTCCCTGACGGCCGCACCCTCCCCTTCTGTGCCGAACGAGGCGGCGATGCGGTCCATGACTCCAGCGATCCCGGGAGCGTGGACGCGCATCTGGGCGATGATGGTCCTTGCGTTCCAGACAAAGATTCCGGCGTTCCAGAAGTAGGTGCCTGCGGCAAGATATTCCCTGGCGGTCGCCAGATCAGGCTTTTCCTTGAACTCCCGCACCTTGACGATCTCGTCGGAGCGTTTTTCCTCGGCGAAGATGTAGCCGTAGCCGGTCTCCGGACGGGACGGTTCGATGCCGACAGTCACTATCCTGCCACCCTCAGCCGTGAAATTCAAGGCCTTGCGGATTATGTTTGAAAGCTTCTGCTCATTGATTATCAGCGCATCCGCCGGAGTCACCACGATGTTTGCGTCCGGATGCCCGGCCGAGATCTTCCAGCATGCGTAGGCGATGCACGGGGCGGTGTTGCGAGGCTCTGGCTCGGCAAGAATCTGTCCTGCCGGAATGTCCGGCAGCTGCTCACGGACAACAGGCACATACCTCTCCGACGTCACCACCCAGAAATTCTTCAGGTCGCAGACCGGAGTGAACCTGTCCACGGTAAGCTGAATCAAAGTCTTTCCTATTCCGAGCAGGTCGATGAACTGCTTGGGCTTTTCAGGAGTGCTGACCGGCCACAGCCTGCTGCCGATTCCTCCCGCCATGATCACGACATGTGTTTCCATAATTCTTCCTTAGCGTTTTGGCTTTGTCCGTAAATTTAGGAAAAATCCGTGATATTCAACCATTATTTTGTCGACAGCGGCCGGGGACGAACAATTCTTATGGATATGCTTGTGCATCTTCAAAAAAAGACTTACCTTTGCAGACTGTTTGCGAGAAGTAAAAACACATTTAAAAACAATAAAGACATGAAAAAAGGACTTCATCCCGAAAACTACCGCCTTGTAGCTTTCAAGGATATGTCGAACGACACCGTGTTCGTCACCCGCTCATGCGCCGAGACCAAAGAGACTCTCGTGGTTGACGGAGTTGAGTATCCGGTTGTGAAGGTCGAGATCTCCAACACCTCACATCCGTTCTACACAGGCAAAGTCAAGCTCGTTGACACCGCCGGACGCGTCGACAAATTCTACCAGAGGTACAAGAGCCGCCAGAAGTAATCTCTGCGGAAACGATAGAAGAGGATGGCCAGAAAGTTTTTCGGCCATCCTCTTTCATAATACCACCACGGCTACTGTCATGACAGCCCCGAAGGACATCGAGAACAGAAGATTCATCAATTTTTTCGAGATTGTTTTGGAGGTTAAGGATTTTTGCCTATCTTTGCAATCCCAAAACCGAAACGCTGGGTTCGTATAACGGTTAGTACTCAAGATTCTCAATCTTGCAATAGGAGTTCGATTCTCCTACCCAGTACAAGGGTGCCGGAAACGGTGCCTAATGAACAAAGGAATCGCTCCCGAAAGGAGGACGGTTCCTTTTTTTCGTATCCGCAGGTGCCCGGCCGGTATAAGAAAAGATTGAAAAAATCCGGAATATTTTGGGACTCATGCCATATTCATTAAATTTGTGGAGATCAAAGCTTAAAAAACATGAACGTTGAAAGGATAACTCTTATGACGGCGTCCGTCTTATTTGCGATTGCCATGTACGCCGCTCCGAAGACGGCGGAGACCTCCATCAAGGCATCGGATCCAAAAATCACCTACATCGGCAGGACCGAGGTAAAGGACGGGAACGTCTCATTCGACTGGACCGGAGTTTACGCAAAAGTGAGATTCCAAGGCAACTTCCTGAGTCTCAGAGCGTCCGATACAAAGAAGAATTACTACAACGTCTGGCTTGACGGCTCGATGGCCACCACGCCGGACAAGGTGATAGCCGTGCATGGGACCGACACTACCATCGTGGTCTTCAGCGCCGAGGAACTCAAGGCTCACTTCGGCAAGGACAGGAAGGCCGCCAAAGCCCCGCATCAGGTGATTCTCCAGAAACGCACCGAAGGTGAGCAGGGCACCACGACCATCAGTGAGTTCATCACCGACGGCGGGTTCCTCCAGGCCGACGCGCCGAAGGAAAGGATCATTGAATATATAGGCGACTCCTACACCTGCGGCTACGGCACGGAGGCCTCCAGCAAGGAACATTTCAAGCCTGAGACTGAGAATCAGAATCTGACCTACGCCTGCGCCGTCGCAAGGTACTTTGACGCGGACCAGATCGTCATCGCCCACTCCGGGATGGGAATCGCCCGTAACTACAACGGCAATGTCAAAGGTTATTTCATGCCGGAGAGGTACCTCCAGATCTTCGACAAGGAAAAGGACGTGAAGTGGAATGCGGAAGCCTCCCCGCTTAAACCGGACGTAACCGTCATCTACCTTGGAACCAACGACTTCTCGACCGGGATGCAGCCCTCCGAAAGGGCGTTTGTGAAAAACTACATAACCCTGCTGAAAGAAATCAAGGACAACTGCGGAGAAGACCACCCGGTCCTCTGCATGGTCCCGAAACACGACTACCTTATGGCCGTGTACATCCGCAAGGTACTTGACAGCTGCGGACTCCGGAACATCCACATAATGACTCTCTCCCCGTCGGTCCACAACAATGTGGAGGACATGGGAGCGGACGGCCATCCAAACTACAACGGACATCTCAAGATAGCCCACACCGTGATCCCTTACGTCGCCACGATCACAGGCTGGGATCTTACCGGAAACGAAATAAAATAACCGGCTATGACAACAAAGGGGAAAATATTCACATGGACCGGAGTCATTCTGGCTCTGGTTCTGGCCGGATTCATCTACTTCAGATTCTATTTCGTCTTCGGTGACGGAGTGAAGGCCGGCGAGCTCAACCAGTTCATCTACAAAGGCTATGTCTGGAAGACCTACGAGGGTAAACTGATCCAGGCCGGATTCCGTGGTTCCGGAAAGGGTTCCGGGGGCGCGGCTGTGGAATCATACATCTTCGACTTCTCCGTCGAGGACGAGGAAGTGGCGAACGAGCTGATGAGATGCAGCGGCAAGTCAGTAGAGCTGCACTACAAGGAATATCTCGGAATCCTTCCATGGCGCGGAATGCAGAAATACGTCGTGGACAGGGTCGTTTCAACATCAACACCGACAATGGAATAATGAAAAGAGCCATCACAATCATCGCGTTGGCGGCACCGCTCGCCCTCAACGCCCAGACCGGTGTCGTCACGACACACCCGGCGAACCGGGAGGGGAAACTCCTCAGCATGGAAGAGGCCGTACTCGGCAGGAATGTCCGTCCGGCAAGCGTCGCGGCCTCCTGGAAGGACAACGAGACCTTCATCTTCCACAGGGAGGGCAAGTGGATGCAGGAGAACCTTCGCACCGGTGAGGTTTCCGAATATTCCG
Organism: bacterium; assembly: GCA_963639865.1. GTDB lineage: Bacteria > Bacteroidota > Bacteroidia > Bacteroidales > UBA932 > Cryptobacteroides. Next base: position 22,731 of record CAVHWO010000053.1, on the reverse strand, counting down.
CCACGCGGCTTCCGGACGGTTTCCCTGAAAATGCGGAGAACATCACACGGAGCGCCGCCGGAACTTTCGCCTACACTGTCGGTAATGATCTTTACATCTTCGACAAGTCCCCCGTCCCTGTGGCGGAAAGCGAGAACCCGGACATCACCTACGGACAGACCGTCAGCCGCAACGAGTTCGGAATCAACGATGGAATCTTCTGGTCCCCGGACGGATCCAGACTGGCTTTCTACAGAAAGGACGAATCGAGGGTCTCAGACTTCCCTCTTCTGGACATCACCACCCGTACAGGTTCGCTCAAGAACATCAAGTACCCGATGAACGGCATGGGCAGCGAGAACGTGCGGCTCGGGATCCACGATGTCGCGTCCGGAAAGACGGTGTGGTGCGATGTCAATGACTATGGCTGTGACCGCTACCTTACGAACATCAGCTGGTCACCGGACAGCAGAAACATCTTCATCCAAGTTCTTGACCGCACGCAGAAGCATCTGAAACTCAACATGTACAGAGCTTCCGACGGGGCGTTCGCCCGCACGGTCCTCTCCGAGGATGACTCCCGCTACGTGGAGCCTCTGGATCCGGTGCGGTTCCTCAAGGGAACATATTCATTCATCTACAGGACGAACAACCGGGACGGCTTCCGCAACCTCTACCTGTGTGACACCCTGGGAACCGTAAGGCGGCTGACGGCGGTGGACGCGGATGTGGAGTACCTTGGCAATGACGGGCAGTTCGTCTATTACACTTCAGCAGAGGTCTCCCCCGTCGAGAGCCATCTGTTCAGAATCGAGGTCAAGACACCCAAGACCCGGACAGGAGCCGTCGTCAAGGCGAAGATCGGGGAACCTGTCAGGCTGACGACCGGGGAAGGATGGCACACGATCAGCCTCAACGAGGACTGCTCCAGGTACATCGACAACTACAGCAGCTTCAATGTTCCGCGCGTCACCGACATCAGGACCGCCGACGGGAAGCTGATCCGCAATCTCATCACCGCCGAAGACCCCCTCAAGGGCTATAAGACCGGAGAGGTCCTCTTCGGGACAGTCAAAAGCGCCGACGGCAGGTACGACAACTGGTACAGGCTCTTTCTGCCTACTGATTTCGACCCGGCGAAGAAATACCCTGTGGTCCTCTATGTCTATGGAGGCCCTCACTCCCAGATGGTTCAGAACACATGGCTCGGTCAGGTGCGCATGTGGGAGATGCTGATGGCCCAGAAAGGCTACATAGTCTATGTCCAGGACAACCGAGGGACGCAGAACAGAGGTGCCGACTATGAGAAAGTCATCCACCGATGCTGCGGGCAGAACGAGATGGCCGACCAGATGGTGGGCATAGGCATGTTGAAATCCCTTCCGTTCGTGGATTCCGACAGAATCGGAGTCCACGGCTGGAGTTACGGCGGATTCATGGCCATCTCCCTGATGACCACCTACCCGGAGACATTCAAGGTCGGTGTCGCCGGCGGACCGGTGATCGACTGGAAATGGTACGAAGCCATGTACGGAGAGCGTTACATGGAGACCGAGGCCACCAATCCTGAGGGATTCGCCCGGACAAGCCTCATCGGCAAGGTCGACAACCTCAAAGGGAAACTGCTCATCTGCCAGGGAGCTCTTGACAGCACCGTGGTCTGGGAACACAGCCTGAGTTTCGCCCAAAAGTGCATTGAGAGGAATGTCCGGCTGGACTACTTCCCTTACCCATGCTCCGAGCACAATGTCTTCGGAGCATGGAGAACACACCTCATGGACAAGGTCACGGACTACTTCGACGACTATCTGAAGTAATACGCCTTACGGCAGCGGTGCACTTACGGCATCCTTGATCGCCTGGAATGTGTACTTCCTGCCGTTGATCGTGCAGGAGGCCGTGTAAGGGGATGACACATCATAACTGAACGTGCCGGACACGGAGCCATAGTACGCATCATGGAAGGTAAAAGGGGAAAACTCAAGGTTAAACCCGTCATAGACATTCCGGATCAAGAACGAGCTGAATTTCGTCGTGCTTATTACGCCGCCGGACGCCGCTAAATGAATGTACACAGTGGTGTTTATCCTGGAGCCATCCAGATAACCGCTGTTGCGCAGACTCATGACATAGGCATCACTGTCGGTGACACTCTGGCCGGTCAGATATTCCATGAACGTGCCATACCTTTTAAAACGGTAGGTAGCTGTGCCGGCGTCGTAGTAGGCTTTCTTCAGATAGACATGTCCGAAAGAGGAGTAATCCAGCGAGAAGCTGAATGATGTCTTCCCGAGGAGCAGTTCGTAGTTTGTCCGGTTCACGGGAATTTTTGTTGCGCCATCGTCTCCAAGAACCAGCTTGTCATTATAGCTTGTGTACTGCTTATCCCCTGTTCCTCCTTTCAAGCCGGTCACATCAAGGCCTCCGATCATGCAATACTCAGGAATGATTGTCTTTGAGGCGGAGGCCTTTTTCAGGCCATAGTCCGGCAGATGTCCCCGATGATAGTAGCCATTGCTGGTTTCAGTCGTCGGAAGATAGTGGACATCCACCATGGCCGGTGAAGCCCCGTCACCAAAAACCACGCTCTTGGTCTGCGTGCTTGGCACAGTCCCTACCGATCTTGTCCAGCTCGATTCGGCAAAAAATCCATTGAATGTCAGAAAATGATCTCCCACCGCGACATCGTCGAGGGCAGGAGCAGAGCCGTAGAAATCAAGTTCTCTGTACCCGGACATGTCACACTTGCTTCTGTAGAAGAAATAGCCCAGCCCGGTTTCGCCGGAGCCGTTCGGAAATTCATGGCCTCCCCACGACTTCTCCTCTGTTCCTTCCACACTTCTGATGGTCTCATAATAAGCGTAAACTTTGTTTGCGGACCATTCCGCCCCGGTCATATTGACCAAGACATCCACCTTGTAAGGGATTCCGCATGTGGCCGCGATCCTGGATGCGTCATCAATTGTCTTCCCGCTGAATTCAAAGCTTTCCGGACGTGTTCTCGCCGAAAGGTCCGAGACACTCGGCGAGCCTCCCGACCAATCCGGCAGTTCATCACGAAGAAGATAGATGTAGCCGGATGCATCCGAGGTCCTGGTGTAGGAATTCCCGGCCTGATCCTTGAACACGACCTTGCAGTCGGGGATCGCCACAGGCCCCGGACCTGTGACAAGCAAAGTGCATCCACCCGTGTAAGGGTTGACATATTCATAGGTGGTGTCCTTGACCGCACCATCTTCCTTCACTTTCGCGAGTGCCCTGACCGGAACGACATTATACTTGCTCCAGTCAGCCTCCTCCACATACAGGGAGTCCGCCGCAAGCGAGGACACGCCAGGTTCCCCGTCGTTACCGTCACATCCTCTAAGGTACCTGAAAAAGTCCTCTATGGAAACAGCCGTCGTCGGCCATTTGGGAAATTCGGTGACATCATAAACTCCGTTACCCGGATTGTCCAGGCCGGACGCGCTGAGCACCAACTCCTTCCATAACTCATAAGCGGATTTCCCCGAAGAACCGTCCTTGCCGTCCTTTCCGTCTTTTCCATCGATACCATCTTTGCCGTCTTTTCCGTCAACTCCGTCATTGCCGTCATTGCCATCATTGCCATTGGTACCGTCAGCTCCACGGAGATAGTCATAAAAATCAGCGATGGATGTCCTGTCCGGATCCCACTTCGATCCCGGATTCTTCGGATCCTCAAGGCCGGTCGGAGAAGTCACATCGGCAACCCACAACTCGTAGGCGGACTTTCCGGCAGATCCGTCCCGACCGTCAATTCCATCCTTACCATCCTTACCATCCTTACCATCAACTCCATCTTTACCGTCTTCCCCGTCTTTTCCGTCAACACCATCCTTACCATCTTGTCCGTCCTCGCCTGGAACTCCGGGAATACCATTGTCTCCTTTCGAACCGGATTGACCGGTGAGATATTGGAAGAACCTGAGGATTGAAAGATCAGATAAGGTCACAATATTCCCGCTCTGATCGGCCACAACTCCACCGGAGGCTATTGTAGAGACGACATAGTCCTTCCATAACTCATAGGCACTCAAGCCATCGACTCCATTGTTTCCGGTCAGGAACCTATAGAAGTCAGCCATCGAAATCCTGGATTTGTCCCAAAGAGAATCCGGATTATGAGGATCCTCGACACCTGATGCGACATATTCCTTCCACAACTCGTAAGCGGACTTTCCATCCGCACCATCCTTGCCGTCACTCCCATCCTTCCCTTTCAAGTAAAGAAAGTAGTGGGCGATGTCCACAGGACCGGAATAGTCAATTGTCTTGTCCTGTACGGCTTTGACCCACACCTCGTAGGCCGACAGCCCGTCTTCTCCCGGGAGTCCCCGCTCGCCTTGCGGTCCGACAGGCATTGTCACCTCAAGGGAGTTGCAGGCAGCCAGCACCGACACCCCGGCGAGGGCTGCGATCAATAATCTGAATCTAAGTTTCATGAATAAATATGATTTATTGTTGGTTACGATAATTCCACGATGAAATGCCGCATCCGGAGGAAGCTTTGCTTCTGTCCGCGCCGCCAAACTTCAACACAATACCGGCGGAAGCCTGGGCGAAATTCACTCCATCCGTTCCGAACGAACGGTTGTACTGTCCTTGAACATGCACTCCTACCCGGTCGTTCATCCAACCGATGACCCCTATCCCGACCGAAACCGGGAAAAATGTGTCCGAATCAAATGTGTAGCCTCTGTTCCAGGCATCCTCGGCCTTCCAGAAAGCCTCATTGGTTACATCTCCGGCAAACTTCCCGAAGTAAGACGTGGGGAAATTCTTGTGGTAGAGGCCGAGTCCGAGCCGGATGTAAGGATGGATCCACTCGCTCCGAAGGAACGGACGGAACTGAATCCCCGGACTGACCATCAATGAATATCCCTGCCTCATGCCTCCTGTTCCGCGGTATCTTGCCAAACCCAAGGTCCCCTGCAAGTCAGCGTACCACCTCCTGCCAAGTTCCATGGCCGAGTGGAGTTCAATCCCTCCGTAAAGCATCTTCTCGTCCAGATTGAAGATGTAGTCTCCGCCCTGTGTCTGACGGAAATCCGACATTGTGATCCTTGTGACGCTCATGACAGTTCCACCAAGACCGATCTCCCATAACCGAGGAGCAGTCCTGCCCTGTGAATGCCCGGCAGCGGAGCAAAGAGTCGCCAACACGACGGCCACGGCCGCCCTGCCTGAATTGATTCTCATAAGTGATGATTATTATTTGATTGAAAAAATTATCTCAAGACATACTCCGTGACATTCTCAACGCCAGGAATGCCGTAATAGGCTGCGATGATGTCTCCTTTGAGATAGATCTTGCGGCCGATAAGTTCCGGATGGTCGGCCAGATTAATGGCTGCTCGGATGTTTCCCTTGGGGAGTTTTACGGACATGCACGAACTCTTAGAGGTCACGCAGGAACGCGGGGCGATCGCAATGCAGGTCATGGAAGAGAACGGTGACTTGAACGAGATCCCCTCTTTGGATGAAGACAGATCGCCTCCCACGATGAAACCGCATACCCAGACTCCTTTTTCCCCGACATGCTCTTTTGCCTGTCCCACACCGAAGGCTGTGTCCTGGCTCACTCCCGGATCCGCACCCTGACCGGAGCCGATCTCATAGTCGTAGCTGTTCCAGACACGGCTTGTATCGACACTGATGGACAGGCCGCTTGATCCTCCGGGATCGGGAGGGGCCACGGAAGGACAGGATATTCCCAAAGTCAGAATCTCGCTTGCTTCAAGAAAGCGTGTCATCAAGGCTTTTGAGGAGACACCGTCATTCAGCGCGACAGAGACATTCCCCGTCTTGAAATAGCCGATCCTGTTCTCAGACTGGCTGTACTCCAATCCCCCGTCAGCGGAAGAAACTGAGACTGAGCCGTTCGGGTAAGCGGATTTGAAATCGGTCCCCAACCTCAAGCGCAACCCGGAGTTGAGCTGGGAGCAGTTGAGATGCGTCCTGGTGATCGTCCCTGACCGCACTACGACAACCTGTTCGTCACCGAATTGAGGCGCGGAGAACTCCGGTTCCCCGAACGTCCTGGAGACAGCCTTTACCGTGTAGTTTCCAGGGTTGACAAGCATTGATTCCGGGGAATTACCGTAGGCTCCCTCATAAAGTACTTCCCCGGCGGAGTTCCTCACAGTAAGGATGAACGCATCCGTGTCAGGGAGATCAACCGTGGATCTGGTAAGGGCTCTGGAAGAAAAGTTCCAACACAACGTCCCCCGGGCGTCTTCAGAAGGGGTCTTGTTACAAGAGATAACCGCGACGGCCAAAGCCATCATTCCGGTCGCGGCGACCTTCGGGAGGATTCCGACAGAAGTCTTCATGGTTAAAAAGAATTAACGGCCCGCACCGTTGCGGTCCGTCTGCAAAAGTATGGCTACAAAACGAAAATAATGAAAAGAAACAAAAATAGATTCCTATAAAAAACATAAATTTCTGTTTCTTTCACAAAATTCACGGGGCAATCGCAATCACTGCGATCGCCCCGCTACTTAACCTAAACTTAAACTATGAAAAACTTCATGTCAAATATACAAATTCTTTTAAGGAAAGCAACTGTTTGAAACGATTTTTTATACTATTTTCGTTTATTTCAGCCGAAAATCCATCCAAAAACGCCAAATTCTCCCGGAAAGAGTCTCAGGAGAGGGAAAAATCACTTCGCGTCAAGCGCTGTCTCAAGAAGAGTTCTCACCGCCTTTTGAGCCTTGACGCTCGGGCGCAGACCATAAATCACCACGCCGGCGGCAAGAGCGACACCGGCCAGAACGGTGAATATTCCAGGAATCCCGTCCACACCATATACTCCCAGAATAATGAACATTGCGGCGATAAGAATGACGACTGTCACCTTGCCTTTCCTGTTCTTGTTTCCCTCTTTGAGACAGAGTGCATAGCGCCGTATCTCCCCGCCGTCGGCACTGGTTCCGGCAGGACCGGCATCTTCCAGCCTGCACGAGAGAGAGCGCCAGCGCAGAGGCGTGGACCAGTCAACAAACAGGTCACACGTCCCGGTCGAGTCCGGAATCCCGTCCGCGGAGATCTCATTGGACCTTCTGACATCTCCGAGTTTAGACATCTCTACCTTTATGCCTCCCAGCACTGTCCCGAACGGCTTCCCGCTCATGAACAGCACCATTCCGGCATCCATCATCTGTACTTTCCTGTCAATCATGCCGCAAATTTACAAAAAAAGACTGACCCGGACGGGCCAGCCCCTTAATATTCAACATCCCGATTACGAGAAGTTGTCGTACAGAATGCTCTCAGGCTGCACTCCAAGACTGTCAAGCAGCTTGTTGACAGAAGCTACCATCATAGGCGGGCCGCACATGAAGTACTTGATGTCCTCCGGAGTCTCGTGGTCCTTGAGGTAGGTCTCGTACATCACGTTGTGAACGAAACCGGCCGTGTACTTGACACCAGCCGCATCAGCCGCAGGATCCGGACGGTCAAGAGCCAGATGGAAGTGGAAGTTAGAGAACTTCTTCTCGATCTCGGCGTAGTCCTCAAGGTAGAACGCCTCGACAAGGCTGCGCGCGCCGTAGAAGTAGTGAACCTCGCGTTTGGTCTTGAGAGTCTTGAAGAGGTGCATGATGTGACTGCGGAGAGGAGCCATTCCGGCGCCACCGCCCACGAAGATATATTCCTGGGTATCAGGATCGTTCTGAGGGAGAAGGAACTCTCCGAACGGACCGGAGATCCAGACCTTGTCTCCCGGCTTGCGGGTGAAGACGTAGGATGATCCGACTCCCGGAGGAACAGGCAGCATCTTGAACACGCCCTTAGGCTGGCTCCTGTCAAACGGAGGAGTCGCGATGCGGACGTTCAGTTTGATGATGTCGCCCTCGGCAGGATAAGAGGCCATTGAGTAAGCCCTGATCGTAGGAACCTCGTTCTTCGTCTTGATGCCGAAGAATCCGTACTTCTCCCAGTCCGCCTTGTAGATGTCATCGACATCGATGGTCGAGAAATCAAGGTCATAGGCAGGGATGTCGATCTGGATGTACTCTCCGGACTTGAAGTCAAGATGCACGCCCTCAGGAAGTTTCACGGTGAATTCCTTGATGAAGGTCGCCACGTTCCTGTTGGAGATGACCTCGCACTCAAGTTTCTTGACGCTGAGGGTTGACTCCGGAACCTGGATCTTGATGTTCTCCTTGATCTTCACCTGGCATCCGAGCCTGTAGCCTTCCTTGATCTGTCTGCGGCTGAAGAAGCCCGTCTCGGTAGGAAGGATGGTTCCGCCGCCCTCAAGCACCTGAACCTTGCACTGGCCGCAGTTCGCCTTTCCTCCGCAGGCGGAAGGAAGGAAAATCTTCTGGTCAGCAAGGGTGTGCAGAAGGTCACTGCCCTGAGGGACATCCAGAACCTTCTTACCGTCATTGATGTCTATCTTGACAGTACCCTCCGGTGTGAGCTTGATCTTCACATAAAGAAGCAGCACCACCAGAATCACCGTCACAAGCACAATTGTGATTATTGATGAGATTATTGTTGTAAACATTTTACCGCCTCCTTACGTTAGATTGTCAGTCCCATGAAGGTCATGAAGGCCATGGCCATAAGACCTACGGTGATGAATGTGATACCGATGCCTCTAAGTCCAGCCGGAACCTTCGAATACGCCATCTTCTCCCTGATGGCGGCAAGGGTGACGATCGCGATGAACCATCCGAAACCGGAGCCGAGAGAGTACACTGTAGCCTCGCCGAGGTTCACGAAGTCACGCTGCTGCATGAAGAGCGAACCACCGAGGATGGCGCAGTTCACGGCGATCAGCGGCAGGAATATTCCCAATTCGGAATATAGCGCCGGGGCGAATTTCTCCACGATCATCTCCACAAGCTGCGTGATGGCGGCTATGACCGCGATGAAAGTGATGAAGCTCAGGAAGCTGAGGTCAACGTCCGCCAACGACGGGCTGATCCATTTCATAGCCCCCGGATTGAGGATGTACTGGTTCAGCAGGTAGTTGATCGGCAGAGTCACCAGAAGCACGAACACGACAGCCACACCAAGACCGGAAGCCGTCTTCACGTTTTTCGATACCGCCAGGTATGAGCACATACCGAGGAAGTAAGCGAAAATCATATTGTCAACGAATATTGACTTTACGAATAAGCTAAGATATTCCATAATTCCTGTGTGTCAGATGTTATTTTTCCTGAAGGTCCTTCTGGATGCTCCTCTGGATCCACACGATGCAGCCGATGAGAATCAGCGCCATAGGAGGGAGGATAACAAGACCGTTGTTGACGTAGCCGGCGGCGTAGAAGCTCTCAGGAATGATCCGCGCGCCGAAGAGGGTGCCTGAACCGAGAAGCTCGCGGAAGAAGGCCAGCACGATGAGAATCAGCGCATAGCCTGCTCCGTTTGCCAGACCGTCAAGAAGCGACGGGATCGGCTTGTTGCAAAGACCGAAGGCCTCGATTCGTCCCATGACGATGCAGTTTGTGATGATCAGGCCGACATACACCGAAAGCTGCGTCTCGATGCTGTACGCATAGGCCTTGAGGAACTGGTCCACAAGGATGACCATAAGCGACACCACGACCAGCTGGATGATGATCCTCACCCTGTTAGGGATTGAGTTCCTCATCATCGAGACCACGAAACTGGAGAGGCCGGTGACGATCATCACCGAAAGTCCCATCACGAAGGCTCCCTTGAGCTGCACGGTGACGGCCAATGAGGAGCATATTCCGAGAATAAGGACAGTCACAGGATTGCCCTTGAAAATCGGATTCAACAATGTTTCCTTAAGTTTTGCGTTCATATCATTTCCTCCTCATTATTCTGCGTTTGCGGACTCGTCACTCTTCTGTGCGGAGACCGCTGCGGACAGGTACGGCTCGTAGGCGTTCAGCCATAGTCCTATGGCCTCTCCGAGAGCCTTGCTGGTGATGGTCGCGCCGGTGATGGCGTCAACAGCGTTCTTCTGTCCGGCCGGAACTCCGCCCTTGACAACCTCGAAAGGCACCTTGGCTCCGTTCCTGCCCACTGCGGTGAAGTCAACTGACTTGCCCTCGAACTCCGCCCGGAACTTAGGATCGTCCTTGATCTTTGCGCCAAGTCCAGGAGTCTCGCTCGCATGGTCGAAATAGGTTCCGCGGATGGTCAGGTCGCCGTTAAGGGCGATATATCCCCAGATCGGTCCCCAAAGACCGGCTCCGTAGCAAGGCACGACGGTGACAGTCTCTCCGTCCTTCTCGAAGATGAAGACAGGAAGGGCGATCTTGTCGGTCTTTCCGTCCTTGATGTACTTGTTCTGTGCCTTGAGCTGGCCGGTGGTGTAGATCTCGCTCTTCTCCTTGTTGAGAGAGCCGGTCTGGCTGCCGTCAGCCCCGATGATGATCGAGGACTTGACGCACTTGACATATTCCTCAAGCACCCTGCTGTTGCCCATTGCCTCCAACTCGCTCTTTTCAAAGAACTTGGCGGCAGCAAGCATCTGGCTGATGGTGTCCGCCTTGACGTTCTCGTCCTGCTTCGGGGCAAGGGCAAGGGACGCGAAGGCGAGGATCGCCGCGACCAGAGCCACGACCACTGTCGTGTAGATTATCGTATATGCGTTACCGTTAGTATTCATATTCATTGACAATTAAGCGATTGAGACCTTTTTTGTCCTTTTCTTCACGGCTCTTGAAACCACCAGATGGTCGATCAGAGGAGCGAATGTGTTCATCAGGAGAATCGCCAGCATCATGCCCTCGGCATAGCCCGGGTTGAACAGCCTGACGATGATGCACAGGGCTCCGACAAGGAATCCATAGATCCACTTGCCCGTCTCGGTCTGCGCCGAGGTGACAGGATCGGTGGCCATGAAGACCGTACCGAACGCGAAGCCGCCCATGACAAGCTGATAGTACGCCGGAACATCAGTCGCTCCGCCGATGTTGCCAAGCCATCCGACGAGAAGGGCTCCGGCGACGGAGGAAACCATGATTTCCCAGCTTGCGACACCGGTCCAGATAAGGATGACGGCACCGATGAGGATTGCGATCACGGATGTCTCGCCCACTGAGCCCGGGATGATTCCGGCGAACATGTTCCAGAAATTGAATCCTGCGTTGTTGATTGACTCAAGAGCTCCCTGGCCGTCAGTCAAGTAGGACAGAGGAGTGGCTCCCGAGATGGCGTCCGCTCCGCAGCGGCGCGCCACCCACACCTCCGATCCGGACATCGAGCTCGGATAGGAGAAGAACAGGAACGCGCGGCAAAGCAGGGCCGGGTTCAGGAAGTTCATTCCGGTACCGCCGAACACTTCCTTGCCGAATATTACAGCAAAGGCCACGGCGATGGCGAGCATCCAGAGCGGAACGTCCACCGGGACGATCAGCGGGATGAGCATTCCGGAAACGAGATAGCCCTCGTTGACCTCCTCGCCTTTGATCTGGGCCGAAGCGAATTCGATTCCGAGACCTACTATGTAGGAGACGAGATAGAGAGGGAGAACCTTGAGGAATCCCCAGAAGAACTGGTTCCAGAATCCCGAAAGGTCATGGACAGCAAGATCATGCTGGAAACCGACGTTCCACATGCCGAACAAGGCGGCTGGTACGACAGCCAGCACGACTATGATCATTATTCTCTTGATGTCAACCGCATCCCTGACGTGAGCGCCTCTGGCGGTCACGGTAGCCGGAACGCGGAGGAAGGTGTCAAAGGCATCCCATGTAGAATGCAGCCACCCCAACTTGCCGCCTTTTTCGAAAAGGCCTGGTTTTACTGTGTTTTCTTCCATAGCGATAATCCTTTAAGCCATTTCCTTTATCATGAGGTCGATTCCCTTGCCGATGATGGCCTGGATGTCGTTCTTTGAAGGATCCACGAACTCGCACAGGGCGAAGTCCTCAGGAAGGACCTCATAGATTCCGAACTGCTCCATCTTCTCGATGTCTCCGGCAAGGCAGGCCTTGATCAGATAGACAGGGAAAAGATCCATAGGGAGTACCTTTGAGTATACATCCGAAACCACGAACGCGCGCACGCCGCCGTGGGTGTTGGTGTCCATGTTGTACTTCTTCTTAGGCAGGAGCCATGAGAAGTATGTCATCGACGAGCTGAACTGATTGAACCTGAAAGGTTTCGCCCATCCAAGGACTTCCCGTTCGCGGCCTTCCCTGATCAGAGTGACCTGATTGTCGAAGAATCCGAGGTAGCCATCCTCTCCGACATTCTCGCCGGAAAGAACGTCTCCGCTGATGAAACGGATCTCCTTGTCAGTGTCATAGAAGCCCTTGAGAGCCTTGACAGGCATTCCCGGAAGCGTCTCGATGTAAGAAGGCTCCTTGGCTGCCGGCCCTGTCACCGCCACCTTGCGGGTCAGATCCAGTCTGCCGGTCTTGAGCAGCCTTCCGATTGCCGCGAGGGCAAGCAGGTCAAGAGTCCAGACAGTCTCGCCCTTCTGAATTGGAGAGATGTGGCTGATCTGCACGCCCACGTTGCCGGCCGGATGCTTACTGCCGTTGATCATGTGGACAGTGGCGTCAGTAAGTCTCGCAAAAACGGAGGCCTCGCTGTTCACGCAGACATGGACCTTGGCGATCTTGGAGACAGCCGTGACACCTGCCTGGATGGCGGCGGCCTCATCCTTGAAGGCGAACTCGCAGTCAGCCGCGAGAGGAGCCGTGGAGAAGGCTGACACGAAAACAGCCTTAGGTTTCAAAGCCGGATCGGCGATGATTCCATAAGGCCTCTGAATGATAGATGGCCACAGACCGCTCTTAAGGAGAACTTCCTTCACCTCACCGGCGTTCAGGCCGGAAGGATCCTTCGCTCCGAAATCGACCGCCTTATCGGCTCCGTCAGGTTTCACGAGCACAGCAAGAAGCTTTCTCTTCTCTCCCCTGACGATTCCCTGAACCGTTCCGCTTACCGGAGAGGTCAGGAGGATGTCCTGGTGCTGCTTGTCTGCCAAAACAGGGGATCCTGCCAGAACCCTGTCACCTTCCTTCACGAGGAGTCTAGGGGAGAATCCCTTGAAATCCGTCGGTTTGATGGCAACCACGTCAGGCACGATCGTCTTCTTTGCTTCTAGGGCCGCCACTCCGCTGATCGGAATGTTCAGACCCTTTTTCAAATCGATGATGTTTGACATATAATTAATGTTGATTGTAATACAACCATATTTTTTACAACCTGCAAATATACTCATTTTATTTGGGAAATTTTCCGTATTTTCGTACCCGATATGGAAAAGAATGAAAGCGCTATTTTTGAAGGGCTGAACGCCGAGCAGAAGAAGGCAGTCGGAAGTGTGGACGGGCCGGTGCTTATAGTGGCTGGTGCGGGATCGGGCAAGACGAGGGTGTTGACGAGCAGGATAGCCTGCATCCTGGAGGGAGGGTGTGACCCGGCGCGGATCATGGCCCTTACATTCACCAAAAAAGCGGCCACGGAGATGAAGGAGAGGATCGCCGTGATGGTCGGAGAGCGGAAGGCCAGACGGCTCTTCATGGGAACCTTCCATTCCATATTCATAAGATTCCTCAGGGAATATGCCGTCCTTCTGGGCTACCCCGCCTCGTTCACCATCTACGACACGAGCGATTCGGTGAGCGGAATAAAGACATGCGTCAAGGAACTGGGACTTGACGACAAGATCTACAAGCCAAAGGACGTTCTGGCAAGGATCTCGATGGCGAAGAACAACCTCATAACCGCGGCCGCCTACCGAGCCAACCAGCAGGCGATCGTCAACGACACCCACGCCCGCAAGCCGAGAATCTGCGACATCTACTCCCGCTACGCCGAGAAGTGCAGGAACTCAGGAGTGATGGACTTCGATGACATATTACTGAATATGAACATACTGCTTCGGGATTTCCCCGAGGCCAGGGAGGCGGTCGCATCACGCTTCGACTACATCCTCGTGGACGAGTACCAGGACACGAACTTCGCCCAGTACCTGATTTTGAGGAAACTCACGGAGAAGCATCGCAATCTTTGCGTGGTCGGGGACGACTCCCAGTCCATCTACGCTTTCCGGGGGGCAAAGATCGAGAACATCCTCAATTTCAGGAAGGACTACCCGGAGTGCCAGGTTTTCCGTCTGGAGAGGAACTACCGTTCGACGGCAAACATCGTGAACGCCGCCAACTCATTGATAGCCAAGAATGAGAACAGAATCCCGAAAACCTGTGTAGCCGTCGGGGAGGAGGGCGAGAAGATCCGGCTCCTGAAAAGCTGGTCGGAGCAGGACGAAGCCATCACCATCGCCTCGGAGATTGTTGACAGGATGCGGTCCGATCATGCGAAGTATCAGGATTTCGCAATTCTCTACAGGACAAATTCCCAGTCCAGAGCCTTGGAGGAGGCGCTCAGAAAAAGAAACCTGCCTTACATGATCTACTCCGGCAACTCGTTCTTCGACAGGGCCGAGGTCAAGGACATGATGGCCTATCTCAAGCTGGTCGTGAACGTCAACGACGACGAGTCGTTCAAACGGATCGTGAACACTCCTGCCCGCGGGATCGGGGACACCTCGCTCAATGCGTTGGCGGCTATGGCCTTCGACCTTAAATGCTCGTTGTTCAGGGCGGCCTATTCAGAGAAGTTCGCCGACTACGGCCTCAAGCCCGCCGCCGTGGCGAAGATCCGCTCGTTCTGCGAGATGATCGACGGCTTCGCCGCGAATGAAGCCTCCACCGATGCCGACGAACTGGCGCTTGGCATCTCCAACGCCTGCGGACTGTACGCGTTCTTCAAGAACGATCCGTCAATTGAGGCTCAGTCGAGGGCTTCCAACATCGAGGAACTCATCAACAGCGTCACCCATTTCATTGAGGAACAGAGGGACAGCTATCTCCACGATCTCATCGCAGAGGGGCAGGCCGAGGAAGGGGACGAGGTCGATTACCCTGTTTTCACCCTCGGGGCATTTCTGGAGAACATCTCCCTGCTGTCCAACGTGGATTTGGAGGATGAGGAGGACACGAACAACAAGATCGCCCTGATGACCGTGCATTCGGCCAAGGGTCTGGAGTTCCCTTACGTCTTCGTGGCCGGGATGGAGGAGAACCTGTTCCCGTCCGGCGGAATGCTGGCATCACCTGCCGACATCGAGGAGGAGCGCCGCCTGTTCTACGTAGCGATGACCCGCGCCAAGAAAGCCGTCTGCCTTTCATTCGCCAGCACGAGGATGCGCAACGGCAAGCACGAGTCCAACTCCCCGAGCCGCTTCCTCAGGGAGATTGACGATGAATATGTCGCCAATCCGCTGAGGAACGACAACTTCGCGGATGGTGACGCTCCTGACTTCGGAGGATTCGGCGGGTTCGGATCCCGAGGATTCGGCTCTGGCGGGAACAGTTCCGGAAAATGGACGGGACGATCCTCAGGCACTCCTGATCCGGCAAACAGGTTCAGAGGCGAGATCGCCGACAAACACGGAATGGGCAACCGCTACGGCTCGTCCGGCCGCGTGAGATTCGAATCCCGACAGCCGGCTCCGAGACCTGTCAGCGCAATCTCAAAGGCAGAGGCCCTGCGGAACCGTCCCCTGCCGCCCAAGATCTCCGATGCCGACTTCTCCCCCGCCCCTATGACCGATTTCAAGGTCGGCCAGCGGATCGAGCACAACCGCTTCGGCTTCGGCGAGATCATTGAGATCACAGGCTCCGTCCCCGACCTCAAGGCCAGGATCTCCTTCGACCGCTACGGCGAGAAACTCCTGCTGCTGAAGTACGCCAAGATGCGCGTGGTGTGACTTCGATTGATTTCCAGTAAGGGAGAATCACGAAACGGGAACCCCGTTCAGCAAAACAAGGAATGAAAAAAGGGAAAGCTTAGCACATCGCACCGCTACGACCTCCTACCCTTGCTGCCTTCCGGCCCTGGGGGAATTCAGAGGGAGCTGGTCGTGTACGACTTTCCCTGGGCGCAAATATACTACTTTTCGTTGAAACTGTCAAAAATGAACGGCAGGATGTCGTCAACTTTGTCGAATTTCCAGGTTTTCCCCGTTCCGAACATGATCACGCTCATCGGACGGCCCGCCAGAGTCTGGTACTCGGCCATCACCTGACGACAGGCTCCGCAAGGCGAGCAGGGAGTGTCGCCGACCGTGCCGTCGAAGCCTCCGGCAATCGCCAGCGAGACCATGGCCTTCCCCGGATGGCCTGCACTGGCGGCGAACATCGCGGTCCTCTCGGCGCAAAGTCCTGACGGATAGGCGGCGTTCTCCTGATTGGATCCTTTCACGATCGTGCCGTCCTCCAGACGGACGGCCGCTCCGACGTTGAATTTTGAATACGGCGCATAGGATCCTTTCCGCGCCTCGACGGCTGCCTTGACAAGTTCAATGTCCTGAGGGGGCATCTCGTCGATGGAGGAATATTCAGTGTAGTTTATGTCCAGTTTCACTGTCTTCATATTCAGTGTTTTTATAGCACAGCGTTCTCAAAGTTAGCAAAAATTGTGCATATTCACGCATTTGAGTAAATTTGTACCTTCTTATTCACCGCTTGCGGTGAAAGAAAATCCCTTCCCTGAAGGTTTAGGGGCGGGGTAACGTGAAGTGATTTTCAGCGGGCAGTCACATGGTGCGTGAGATACATTTATGGAAAATAATCGTCTGCTTGCGAGAGATGTAGTTATTTATGAAAATCTGTGTCGGTCTTTCCGGAGGAGTTGACTCCAGCGTCGCCGCTCTGCTGCTGAAGCGGCAGGGCTATGATGTGTTCGCCATGTTCATGCAGAACTGGCATGATGCGGACGCGACGCTGCACGGCGACTGCGAATGGGAGGAGGACCGCTTCGTGGCGGAGATGGTCGCGCGGAAGATCGGCATCCCG
This sequence comes from bacterium, assembly GCA_963639865.1. Taxonomy (GTDB): domain Bacteria; phylum Bacteroidota; class Bacteroidia; order Bacteroidales; family UBA932; genus Cryptobacteroides. The sequence continues at coordinate 5,923 of CAVHWO010000053.1, read as the reverse complement.
TTCTATTTCGTAGACCTCTCAAAGGAGTACCGCCGGCGCGTGGTGGACTACATGTTCAATGAATATTCCGCCGGCCGGACTCCGAACCCGGACGTGCTGTGCAACCGCGAGATCAAGTTCGACGCTTTCCTCAAGGCCGCCGGAAAACTCGGTGCGGACATGGTCGCCACAGGACACTATTGCCGCAGAGTACCTCTTCTTAATGCTGATGGTGAGCAATTTACGATTGACGGCCGGCCGCAGTGGCGGATTCTGGAAGGAGTGGATCCGAACAAGGATCAAAGCTATTTTCTATGCCAGCTCACCCAGGAGCAGCTCGGCAAGGCTCTCTTCCCGATCGGGCATCTGACAAAACCGGAAGTCCGTGAGATCGCCCGCCAGGCGGAACTTCCGTCGGCGGACAAGAAGGATTCCCAGGGAATATGCTTCGTCGGGAAGGTGGATCTCCCGGCATTCCTTCAGCAGAAACTCAAGCCATCGGAAGGCGATGTAGTGGAGGTCTATGACGCCTACTACGCCCGAAGCGGACACTACCGCTTCATCCATGACACTCTCGCCTCGCTTCTCAAGGTTCCGGAAGAACCGGTGATGATCACTGAATATTCCTCCGAGGACTCCGGCGGCAGGCAGTTCAACAACCGGAGGGTCTCCGAAGTGACCGCTCCGCGCAGGAATGAATTCAATGCGGAAAAGATAGCCGCATTGGGCGACGAGTGCCTGATGAGGCTGTCCGAACCGGTCAGGTACGATGACATCATTTTTGAGACGGAGACCTACAGGGCCGGGAAAAAGCACGTCAGGAAGACCAGATACAAGGAGAACCCGTTCGGAAGGATTGTCGGACGGCACGACGGGGCGCAGTTCTACACGATCGGCCAGAGGAAGGGGCTGAACATCGGAGGTCATAAGGACTCCATCTTCGTGATCGCCACGGACATAGCCCGGAACATCATCTATGTCGGCGAGGGACACACGCACAAAGGGCTCTCGCGAAGCTGCATCCGGATCGCACCCGGAGACGTTCATTGGATCAGAACCGACCTTGGGATGACCGATGGAGAGATCCGCCGCCTCCGGGTCCGCATCCGTTACCGCCAGCCGCTTCAGGATGCGTTTCTCGTCAAGAGGCCCGCAGGCATGTTCATCATCTTCGATTCCCCGCAGCGCGGCGTCTCGGACGGTCAGTTCGCCGCCTGGTACTCCGCCGACGGCGAGATGCTCGGATCAGGGGTCTATTAGCCGGGGTGAGACGCGGGATCTTCTACTGCCCTGACATATTCAAGGACTTTGCAGCTGATTCGCCGGCGAGGAAGCCGGTGGAGAAGGCGCACTGGAGGTTGTAGCCGCCGGTGTCGCAATCCATGTCAAGGACCTCGCCGCAGAGGTAGAGGCCGGGTTTGACGCGGGACTCCATCGTCTTCGGCGTCACCTCGTCCGTGGAGATCCCTCCGGCGGTGATGACGCAGCGCTCGTAGCCGACGAAACCGATGATCTCGAACCTCCAGTCTTTCAGGGTCCTGGCCAGCAGGTCTAGATCGATGTCGTAGTAGCGTCTCGGCTGGCGGCCGAAACGGCTGTTTTGTCTGCCGGAGCGTCCGGGAGCATATTCGGACTTCTTCAGATCTACCTTCAAGATGTCCGGATTCCACGCCTGAAACCCTGGAATCAGTTCCCACGGCATCAGTTTCCCGAGCAGGATCCGGTACATTTCCTTGCCGTTCAGCCCGCGTCCGTCCTTCCACTGGCGGGTGCGGGGATCGTTCTTGATCCCGTCCCACAAGGTCTTGATCCGCGCGCTCAATTCCTCCGCCTGCACACCCGGTTTGAGGTCGAGCGAGAAGGACACCTTGCTTCCGTTCATCAGGGCCTTCACGCACTTGCGGCTGACCTGAAACCCGATCGGACCCTCGATTCCACCGTCCGTGAAATCCACGTCCCCGAACTCGGTCTCCGATTTCGCCCCGTCAAAGGTCACGGTCAAGTTGACATTCTTCAGCTTGGCGCCTTTCAAAGCCTCGCCGCTTCCCGTCATCGGAGTCTCCCTGTGGACATGCCCCTTCAGATCCGTCTCCGGACGGTCGATGATCTTGTACCCTTTCGGCACGAGGGCGGTCAGGGACGGAAAACAAGGAACGATGCTGTGGCCGAAGAACTTGCCCCATTTGTAGCCGTCACCGGTGGCGCCTGTTCCCGGATAGGAGAGCCCTCCTGTCGCGACGATCAGTCTGGAGCACTCGAATGTCTCGCCGTCGGCGCACCGGATCGAGAAGCCGGGGAGAATGTCCGTCACCTCGCTGTCGGTCAGCAGCGTCACCCCGTGGCGCCGAACCACCTCCACGAGGGTGTCCAGCACATCCGACGCTCTGTGTGAATACGGAAACGCCCGGTCTCCTCTCTCTACGACAGTCTCAAGACCGTTGCTCTCAAAAAAATCTATTATGTTCTCCGGAGTGAGGTTGTAGAACGCCGGCTTCACGAAATTAGGGTTGGTGCGGACATGTCGGGAAAACTCGTTCCAATCTTTGAGGTTGGTGAAGTTGCATCGTCCTTTTCCCGTGAACAGGATCTTCCTGCCGGGTCGCGGCATCTTCTCCAGAACCGTAACGCGCGCGGAACTGCCCGGTGGAAGCGCCTTGGTGGCACCATAGGCGGCCATAAGCCCGGCCGCTCCGCCTCCGATGATGATGATGTCTGAATACATGCCACAAATTTAGCCACACTTCCCGAAATATTCGCAAGAAGTTCCTTAATTTTATCTGTCGGAAGGCAGGAAAGTGAAAAACTTCAAAAATTTTGATTATATTTGCAGTCCATTTCCACGAGGAATGCAGCAGGCCACTTTAGCTCAGTCGGTAGAGCAGCGCATTCGTAACGCGCAGGTCGTCAGTTCGAGCCTGATGAGTGGCTCTAAATTTTGAGGATCAAAGCACTGAATTTCAGTCAGTTACTTGATTCGAAAATGATTAGGACAAGGGGGAAATTACTTGTTTTTCGAAGTAATTTCCCCTTTTTTCGCATCCCTTGCCACTTTTCTTGCCGCAGGTGTGGCAAGAATATATCATGCAATAAAAATCCATTCCGATTCGCCGCCCCAGATAGAAAGGAACTTGAGAAGGTCCTCCTTACTTATCACGACGCTGGCGGTATTTTCACAAGGATGGAAGCTCACTTTCTCCGCCTTGAGTAGGTCATCGTCCAGATAATATTTCACGCGGTGACCGTTTTCGAAAAGTTCCTTCGGGTCCGCATCAATAAGGTTCATGTCGTTGATGAGACCGAAAGCGCACACAGATCCCGGATGCACACCGAGGCAACGCATCATTCGCTCCGGCGAGGCGAATGACAATCTGCCCTCGTGAAGTTTATGCTCCAATCCGTGTATGTCGAACTCTTTATGGCAATTCATACTGACCAGATAGTGCCTGTTCCCCTTGTGATTACGCAGAAAAAGGTTCTTGCAATGAATCACGTCTCCGTGGATATCCTTCCAATATTGAAGTCCATCCGCAACAGTGCATAACTCCGGATGCTCATAAAGTTCATAAGCTATTCCGTTAGCTTCCAGGAAGTCCAGCACCTTCTTCCTCAACATTTTTCTTTCTTCAATTTCCATAACTCAGTCCGATTTCTACTTTCAAAAAAAACGCTCTATCCGCGCCTTTGCGCCCGACAAGACGCAAAGTTAAGGCTTACTGACCAGAAATCATATCTGCTTACCCCGATTTCTGATCAGAAAGTCTTATCTTTGCAGGATTCATAAGGATTACATGTCTATAGCGAAAGATATTTATAAAAGCATACAGAGGTCTGTCGGCGACCTCTTTAGGGATGTGGAGATCGGCGCGCATCGGACTGGCTGCCCGACCTTCAGCGTCAGTTTGTCTGGAAAGACAATAAGGAGAGAGACCTTCTCGATTCTATGTTCAAATCAATTATTTAATATTTGGAGAAATGGAAAATCTCTGTGTCCGTAAAGCAGCGGGGGCGGATCTGGAGCGGATAATGCAGATATTCGGAATCGCGAAGCGCTTTATGCGTTCGCACGGCAACCCTGAGCAATGGAACGGTCCCTATCCCGGACTGGAACTGATGCGCTGCGAGATAAACTGCGGACATTGTTTCGTCATCTGCGCCGGTGAAGCGGTCGTGGGGACGTTCTGCCTGATTTTCGGAGACGAACCCACTTACGGCCGGATCGAAGACGGGCGTTGGCGGAACGATGCGCCGTACGGCACCATTCACCGCCTTGCTTCCGACGGCAACGTCAGGGGAGTCGGCCACAGCTGCGTAGAATTCTGTTACAATCTGATAGAGAACCTCCGTGCCGACACCCACCGCGACAACATCCCTATGCAGAGGCTGCTTGAGAAGGAGGGGTTCGAGCGGTGCGGGATCATCCATCTTGCAGACGGCTCCCAGCGCATTGCGTATCAGAAGTCCAACCCGCTGAAAAACAAGCTTCAGGTACTTGTATGTCCCCGATTTCTGAGCGAAGACAGATACCGCAGCGGGCACATAAGGATAATCAACGCATTGCCTGGCACAAGGATTCTCGGCGTACATATCCCGGAACTGAAGACATTGGCCAAGGCTCTGCGCAAAGAAGGCAAAGCGGAGGCGGCTCTCGAGTTTTTTGCACGGCAGGCATCGACATCCAGCAGGCCTGATGCGGCGGACAGACTCTGCTACGAGGAAAAACTCCTATGGGGGCTTCTGCTCGGCTCTCTCAAAGGTTCTCCCGAAGAAATATTCAGGCAAGTGTCGGCATTCCTTCCATACATCTCCAATTGGGCGGAATGCGACACGTTCTGCTGCAACGCTAAATGGAAAATGGACAGCGGGATTCTATGGGGGTTCATATCCCCCTATTTCGGCAGCGGCAGAGAGTTCGAGGTGAGGTTTGCCCTGATAATGGCGATGACCCGGTTTCTCGACGCCGGGCATATGGACAGGACGTTCCGGAAGATTGCGGACATACGGTACGAAAGTATAGCCAGCGCCTACACAGAGATGAAAGTCAGACCCTACTATGTCAAGATGGGGGTCGCCTGGCTGCTGGCGACGGCATTGGCGACCGACCCGGGGAAGACGCGCACCTTTGTGGGCGACTTCGGCGGAAAAGGCAAACCCTTGCCTGAAGATGTGGTGAAGCTCTATGTCCGCAAGGCCCGCGAATCGTTCAGAACCAGAAATATCAGCAGTTTCTGAGTAAAAAAACTTGCCCGTATTTGTCGCGATTAATAAAATGACTATCTTCGCCGAGAGTTTTAAACACGATTAAAAATGGCCGACAATATCTACCGCCCGGCATATACCGACGCCATTATTCCGTTTATTGCCAATATCCCGAATTACGCCAGTCATCTACTGGGACGAGATTCCGCGAATAATCAATCAGTTTGAGAACAGAGTCCTCACCCAAAGCCAACTACGGAACATATACGATTTCCTCCTCGCCCACAATGTAGAAGACAAATCCGCCAAGAAACAGCATATCGCCAACGTCCGCCACAATGAACTCAAACGCGACATCGCCGTCTCAAACGGCATTTGCCCCAGATGCGGAGGCGATTTGACCCTCCGAAAAGGCAAATACGGCAAATTCTACGGCTGCTCCAACAACCCTCGCCGCCATTACACCACGCCCTTCTAAAAGTTACCTGTTCCACAGACAAACATACACCGATAAATGATAATTTACGTGCAAGCCGAGCGCAGAGCCAAACGCAGTTTGATCTCTGCCGAGGCGCAGCCGTAAATGCGGACGTCAGTCCGAATTTACCATTGCCTGACCATTCATTAAAAGGGGCAGAAGTTCGTCTCGCTGCTTAGTCAAATTATCATTTATCACCTTGCCGAATAAATACACTATAATTGCCGCAAAAACGATGAAAGGAAAATTCATAGAAACCTTAATGAGGCA
>CAVHWO010000052.1:0-4756 GCA_963639865.1 bacterium | reverse complement strand
ACCTCATACAACTTTCTCCAATCTTCATTCGTCATAGAAGTGAAAAGAGGAGTTTCGATCTGTTTCCCAAGCAGAGAATGGCGGAGCAAGGACAATAATCTAAGAATTGTTACGTCCTCTGCTTTTACTTTATAAAATGCTTTATAAAACCATTTACAACAAAAAAGCATACGTTCATAGCTGCCGACACTTTGTTTATTCTTTCGTTGACAGTCTGTATTTCCCATACCTGACGGATGCTCTTCCATTTGTTTGAAGACAATGAACCTGACACCACACGATAATGTGACAACACTTCATCCAGTCCCCAACACAACGTGCCGTTTCTCATTAACATTAGCCAAGTAGCATAATCCTGTCCTCCACGGCGAAGTGGCATTTGGAAATATCCAGTCTGGTTGCGGTCTACGATTGTTGTTGACGTGGCTATAATGGTGTTGTGGAGCAAAAAACGATAACTTATCTTTTCCCGAACATTGCGTACAGAGCCAAGGGCATTCCCCATTTCGTCAATCGTATCCATGGCTGTACAACTGATTGCCGCACGATGTTTTTTTATGAAATCCATCTGTTTTTCAAGTTTGTTTTCCGCCCACATATCGTCACCATCAAGAAAAGCCACATAACGCCCCGTTGCCATATCGAGAGCCTTATTGCGTGCCACAGCCGCCCCACTGTTCTTTTCAAGTTTGTGATACACTATGTTTGGATACTTCTCCTGCAACCGTTTAATGATAGCGGCAGAGTTATCAGGTGTACAGTCGTCCACCAAAACCACCTCGATGTCGGGATAGTTCTGGCTTACAACCGACAGTATTGTCTGCTCGATAAATCGCTCTACCTTATATACAGGTATAATTACCGATACACGTTCGTTTTCGTATAATGCCATATCTTAATAAATAGGTGTCAACCATTCAAGGCGGTTCTGCAATTTACCTTGTACGCACTCCAAGTATTTCAAGTGGATTTTCTTTGTCACATCACCCTGTTCTCCAGTTCCAATCGGATAGCGGTCTATGGTATAGATAGGTGTCACCTCCATTGCGCTACCGCAAAGGAATGCCTCATCTGCCATATATACCTCCGTGCGGTCTATAGTGCGTTCCTCGAACTTCAGTCCAAGTTCATCTGTTGCCAATTTTATAATTGTGTCACGTGTGATTGACTCCAGTACGCTATCGGTCAGTCGTGGAGTTATCAAAGTGTTTCCTTTTACCATGAAGAAGCAACTGCCCGGACCTTCAGCAATCTTTCCGGATTCATTCAAGAAGATGCAGGTATCATATCCGTTGCGCAATGCCTCACGCTGACCTACGCGGCTGTTGATATAGTTGGCACCACACTTTATGCGGGGACTTAAATTTTCATCGCTGATGCGTCTCCATGATGTTATGCAGCAGTTCAAACCTTTTTTGTTATACTCTGCGCTTGTACGTCCGCGTGGAATGGGAGCCACAAACATCTCTACCGGGCCGTCAGATCCCCAAGAACCGAATCCGTCTACAAACAGGGTTTGGCGTACAGAAAGATTCTCATCGTACTCATTAGCCTTTACAGTGTCTACCAATGCTCTTGTAAAATCCGCCTTGGTATATTTTAATTCAAATTGTATCAGTTTTGCCGAGCGTATCAAGCGGTCATAATGGTCACTCAGTCGGAAGGCATATAGCTGCTTCTGTTCGTCATTCCAATAGCAAGGGATTCCCTCAAACACATTCAGTCCAAACTGTGATGTTGGTGACAATACATTCACCTTGGCATCGTTTACATTCAGAATCTCGCCTTTCAGCCAAATTCTACGATTTGCTACATCATATTTCATCTTATCTAAAATTTAAATTAGTTTATCTTTCTTGTTTACATTTCATCAGGCAAATGGGCAACACGTTTCACTTCCTCATCATCGAGTGCTGCCGAATCTTCTGCACTCATGCCTTCACGCTGTTCCTCGTTGATATTGGCACTTTGAAAAACCTTAGCCACTGTACACCATATTATTTTTATGTCCAGCCAAAAGCCTTCTTTCTTGAAGCGGTCAATGTATTCATTGTCAAGCGTAACCTTCTCGTCCCATGAGTTTTCGTTTCTGCCCTTGCATTGTGCCAAACCTGTTATGCCGCCTTTCATTTGGAAGCGTTTTTTGTATTTTTTGTTCAGTGTGTCAAAGTCGCCCAACTCATAAGTGACGCACGGACGAGGCCCAACAACCGAGATGTCTCCTTTCAACACGTTAAAGAGTTGTGGCAATTCGTCTATTGAGGTCTTACGGATTATCGCTCCCGATTTTGTTATGCGTGGATCGTTGTCATAACTGAACAATCCCGATCCCATATTCTCTGCATTCACCACCATAGAGCGATACTTCCACATCTTGAACACACGACCGTCCTTTGTCCTGCGACCTTGCTTAAACAGTATCGGACCTTCTGAGTCGCACTTTATCCAAATGCCTACTATTATCCAAACTGGCAACAAGACAACTATAGCGCAAGCTGACGAGCAGATGTCAAATAATCGCTTTATAAAGAGATTAAATCGTAGCCACATAACATTAAAAGTTGAAGGTATGGAACAGGTCGTCAAATACTTCACCTCTTTTTATCACCTCTGTCTGCTCTCCACAGATGTCAAGCACGGGGAAGTTGGGCAAGATGAAAGGTGGTTTCATTACGAGAGAATAACTACCGCAGTTACTGATTACAATAGCATCCTCATGCGCTAGTTTTCCGTTGTAACCATGGTAGAGCACATCGCCCTCAATGCAGGTAAATCCCACCATGTCAAGATTCTTATATTCCTTTTGTTCTCCCCCCATGGATATTACTTCCATTGGAGGATTGATGCCACTCATGCTGATATTCTTTTGGCTACCCAATACTGTTGCGAAACTCTTGCCACGAACATTCTTGATGGTCTTTACCATACCAACAAACTTCATGCAGTCGCCCACTACGGCACTTCCCGGTTCTATCAGCAGTTCTGGCTTTACGTCTTTATTGGTAAAGTATTCAGCAAAGACGATAGCAGCAGCTTCTGCATAAGCTTGATAGTCGGGTATCTCATTCGTAAACTGCGCCTTCAGCGAGTCTGCCATCTTGCCGAACAAACCTCCGCCTATGTCTATACGTTCGGGTATGATGCCAAGCCGGTCTATCAGTTCCACCATCCCCTTGGCACGTGCCGGCCAGTATTCTATCTGTCGCTTTGCAAAATGGCATTGGAAGTTGATGAAGTGTACGTTCTTCGTCGTATTGACAAACTCCAACACTTTTTTGAAATCATCACTGTCTACATCAAAACCGAAACGACTCACAACTCCATCACCCACTTCATAATTGCAGCGGATACCCAAATTCAATGTTTTATCAGAATGTCTCGCCGCTATGTCCTTTACAATTTTCAATTCCTCTATGGAGTCGATATTGTCCGTACCGCCAGCCACAAGAAAATCTTCCAACTTCTGTGGGTTCTTTATTGGACCATTCCAGATAATACGGTCAGACTTCACTCCAACACATTGCGCTATCTCCAACTCCATCTCACTCACCACCTCGGCATAACCACCAAGTTCATTGACTATTTTACAAAACTTTGGTGTGTAGTTTGTCTTGTATGAATAAGCGATATTAAAGTTTGGATAAATCTTGCGAAACGTATCTCTCAACTCAATGAAATTCTTTCTGTACTGCTCACTATCCAACAGATAGAAAGCATCGCCGTACTCATTACGGAGTTTGTTTATTACGTCTTTATTTAGTATCATCATTTCTTGTTGTTTATGTTCTCTACTATTTTGTCTACCGTTTCCACCACATGCTCATGGTTATTCTTGAAATAGTCCACGGCTCTCTGTGCCTCTTCTTCCAACTTTCGTATTTCGGCTATGCCCGTATTAAATATCCGTCTGATTTCCTCCAAGTCGGTTATAACTTTTGTGTTACAGAAACTCCTGCCTACTATCACCATAGAACTTCCTAAGCGATAGTGCTCTTTCAATACAAATGAACCCGGCAATGCCCCTGAGTGCAGACTCGCAATGCCTCCAAAACCGAAAGGAATACCCTTGGCACGGATTTTACGTGTCAATTGTTCCACAATGCCATCAGTCAATAGTTGGAACATGAATTTCATACCCATTGCAAGATGAAGATCGTTCAATCCCATATGAATCATATCCACTCCCGGCACATTCAATATTTCATCCAACAATATCGCTGCCTCTGGGGTTTCAAGCAAAAGGCAAGTCTTAACGTCTCTGTAATATTTCTTTGAACTGTCTTTTACATAGTTCACAAAATCTGTCACTTCCTGCACCGTATGGAAGAACGGAAGCATCAGTATGTCAGCACCAGCTTTGACGGCAGCATCAATTTCGCCCTTAGAGTCAAAGTACCCATTATGAACTTTGTGTATTGGATTCACACGAACTAACACCTTAGCTTTTCTTACAGCAGCCTTAACATTACGAATATCCTCTATCGTATGATGGTTCTGCACTGTATCAAGCCCTCCTTGACGGTCATCTTTGCCGATAAATTCCATATCGACAAAAATCCAATCAACACCCGCTTGTTCCGCAATTTGCGCAACGGCAGGGTCGTTGGTTATATACATTAAGTTTAGTGCCATTACTCTAATATTTTTTGAGCAGCCTTTTTAACAAAGGCTATCTTCCTATACAACCACTTATGTTGGAATCTATCCCAACGATCAGCATAATACTTGAACTCGTTTCTTCCTGTAAGGTCATACA
>CAVHWO010000051.1:0-8965 GCA_963639865.1 bacterium | reverse complement strand
TCTTTTCTTATACGGCCTTTCCGGCCATTTCCATCTTTGTCATCGGTCACGTAGCCACGGCTACGCTCCCTCTTCCAAAGCCGAAACTGCCTCGAAAATTCCACATGATAAAATTCGGGAATCATTTCAAAACAGTTTCCCACAAAAATAACTAAATTTGTACGAATATGCCAAAGTTCAACCCCATATCCCGTTGGTCCGAAAGAAGCCAGCTTCTGGTGCTCAGCCTTGTCGTCGGAATCGTGGTCGGGCTTGCCTCCGTGCTGCTCAAGACCTTGATCTCCGTGATTCAGGACGGGCTGCGGAACGCTTTCGGAGGGGTTCTGGACGGGGCGCTATACTATCTGGCCCTTCCAGGGATCGGAATGCTTCTGGCCATGCTTTTCTGCCGGTACGTGATCAAGGACAGGATCGGCCACGGTGTGACAAAGGCCCTGCAGGCGGTCTCCAGGCATGAGTCCAGGATCAAGCCGCACAACATGTGGTCCTCTATTGCGGCCAGTTCGGTGACCATAGGATTCGGAGGATCCGTGGGAGCCGAGGCTCCGATAGTTTACACGGGAGCCGCGATCGGATCCAATTTCGCCCGCTACATGGGACTGTCCTACAGGAGCATGACCGTCCTGCTGGGCTGCGGCGCGGCCGCCGCTGTGGCGGGAATATTCAAAGCTCCTCTCGCGGGAGTCCTCTTCGTGCTGGAGATCCTGCTTTTCAACATCTCGATGACGTCGATGATGCCTCTGCTGCTGGCCACAGTCTCCGCGACAGTGGTGTCTTACACGCTGCTCGGCTCCTCGACCCCGTTCGAATGCACCCTGACTCCGTTCGCGCTCAGGAACATTCCTTACTACGTCATCCTCGGACTTTTCTGCGGAGCATGCTCCATCTATTTCATCCGCACCACGCTGAGGTTGGAGGACCGGATAGGGAAGATGGACAATGCCTACCTCAAATGGCTTCTTTGCGCGGTCGGGCTGGGAATCCTGATCTTCCTGTTCCCGCCGCTCTACGGTGAAGGCTACGAGTCCCTCGGCGGTCTGCTCAACGGACAGGAACTCTCGCTGGACGGGCAGACTCCGCTGGCTTTTCTGGCGGACAGCCCCTGGTCCGTGCCGGTCTTCTTTCTGCTGATCCTGCTGCTCAAGGTGTTCTCCATGACCCTGACCAATGCAGGAGGGGGAGTGGGCGGAACTTTCGGTCCCACGCTTTTCGTCGGAGCCATCGCCGGATTCGTGGTAGCGAGAACGCTCAACCTGCTTTTCGACGGCACGCCTGTGAGTGTTCCGGAGCAGAATTTTGTGCTTGTCGGCATGGCCGGACTCATGGCGGGAGTGATGCAGGCCCCGATGACGGCCATCTTCCTGATCGCCGAGATCTCAGGAGGCTATGAATTGTTCCTTCCGCTGATCCTTACATCGACAATCGCTTTCGGAACGACGAGGCTTGTCGAGAAATATTCCATCTACACCAAGCGGATAGCCCAGCGGGGCGAGCTTCTGACCCACGACAGCGACCAGGCCGTGCTGACCCTGCTGAAAGTGTCCGACGTCATCGAGACGGACTTCTCGACAGTGAAGATTGACGACACCCTCGGACGCCTTGTCGAGGTTGTCTCCGAGTCCACAAGAAACATATTCCCTGTTCTGGATTCGGTGGACCGCTTTCAGGGTTTCGTCTCTTTGGAGGACATCCGCAAGGACATGTTCAGGACCGATGAATATGAGACCCTTCACGTCTTCAACTTCATGCGCAGCGCCGAGGAATATGTTTACGAGGACGAGAAGATGGATTCTGTGATGAGGAAGTTCGAGGTCACGTCGGCATGGAACCTCCCTGTGGTGAGGCGTGACAGGACCTACGTAGGCTTCGTCTCCAAGTCCAAGATCTTCTCGGCGTACAGGGATGAGCTGAAGGTGGTCTCGCAGGATTGACATTGATTGATAACATTTTGAGTATGAAGAACATCTATATCGACCATATCGCCCGCACCATCGGGGTCAAGGATTGGCAGGTTGAAAACTGCGTCCATCTTTTCGAGGAGGGGAACACTATCCCGTTCATCAGCCGTTACCGTAAGGAGAAGACCGGAGGACTGGACGATGTCGCCGTCGCCGAGATCAAGCACTGGAACGATGTGTTCATCGAGATGGAGAAAAGGAAGGCGGGCATCCTGTCCACGATCTCCGAACAGGGAAAGTTGACTGACGCCCTGAAATCCAGAATCGAGAATTGCGTGGTCTCCAGTGAGTTGGAGGATCTTTATCTGCCTTATCGTCCCAAGCGCAGAACCCGCGCCACGATGGCCAGGGAAAAAGGGCTTGAACCATTGGCCGACAGGATGTGGAAGGTTGAGGCCGCGGATCCGGAGGCGGAGGCCGGCAAGTATGTCGGTGATAAGGTCGCTTCCGTTGAGGAGGCTCTCGCCGGGGTCCGGGACATCATCGCCGAACGGCTTTCCGAATCGCAGACAGTCCGCGGGAACCTCAGGAACATATTCAGAACCCGCAGGATAGAGTCCAAGGCGACCAAGGCCGCCTCTGGCAACGCCGAGGCCTCGAAGTACAGGACGTATTTCAATTTTTCCATGCCTTTGCAGAGGATTCCGTCGCACAACCTGCTGGCGATCCTGCGCGCGGAGAAGGAAGGTTTCCTGTCTGTTGGTCTGGATGCGGATCCCGAGAAATGCGGCAACAAGATCTACTACGATTTCTGTCAGGAACACCGTTATCCGGGGGCGAAGCTTGCGGAGCAGATCCGACTGGCCGTGGATGATGCCTACAAGCGTCTTCTGGAGCCTTCGCTGACCAACGAGATTCTCAAGGAGGCGAAGGAGAAGGCTGACGTCGAGTCCATCAATGTGTTCGGTGAGAACCTTACCCAGCTTCTGCTTTCCGCCCCGGTCGGCCAGAAGAGGACGATGGCGATAGACCCCGGCTTCCGCAACGGATGCAAGATCGTCTGTCTGGACGAGCAGGGCAACCTCCTGCACCACGAGATAATCTTCCCGCACCCGCCTCAGAGCGAGAAGATAAAGTCGATCATGGCTGTCGCCGCGATGATTGATGAATATGCCGTCGAGGTCATTGCGATCGGCAACGGCACGGCCTCCCGCGAGACCGAGGATTTCATCAAGCGTGTAGGGATTCCGGAGAACGTCAAGGTGTTCACGGTCAGCGAGGACGGAGCGTCGATCTATTCAGCCTCCGAGGTCGCCCGGCAGGAGTTCCCGGACGAGGATGTGACAGTGAGGGGTGCCGTGTCGATCGGCCGCCGCCTGATGGATCCTCTGTCCGAGCTGGTCAAGATAGATCCTAAATCATTGGGAGTGGGGCAGTATCAGCACGATGTGGACCAGAATCTGCTTCGTGAGAAACTGGACAACACAGTCGTGATCTGCGTGAACAGTGTCGGTGTGAACCTTAACACGGCCAGTCCTTACCTGTTGAGTTATGTTTCGGGAATCGGCCCGGCTCTGGCCTCGAACATCGTGGACTACCGCTCCTCCATCAAGGGCTTCTCTTCCAGGACCCAGCTCCGTGATGTTCCGAAACTCGGCCCGAAGGCTTTCGAGCAGTGTGCCGGATTCCTGCGCATCCACGATGCCGCGAATCCGCTTGACAATTCCGCCGTGCATCCGGAATGCTACCACATAGTTGACCGGATGGCTTCGGATCTGGGTGTCAGCACAAAGGAGCTGGTCGGCAATGAGGAACTCATCAAGAGGATTGACCCGTCGGCCTACGTAGAAGGGGAGTTCGGCTTCCCTACAATCAATGACATTCTCAAGGAACTGGCCAAACCGGGGCGGGATCCTCGCCAGAGTGCGCAGGAGTTCAGTTTCGCCGATGACATCCACGAGATCGATGACTTGAGACAGGGCATGGAACTTCCTGGAATCGTCACGAATGTGACCGCTTTCGGTGCGTTCGTCGACATCGGAATCCACGAGAACGGTCTCGTCCACGTCTCGCAGATGCGTGGCCGGAAAGTCAAACTGCACCAGAAAGTCAGTGTCAGCGTCCTTGATGTCGATTTGGACCGCAAAAGAATTTCCCTGAGGCTTCTGCCTGACAAATAATCGGTGTCGAAGTGTTAATGAATATTTGAATATTATTTCGTTTCTAAACGGAAAATTGATTATCTTTGCGAAATTGAAAGATAAAGAGATTTTTCTGTATGAGCGTTGTTAGAGGTATATGTGACAACAAGGCGGTAGTCTATCTTCTTTCCGTTGTTGCCATTGTGCTTTGGGGAATGTCCTACATCTGGAGCGACAAGCTTATCGCTCTTGATGTGCCGATCTTTTATTTTGTTCCGATAAGGATCTTTGTCGCGGGGGTGATCCTACTGCTTTTCAACATATTCACGAAGTCTTTCCGCCCCATCGCCCGCAAGGATTTGGTAAAGTTCGCGTTTTTGGCTCTGTTTGAGCCACTTGTGTATTTTCTTTGCGAGACCTACGGCATCAAGGAGACGGGATCGCCGACCATCAGCGCCATGATAATAGCCTCTGTTCCGATCTTCTCGGTGGGGGCGGGCGTGTTGTTCTTCAAGGAGCGGATCTCGGCTCTCAACGGTTTCGGGATCGCCGTGACCTTGTGTGGCATCTGCCTTGTCCTGCTCAAGCAGGGTGGAAATGATGGGGGGGGGCCTCAGAACTTTGTACTAGGAGTCATCCTGCTGATGATCGCCGTGTTCTCGGAGGTGGGGCATGCGTCGCTGACCAAGCTTCTTTCGGATGGCTACAAGCCTCAGGTCATAGTGATGTACCAGTTCCTGATCGGCTCCGTGTACTTCCTGCCGTTCTTCCTGACGAGAGGAATCGAAGATTTCGACTCCAGACTTCTTTCGTGGAATGTTCTTGAGCCAATCCTCTGTCTGGCTGTCCTCTGCTCCAGCCTTGCCTTCTCGCTTTGGGCCATGACCATCAAGAAGTTGGGCGTCAGCAAATCCAGCGTGTTCCTCGCCATGATGTGCGTTGCCACCGCCCTTGTCGCCGAAGTCATCGGCCGCGAGCATCTCTCCCTTTTCCAGTGGATCGGAGTCTTTGTCGCCGTCTTTGGCATCGTCCTCTCCCAGCGCTGCTGCACCAGGAACTGCAAGGCGTGACGTGACATATCACAAAACCAAGCGTCTCCCAGTCAACCATATGGGTAGATAGGTCATTCTCCTGCAAGTAACCGGCATTCTTCTGTAATATTTTTCATGCCAATAACTTGGCTATTATAGCCTGAACCATTCTTCATATTCATGTTGTATGGCGTTCTTTAATTTTAAAGAATCTTCGCTATCGTCATAATGACATTTTTCGCCACCGTTGGATAGCCAGTCTTTGAAGTATTCAAAACCCAACTCCACAATTACTACGAGCAAATTTCCTTCATCAATACCGAGGAAAAACTCAAGGGCGATCTGATGGATTTCCTGAAATTCACGTTCTACAGCCAGAGTTACAAGATTTCTCCGCACGGTGACATTGACTGCGCCATTCATCTTGGGGTCAATGCCGCCGCCCCCGTCGGTGTGATCATAGAGGTCAAGAAGCCTACCAATACCGGCGAGATGGTCACAAAGGAAGACCTAAATAAAAAAGCCTTGCAGGAACTCTTGCTTTACTACCTCCGCGAACGCCATACGGGCAAGAATATCCAGCTCAAACGACTGGTTGTCACCAACCTATACGAGTATTTCGTCTTTGACGCCCAGGAATTCGAGCGCCTGTTCTACTCCAACAAAAAACTTATCAGCCGCTTTGAGGAATTCAGCGACGGCACCCTTACCTCCGACAAAACTGATTTCTTCTACAAGGAAATCACCGCCGATGCCATCGCAAAAGTCCTGAACCAAATTACCTACACGTGGTTCGACATCCGCAAATATAAGACCCAATAACTGATGCTATCCTGGGTCTCAAACCATTTATTAGTGGTTTTCTTGCGAGCTTTGACCTTCTTGCCATCAATGATGTACTCTTTTCCAGTCTGCTCTAAACGCTCCTATTCTTTCAGAAACGTGTGGATATACCGCCCAATGGTATTGCGGTCCACCTTGCAAATCTTGGCAATCTTCCGCTGCGAGACCCCGGCCCGGAGCAATTCTACGATAAGTGTCCGCTTGGGGTACAACTTATACTTTTCCTCCTCAGTTTTTCGCCCGACCGGTCTCCCGAGAACCACTCCTTCAGCTTTCTTCCTGGCCAGGGCCTCTTTTGTTCGCTGGCTGATAAGGTTTCGCTCGATTTCCGCAGACAGGCCGAAAGCAAAGGCCAGCACCTTGCTCTGGATGTCCTCCCCAAGCCGGTAGTTGTCTTTGATGGTCCAAACTCTGCACTCCTTGGTCATACAGATGTTGAGAATTTCCATAATCATAAAGAGATTGCGCCCCAGACGGGACAGTTCGGCACAGATGATCAAATCATCTTTCTGAACCCGATTCAGGAGTTTCCCCAACTCCCGCTTACTATAGTTCTTGGTGCCGCTTATAGTCTCTTCAATCCAGCCGTCAATGCTCATGGATTCCCTCGTACAGAAGTTGTTGATTTCAAACCTTTGATTCTCAACAGTCTGTTTGTCGCTGCTGACTCTGATGTAACCATAAATCATACTCTTTCCCTTTTTATTGTGCTTTTTTATTGAAAGTTGGCTATCTCCATCAATAATGTCACCAATGGCTACAGAGTGCAGGTTATTATTTATGCGAAACTTTGTTGTAATTAAATTAGAGGTGTAAAATCTAAATGCGAAACCAGGCTATGAAACAGAACAATTGGAACAATTGTGAGAGCGAAGCGGCTATCGGCCAAAGGCCGAAAATCTTGATTGACAACAGTCACGGAGCCGAGACTCCGTCCAACTTGATGATGTAATAGTCAAATCCCTCCGGAGCTTTGACCTGCCCTGATCGTACTTCTCCGGTATCTTTGTTGTAGGCGATGATGGCCTTGGCTCTCTGGCCTCCGGAGGATGTCCCGAGACGAAGAATCTCTGCGATGGCGGCCTTGCGGTCTCGATTCATGTTGATGCCGAACATCTCTTTTTTAGAGAGAGCCTCCTTGGCCACTTCGACCAAAGAGTCGATCTCGATCCTTGCATCAGGATCTGCGGCTGGACCTGTCGCCGGTTAGAATTCCAGTGCGCCCATACATCTCTTTCCGAGAAAGCATAATGTTTCAACCGGATTTCCCGAAGTCCTTCCGGTCAGAGCCAGCCACCTGTCAAACAACGCCCGCCCATAGGTGTCAGGAAGCGAATCCGCCAGCATTCCCGGCAAACCGTGTCTTACAGGCATCATCAGCGGGGATGGCTCGACACCTTTGCCGACAAACCCGTTATCATATTCAAACAGAGCGGCATTTCGACTATAATCCCAGCGGAAAGTTCCTACATCCTGCCTGAACATCCTGACTTTTGCTACATCTACCATTATGGTTCCTCCTTCTCTGTTTTGATCTTGCCGGCCGCGCGTTTTCTGGAGACCTTTTTGCCGGCGTTGACCAGTTCATAATATTCACCGGGACTCAATAGCTCTTCTGCGATAAGGGTTTGGAAAGCATCGAGTTCGCCTAAAACCCTCATTATGCGCAACAGTGACTCGAAAGAGCCGATCCGACCGTTTTCGATGTTCTTTACCGAAGATAATGAGATGTCCGCCTCTTCGGCCAGACTTTTCTGCGTTATGTTCTGCTTCAGTCTAATAGACTTGAGCTTTTCTCCGATGCGTTTCTGCACTTGTGTGTCAGATAAACTGTAGATATCTTCCATAAGGGTTTAGATTTGAGCTCTTACTTGGCAAATATAGTAATAATGGTTTAATATTTGGCTATTATTTAAATCACAAGTTCCGAAAATATTCAGATGTTTGAACAGGAGCATCAGTGAAGATAAAACCTGTATTTTTTTGACAAATGATGGGCTTTTTTTGCGGGAGTGGAATAACAGGCCTCATTCTTTAGGATTATTTGTGTAAGTTTGTGGAAAATACTGATTAATAATCAATGCTTTAACCACAATGAAATCTGATAGGATCATTTTGTTCGCGCTGGCGCTCGCCGCAGTTTGGGGATGTGGCGGTCAGGATTGGAATCGGAACGCTGACGGAATCACTGTCCGTGTCACAGACCGGACGGCGGACGGGCCGGCACTGGTGCGGCTCCAGGTGAAGGGTGACAATCTTGTTAGGGTCACAGCCACTCCTGAGTCCGGATTCGCGGACAGGAAAAGTCTCGTCATTGTTCCTTCTGCGGTCAAGACCGGATTCACCGTAAGCTCCACTGACAGCACGGTGTCTGTCGCCACAGCCTCTGTGACGGCCACGGTCAGGCTCAGGGATGGAGCTGTCTCCTTCGCGGACAGGAACGGTGTGAATGTTCTGGACGGTAACACCATGTCTTTCAATCCAATAACTGTAGAGGGCCGGAAGGAATATTCCTCGCTCTTCACTTTTGATTCTCCCGAGGACGAGGCGTTCTACGGCCTCGGGCAGCATCAGTCTCTGGAGTTCAACCACAAGGGAGGCAACGAGGAACTGTTCCAGTACAACACCAAGGTCTCCATCCCGTTCGTGGTCAGCAGCAGGGGCTACGGGGTGTTGGTTGACAACTATTCACTGAGCCGCTGGGGCAACCCGAAGCCTTACGTGCAGTTGAACAATGCTTTCAAACTCTACGGCAAGGATGGTAGTGAGGGTGGTCTGACAGGGACTTACACCCCTGCCGCCGGCGATCCTGTCACAAGACAGGAGGATTCCCTGTACTATGAGAATGAATGGGTGATCCCGAATCTCCCGAAGATCCCGCTGAAAGGAGCCAAAGTGACTTACGAAGGCTTCATCGAGGCTCCGCGTGACGCCGAGTACCATTTCATACTTTACTATGCCGGTTTCCAGAGCGTCTCCATCGGCGGCAGGGAGGTTGTCTCCGAACGCTGGAGACCGGCTTGGAATCCGAACTCCTACAAGTTCACGGTCA
>CAVHWO010000050.1:0-19146 GCA_963639865.1 bacterium | reverse complement strand
TACAATAAATTATCTATCTTTGCGGTTGTGAGTGGACATCTCTTACGGAGAGAAAAACACGGATATGTCCATCACCGGAATGTCCATCCGACCGACATCGTTTATGTCGAGCATACAAAAAAAATGCATGTCAATCAAATGATCAACATGCATTTTAAGTAAGGATGAAAAAATAAGTTGGTAAAGTTTTGTGAAGGATTTTTGTGGATAAATTTGTTTGTGAAGAAGGAGTGTACCGGGGTACACGACTGATGAACAAATAAATTTAGACCAAAAAGACGAGCAAAAGTACCAAGTTATTCTTTAAGAGTTACTAAACACCCGAAGCCGGGGAATATGATTCTGTCACCGGACAGTTTCCATCTGCTTTCGCTACATGAAGAGCATCAATGGAGCGTGGTCTCTATCGGATCATCATAAAGATCCTGCAACCTGTGCAGTTCCTTGAGAAGGCGCTTGGTCAGTCTTTCAGTGCCGGGCTGGCCGTAGATGTTGTGCATCTGCGCAGGATCCTTCTTCAGGTCATAGAGTTCCCACTTGTCGATGTCGTTGTAGAAGTGCATCAGGCTGTAGCGAGACGTGCGCACGCCATAGTGGCGGCGGACGGCATGCTCGGCGGGATATTCATAATAATGATAGTACAAGGACTTCCTGTGGCCGGCTTTGCCGCTCCTAAGCATAGGCAGGTAACTCTCGCCCTGGATGTCCTCGGGGACAGGCACTCCGGCAAGGTCAAGGAAGGTGGCGGCATGGTCGATGTTCTGGACGAGACCGTCCAGGTCACAACCCCTTGTCCCCTTCACACAATCAGGAAGACGGACAAGAAGAGGTGTGCGGAAACTCTCCTCGTACATGAACCTCTTGTCGAACCAGCCGTGTTCGCCCATGAAGAAACCCTGATCGGAAGTATAGACGACCAGGGTGTTCTCCAGAAGTCCGTGTTCCTTCAAGTACTCATACACCCGTCCGACGTTACGGTCCACGGAGTGGATCACACGGCAGTAGTCATGCATGTAGCGTTGGTACTTCCATTCAGACAAGGCGTTTCCGCTGAGGCTGTCCCTCTTGAATTTCTCTATGACCGGTCCGTAGTGCGCATCCCAGACAGCCTGCTGCTCCGGAGTCATCCGTCCGGGGAGGGACTCTCCTGTCTGAAGGTAAAGGCTGCGTCCATATTCCTCCAGATCCGGATTCTCCGGCGTGTGGATCTCATTCTCCGGATCAGCCATCTTCAGGTCATAGACGAGATTCATGTCCTTGATGATGCTCATCTCCTGAAGTCCTGCGGCGACCCTTCCCTCATAGTCGTCGTAGAAAGTCTCCGGCAAAGGATAGGTCACGTCATTGTAGAGGTCAAGATCCTGCAGGTCCGGCATCCAGCTGCGGTGCGGAGCCTTGTGGTGCAGGAACAGGCAGAACGGCTTGTCCTTGTCCCGTCCGTTGTCCAGCCACCGGAGAGCCTTGTCGGTCACGATGTCCGTACAATAACCAGGCACGCACTCACGCTCGCCGTTGTTGATGAACACCGGATTGTAGTAGTCCCCCTGACCGGTAAGGATGTCCCAATAGTCAAAACCCGTAGGCTCGCTCACGAGATGCCACTTGCCAACCATAGCCGTGGTGTAGCCGGCATCGCGGAGCAGTTGCTGCACGGTCTGCTGGCTCCCGTCAAAGACACCGTGCTCATTGTTTGTGAAGCCGTTCTTGTGGCTGTGCTTGCCGGTCAGAAGACAGGCGCGGGAAGGGCCGCTCAATGAGTTGGCGACGAAACTGTTCGTGAATCTTGCCCCCTCGTCCGCTATCCGGTCTATGTTCGGGGTCTCAATAAACCTCCGGTCATAGGCGCTGATCGTCTGGTACGAGTGGTCATCGCACATTATGTAAACGATGTTCAAAGGTTTGCCGGCATTGTCGGCAGCCTCGTCGGCCGAACCGCAACCGACGGCAAGAAAAGCCCAGAGCGGCGACACGACCGCCACTCCGGACATCGACGCATTTCTCACATTCATCATATATTACAATAAATCACTTGGCTTTCTTCAAAGTGATCTCGTCAGTGACGCCATTGTTCGCGACGACCTTGAAAGAGTCCTCGGCGGTCTTCAGACGGACAGCCGGGAAGGTCCAGACCACTCCGGAGGCTTCCCCGGAACTTACCAGCCTGGCTACCTGACGGCCGTTCTGGTAGAGGGTCAGGTACTTGGCGTTACTGTAAACCTTGATGCGCAGTTCCTCTCCCGCAGGAAAATATTCCAAACGGCCTGACGTGATGTGGACCGTGGTCTCCTCCTTGTTCCAAAGAGATTTGTACAGGTAGAACACATCCTTCTTCGTCTGCCGGTCACGGGTCACGAGACCCTTGTCGTTCATGTATTTGCGGTCGTTGTTCATTACGAATCTGACACCGTCCGCGGAATCCATGAAGCCTTCCTGACGGGCAGCCACAGGGAAATCGAACAAAACCCAGACTGATGTGAAGTTCAGCCACGGCATCGCCGCTATCTGGCGGACGTAGGACTCGTGGAAGATGTTGCCATATTCCTCGTAATGTCTGGAATCGTCTTCCTTGTCACGGACCGCGGCGGCCGGGTTCCACACATGGCAGTAAGGGTTGATGCCGACGCCATATTCAGAAACATTGAACGGCATGTCCGGTTTCATTCCGTGCAGTTTCTTCAACGATGTGGACAATCCGCTGAAATCATTGGGAGTCCAGTACCAACCGTAGTAGATGTTCTGCGAACAGAAATCCCCCTTCAGGTCCCGGTAGCCGTCCCGTTCAAGCCTTGAGCAGTCAGTGAAGCCGACAAAGCGGTCCGGATCGAGACTCTTGGCGTACTCATAAAGCCTCTCCGTCTCCAGCGCAACCCGCTCCGCATCGAACGGGCCTTGCAGGTCATTGTTGTTGCCCCATGTGTCAAGTTCGTTCCACATGCCCCAGAAAGCGATGGAAGGATGATTGTAGAGATTGCTCACCATTTCCTTCATCTGGTGGTGGATGTTGTTGAAATAGGCCCGCGTGGCATCCGTTCCGCAGACATTCACCCACGGAACCTCCGTCTGTACGATTATGCCCAGAGAGTCGCACAGCTGGAACGCTAAGTCGTTGTGAGGATAATGTGCCAGACGCAAGAAATTGGCGCCCAGCTCTTTGACAATCCGGTAGTCACTCCGGTAATCCGCCTGTGTCAGGGCCGATGCCTTGCCGTCCGTGTCCTGATGCATGGCCACACCGCGCAGAGGGTAGGGACGGCCGTTGAGAATGAATCCTCTCTCCGGATCCATCCCGATCGAACGGTAGCCGACCTTGGTCTCGGCGATGTCCATCATCCTCTTCCCCTTGAAAAGCTCAACCCTGATCGTGTAGAGGTACGGATCCTTGACTCCGTCCCAAAGATGAATTCCGGAAAGGATGAACTCGTGGTCGAAGTCATACTCGGTGAACGCTCCGACAGGGATCTCACGGTCAGCCTGGTAGGCCAACGTCCCGTCCGACTCAAGCAGCTGGACACGGACCATGATGTCGGCGTCCCTGTTGCCGGAGTTGACCAGTTTCGCTCGGACATTGGTCACGACCTTGCTCTTTGTCACGACAGGGGTCTCGCAGCGCAGTCTGTACATGCCGTAGTCCTCCGGAGAAAGATAGACATCCTCCATCACAAGCAGCCACACCGGGTTGTGCAGCCCGCCGTTCTTGTTGAAATCCGAAGTCACGGGAGCCATCTCCACATCCTCGGAGTTGTCGCAAACCACCTCAAGCCGGTTGACGCCTTTCCTCAAGGCTTCCGTGACGTTCACGGAAAAAGGGGTGTAGCCGCCCTTGTGCACAGCCACCTGCTCCCCGTTGACCTTGACCACGGCAGCCTGCGCCGCCCCCTCGAAAAAAACGTGATACGCCTTCTTCAAGTCATTGATCCTCAAATCGCAACGATAGGTGGCCTTCCCACGGTAGTAGTAAGGGGAATGACCGTCCTCCGCATTGTAGGAATGAGGCACCTCCACAGTTTCCCAATCGGAACCGTCCTTGCTGAACTCCCACTCCTTCAACTGTTCCTGGCGGAAACCGCGGATCTGAGCCTCCACCGGGAAGGCTGAAAAAAGAATCGCCGCGAACACGGCGCAAAGAAAATGTTTTCTCATCAAGATGACTGATTTGCTCATATTCAGACAAAGTTAGCAATAATCATCGGAATTTCTTAACTTCGCAACCTATAATAAAATAATATATATAATGCCATGGACAGGGATATCTTGGGAAACAACGGCAGGACAAGTAAAGTCCACGACTGGTTCAGGTACTTCGCTCCGGTCTTCATCACCTTCGCAGCCATCCTTGGCTTCATAACAAGAATATTCCTGCTTTTCGTGCCGCCGACCGTGATCGGTTTCACGGCCAGCGAATGGCTGAAGATCTTCTTTTTAGGCCTTGCGAACGACATCGCGTTCTCACTGCTGGCGCTCGCCCCGGCGATGCTGCTTCATGCCACGCTGAACAACGCAAAATACAGAAAGCCTATAAGTACCGTCATAGGAGCCGCGCTGCTTGCCTTCATGGTCTATTCATTCCTGCCGTCCAACATATTCTCTGAATATGGTTCCGTGGTTCCCGCCATCGCCCGGACGATTTCCCTCCTGTTGCTCGGCGGCTTCTGTCTGCGTCTGTTCATTCCGGGCATCCGGGAAGGATGGTGCAGGGCCGGACTGCTGTTCACGATGGGGCTGTACATCTTCCTGGCAATCGTCAACGCGATCTCGGAATGCATCTTCTGGAATGAGTTCGGAGTAAGGTACAACTTCATCGCCGTGGACTATCTGGTCTACACGAACGAGGTGATCGGGAACATCATGGAGTCATACCCTGTCGTCCCAATGTTCGCAGGTGTGCTGATGGTCGCCGTGCTTGTCAGCTGGAGAATGTTCCGGTGTAAAGATTTCAGCGAGGCCGGCAACGGCGGGACGGTTCCGTTCCTCGCCACATTCGTCATCTACGCCATCCTGTTCGCGGGAAGCCTCTCCTGGCTGCGGTTCAGTTACCGCAACCTCCAGAGCGCGAACAACTACGCCACGGAGCTCCAGTGCAACGGCTGCTGGAACTTCCTTGAGGCGTACGGCAGCAGCACTCTTGAATATGACCGTTTCTACCGGATGCTGCCTTCCGATGAAGCCTCCGCACTCAAGCTTAAGCTTTGTCATCAAGTCGCTTCGATGGCCGGTGAGCAAAGTCGAGCCACAGGCTCAGCGACCTCTGCAAACAGTGACGGAGTACAGATAATCCGAGACACCATCCCCGCCATCAAGAAGAACATAGTACTGATCGCCGTGGAGAGCCTTAGCGCTGACTTCCTCGCCGCCTACGGCAACGAGGAGGGCATCACTCCGAATCTGGACTCCCTGATCGGAAAGAGTCTCGTCTTCGACAATCTCTACGCTGCCGGCAACCGTTCCGTCCGAGGCCTTGAGGCGCTGACCCTCTGCCTCCCGCCGAGCGCCGGCGAGAGCATCATCAAACGCCCGGACAACGAGGGGCTGTTCTCCACAGGCACCGTCCTCAGGGCCAACGGCTACACCTCCTCTTTCATCTACGGAGGCGACAGCTATTTCGACAACATGAGGACCTACTTCTCCGGCAACGGATTCGAGATCATCGACAAGTCCTCCTACCCGAAGGAGGACATCACCTTCGCAAACATCTGGGGAACCTGCGACGAGGATTCGTACAGGGTGGCCCTGAAAGAGTTCGACCGGAAGGCCGAAAGCGGCACGCCGTTCCACGCCATCATATTCACGATCAGCAACCATCGCCCGTACACATTCCCTGAAGGGAAGATCACCTATGACGGCGAGATGAAGTCCCGCTCCGCAGCCGTGAAATACACCGATTTCGCCATCGGACAGTTCCTCGACGAGGCCTCTCGCAAGCCTTGGTTCGCGAACACCGTCTTTGTCATCGTGGCGGACCACTGCGCATCCAGCGCCGGAAAGACCAGCATTCCGGTGGACAGGTACCACATCCCGGCGATCGTCTATGCCCCGGGCTTCATCCAGCCTCAAAGGGTCGGGAAACTGTGCTCGCAGATCGACCTTATGCCGACCGTCTTCTCCCTTCTGCATTTCTCCTACGACTCGAAGTTCTACGGCCAGAACATCCTCGCTCCTGAATATGACCAGCGGGCTTTCATGGCCACCTATCAGGATCTTGGCTACTACAGCGACGACGTGTTGACCGTCCTCTCCCCCGTGGGCCGCGTCCAGCAATTCGATGTGGCCGAGACCGAACCTTGGCGCCACACCGAGACCCCGAAGGAGACGCCCGCCGAGTCACTTGTGAAAGAAGCCCAGGCGTTCTACCAGACCGTCAACCTCGAATAGGCACCGCAGTGGCGGACAATGCGTTCACCATCAAGCGATAAAGCAATCTCATTGTGTCAAAACAGGCACCGGGAGATTGCTTTATACATTAATACATTAATACATTAATACATTAAGCTCCACATAGGATTAACGTTCCCCGGAAGCCGTCTTGCCGGGACATTTCGTGACCTTCCACCAGATGAACATGGCAAGGGAGACGACTGCTGAAGCGGCTCCCAACGAGTAACTCAGCGTCTTGGAAAGCGCCAAGGCCTGTGGCGAGACGAGGATGAATGTCACGCACACCACGGTCATGAACAGAGCCGGGACGAGTGCGATGACGTACGGCTTATGCTCACGGACAAGATAGACGGTCAGCATCCACAGGGTGAACACCGACAAGGCCTGGTTGGCCCAGCCGAGATACTGCCAGATGACATTGAATCCGTTGGGATTGCCCACCTGCCAAAGCAGCAGACCGAGCGAGGAGAGGAACACAGGAACGCACACAAGGACGCGCTTGAGAAGCGGGCGCTGTGAGATGTGCAGGAAGTCTGCCACAATCAGACGGGCGCTGCGGAGAGCCGTGTCACCGGTAGAAAGAGGGGCCGCCACCACACCGAGAAGCGCAAGGATTCCGCCCACCTTGCCAAGCCAGCTGTCGCAGACGACCTTCACCACCGTCGGAGCGGGCGTGGTCATCCCGCTAACTCCCGCAGCCGCTGCAAACGTCTCCACACCCGGAACAGGCTTCCCATAGAAAAAGTACATCGACACGGTGGCCCAGATGAGAGCCATTACTCCTTCGGTGATCATCGAGCCGTAGAAAATGGAACGCCCCTGCTTCTCGCTGGTCATGCAGCGTGCCATGAGAGGGCTCTGGGTGGCATGGAAACCGCTGATCGCACCACAGGCAACGGTGATGAAAAGGCAAGGGAAAATCGGGTCTTTCCAGTTCGGGTCGTGCGCCGCTCCCATGTTGCCGAGCCCGTCCCAAAGTTCCGGCAGCGACGGCCACTTAACGAACAGCATCACAAGCATTCCGGCTCCCATGAAGAGCAGAGCGGCGGCGAACAAGGGATAGATGCGGCCGATGATCTTGTCAATCGGCAGAAGCGTTGCCAGCAGATAATACAGGAATATTATGACGAACCACATCGTCATGGATCCTCCGAAGGTCGCCATGATCGTGGCAGGACTGTAAACGAAGACCGCGCCCACCAGCACAAGCAGCAGCACGGTGAAAACGAGCATGACAACCCGCGTGGCGTTGCCGAGATAGCGTCCGATCAGTTCGGGAAGTCCCATGCCGTCATGCCTGAGCGAGAGCATCCCGCTCAGGTAGTCGTGTGTGGCCCCGGCGAAAATGCTTCCGAAAACTATCCACAGATAGGCGGAAGGGCCGAATTGGGCTCCCATGATGGCTCCGAAGATAGGCCCGGTACCCGCTATGTTGAGGAACTGGATCATGAAGATTTTCCACCAAGGCATGGCGATGTAGTCCACCCCGTCAGGATGGGCGACCGCCGGTGTCTTACGCTTGGGATCGGGGCCGAACACCCGCTCGACGAACCTGCCGTAAACCGCATAGCCTACAAAAAGGGCCAGAAGCGAAAGAACAAAGGTCAGCATACTGTAAGAAATCTATTTTGAACTATCTGTAAATCTTGAGGTTGCCGACGTTGAGACCCCATTCGCCGTCCTGGACGATAGGTACCGGGATGCCGTCAAGGTTCTTCTCGTAGTAAGGAGCCTTGAGGAAGGTGTGGGAGTGACCGCCGACGACCAGATCGATGTCGCGGGTACTCCTCACGAGGAGCGGGTCGGGATAAGGCTCGTTCTCGAAACCTATGTGCGTGAGGGCGATGACCAGATCGCACTTCTTCTCGTTCTTCAGGTACCCGGCCCACCTGCCTGCGACCTCGGCGTTCTCGAAGCACGGAATGCGGTCCGTGACCCCCTTGGAGACCAGTTTGGAGATGTCCGGCATGAGACCTATGATCCCGATCCTCATTCCCGCCTTCCTGACGATCGTGTATGGCTTGACGTGCTTGGCCAGAGGCGTGTCCGAGAAATCGTAGTTGGCGCACACGACCGGACATCTGACCTTGGCCAGACGGCGGGCGAGTTCATCGACACCGTTGTCGAACTCGTGGTTGCCGAGGGTGATGCAGTCGTACTTCATGGCGTTGATGAGGTCGATCTCAATGTCGCCTCCGAGGACGGTGAAGTAGGACGAACCCTGATCGAAATCTCCAGCGTGAAGAAGAAGGACGTTTCTCCTGCTGTCCGCCTTCACGACGCTGTCACGGTAGGCGGCTCGCTCGATCACTCCGCCAAGTCCCTCCCGCTCACCGGTGCGTTCCGGCTCAAGATGGCTGTGGGTGTCGTTCACGTGAATGATGGTGAGCCGCTTCTGGGCCGCCGCGTCGAAACCAAGCAACGCCGCGAGCAGGCATATTCCTAAAACTGTATTTCTCATTTGTCGTCCCCCTCCCCGAGGATTGTGATCCAATGCCGGTTCTCGTACTCGATAGGCTTGCCCTCGGCGGTGAGGCTCTGAACGTAGGAGAGCATCGTGTCGTAGAGGTAGCCGTTGCACTTTATGACCTCAACCGCATTGTTGGCGACCTTGTAGCCGTCTCCGCCGTCAAGAAGGAAATCCAGGGTGGCGACCCCGTAGATCCTGTCATCATCGATCGGCTCGCCGTCAATCGTGGCGGAGACGATCCTGCCGTCCTTGGCGACAATCTTCACGCCGCCGATGATCTGGAATCTCGTGGAGGCCATCTGATCAAGCAGGACGCGTACGTCCCGTCCGCGCAAGGCCACGTAGCAGATGCTGTTGCGGAATGGGAACATTGACATTATGTCATCACGCAGAACCTCTCCGGCCGGCATGTCGAGACGGATCCCGCCACGGTTGGCGAACCCTATGTCAACCTTCCTGCCGGTACTGTCGGCGGCGGCGCGCATCAGTTCGTCAACATACCAGTCGTAGATCTCGCACTCGGGGTAGGTCCTGACCATCTCTCTGGTCGAATGGCCGATGAGAGTCTTCACATCAGCCATCGCCGGCTGCGCATCAAGCATTATCCGCGCCACATTCCTAACGGTCCCTCCGCGGAACTTCTTTCCGTTCGGCGCATGGTAGGTACAACCCTTGACCGCCCCCATCGCCTCAGTCACGTTCGAGGCGTTGGAGGCCACGACACCTGTACGATGCCCGTCCACCGGATCCATCGTCCACTCTATAGTCCGCTCCTGGGCCGAAAGGAACAATCCTCCGGCCAGAAACAGAACAGACATAAGAATTCCCTTCATGATTCTCAAAAACATATAGAAACGCTATTTCATTTTCAGCCACTTCCAGAGATCCTTGAATGTGGATTTCTTTCCGAACATCAGGATCCCCACCTTGTAGATCTTGGCCGAGAGCCACGCACAGCCGAAGAACGTCACCAGCAACAGCACGATTGAGACAACCAGCTGCCACATCGGCACCCCGTAAGGGATTCTGGCCAGCATCACGATAGGAGACGTGAACGGAATCATCGAACCCCAGACCACAATCCCGCTGTCAGGATTCTGGAACGCCATGAGAATGATGAAATAGGCGATCATCAACGGAATGGTCAGCGGCATCTGGAGCTGCTGCGAATCGCCTTCATTCTCAACGGCGGAGCCTACGGCGGCGAACATCGAAGCGTAGAGCAGATATCCCAGAATGAAGTATATAAGGAATGACACGATCAGTTTCACCCAAGGAATATTCACGAGAGTGCCGATGATCACGCTCATTTCATCCGGCTCGCCGGCCACAACTTCGGAGGAATCAGCGGCAGCGGTCAGACCGGCCGTAGCATTCCCGAGAACCTGCATCTGATCGGGTGTGACACCCATCGTCTGTGCCATCATCTCAGGGTTACCGGACATCCCGGCGAACATATCCTTTCCGACAAAGGTCGTGGCGACGGAGACGAGCACGCCCGTGAGGATGATCCAAAGGAAGAACTGCGTAAGAGCCACAAGGGCAACGCCGACAATCTTGCCGAACATCAGGTCGATGGCCTTCACGGACGAAATAAGCACCTCGACAACCCTGCTGGTCTTCTCCTCGATGACGCTGGACATCACCTGACCGCCGAACATCATGATGAACATCCAGATGACAATGCCAAGAAGCATCGAGATGATCATGTATATTCCTGATTCAGAAATAGTTTCATTCCCTTTATCATCCATTGTGTACTCGGTGACTTTGACATCGGCCTTCACCTCTTCCATGATCTGCGAGAGGTTGTCGATGCCGTACTGCCGCACGCGGTACTCCTCCACGGCATCATTAGCCTTGTCCGCAAGACCGGTGGTGAACTCCACCCCAAGCGGATCCTTTGAATATGTCTGGACGGATACCGTCCTCTTGGCGGAATCCAGCGGTGAGACGACCACAAGGACATCCTTGCCATATTCCTGAAGTTTCGCCTTGACCGAATCAGGATTCTCCGTGGAATAGTCCGTGAACGTAAGCCGGTCGTTGTCCTCCAGGTGGCTCATGACGATGCCTGAGCGGTCAACCACCGCGACATCCTGCTTCCTTTCCTTCGTGCCTGCCATGATGAAACCGATCGCCACCATCGACACCGCGAAGATGACCGGCACGAGGAACGTCGTCACAAGAAATGACTTTTTCTTGACGCGGGTAAGGTACTCCCTCGCTATGACAGTCTTTATTATTCTGAAATTCATGACTATGCCTCCTCTGTTACAAGTTTTATGAATATGTCGTTCATCCTCGGGATCAACTCCTTGAATGAATTGACGACAATGTCCTGCGCCAGCAGGGCCGAAAGCGCGTCATTGGAGGAGGCGTTCTTCCCCAATGTCAGCACGGCGGTGTGGCGGCCGGCGTTGTCCTCGTCGGAAAGGACTTTGAAGATGCCGTCGGCGTCCCTCACCTTGTCCTCGCCGGTATAGACCAGCTCAATGTTGTTGTTCCCGTACTTGTGACGGATCCCGTTGACACCTCCGGTGATCACGACATGCGACTTGTTGATGAGGGCGATGTTGTCGCAAAGTTCCTCGACGGACTCCATGTTGTGGGTCGAGAGGATTATGGTGGCGCCCTCGTCCTTAAGCCTGAGGATCTCCTTGCGGATCAGCTCGGCGTTCACCGGATCAAATCCTGAGAACGGCTCGTCCAGAATCATCAGGGACGGCCGGTGGACCACGGTCGTGATGAACTGTACCTTCTGGGCCATGCCCTTGGACAGTTCCTCGACCTTCTTCTTCCACCAGTCCTGGATTCCGAAACGCACGAACCACTCTTTCAAGGCCTTGCGGGCCTCGGCAGCGCTCATGCCCTTAAGCTGGGCCAGATACATGGCCTGATCCCCGACCTCCATCTTGCGGTAAAGTCCGCGTTCCTCCGGCAGATAGCCGATCTTCTCGACATCGCTCTGGGTTATCGGACGGCCGTCGAACAGAACCTCTCCTCCGTTAGGAATGGTTATCCTGTTGATGATGCGGATAAGCGTGGTCTTTCCCGCGCCGTTGGGGCCAAGCAGACCGAATATTCCGCCCTTAGGAACGCTTACGCTGACTTTGTCAAGCGCGACCTTCTCCCCGAAGTTCTTGCAGACATCCCTGCATTCGATGATGTTCTCACTCATATAGCTAAAATCTTACTTGTCAATTCCACAAGAAGCTCGCCCGGAGTTGCCTCGCCGGCATCACCGCCTTTGCCTTTGTAGTCATATTCACAAAGAAGGGAAATCACTTCCATCGCCTTGCGGACCGGGTAGTTGGCCACCGCGGTGTCATATTCCTTCCAAAAATAAGGGTTCACGCCCTGCAGGGCGGCGGCGATGGCGGTCTTGTCCGGGTAACGGCTCTTTTCCTTCAGGGCAGCGTATCTCAGGATTCTTACGAAATGGGTGTAGAGGGCACTGACAGCCATCGGCATGGCGAACTTGGCCGCCTCGCCGATTCTTGCCGCAATCCTGAGGGCCCTCGGGCCGTTCTTCGCCGAAAGTTCCTTGGTCAGTTCGAACACGCTGAACTCCCTGCTGACGCCAACATTCCGCTCGATGTCCGCCACAGTGATCTGTTTCGTCCCCTCCGGCAGATTTTTCAGCATCTTGTCTGTCTCGACAGCTATCCGCCCCAGATTCGTGCCGGCCGATTCGGCCAGCAGAACCGCGGCTTCGGGATCAATGGACAGTCCCCTGCCGGAATAATACTGAGAGATCCAGGATGGCATCTCGTAATCTCTCAATGTGTTGGACTCTACGATGACTCCATTTTTAGAGGCCTGTTTATACAATGCCTTCCGCTTGTCAGCGGAAGCCCCGCGCATCAGAAGCACCAGAACCGTGGAGTCCAAAGGTTTCTCACAGTAAACAGAGAGTTTCTCCAGATCCCGCATCGCCTGCGCGTCCTTGACAACGACGAGCTGCCTCTCGGCCATCATCGGGTACCTGCGGGCGGCCGTGATGACAGTGTCCGCATCGACATCAGCCCCATAGCAGATTGTCTCGTTGAAATCCCGCGCGGCCTCGTCAAGGGCGTTCTCAACGACAGCATCGCAGACCATGTCCGTGTAATACGGTTCATCCCCCATCAGAAGATAGACGGGGGCGAACTGTCCTGACCTGACAGCTGAGATTATCTCACGGCACTGACTGCCGGCGTCAACTGTACCTTTAGCCATTGAAGGCTCTGCTAATATTTGAAATCAATTGTCTTGCGTATATCCTCTGACGAAGCGCCGACAAGGATCCGATAGTTGCCTTTCCCGGCCACCCAATCGTGCTTCCCTGCATCGAAATAGCTGATGGAAGCCTTGTCCAAAATGACTGTCACATCACCCGACCTGCCTGGCTCAAGGAATATCTTTCCGAAGCCCTTAAGTTCCTTCACCGGACGCTCGACCGGGCTCTCCGGCGCACTGACATAGACCTGCACAATCTCCGCACCGGCCACAGAGCCGGTGTTCCTGACAGGGATGGTTACTTTCAGCCCCTTGTCGATTGAACCGGAAGTCTTCGGCTCGCCGTATTCAAACGTCGTGTAGCTGAGACCGTGGCCGAACGGGAACGCCGGCCTGATGGAACGATGCTCGAACCAACGGTAACCCACGAATATCCCTTCCGTGTAGGTCTCATCATAGATGATCTTGTCCTGAATGCCCATCCTGACGGTCTTCTTGCGAGGGATTCCGGGGTACTGGATCTCAGTCTGCACGGGATAGTCGGCAAGTGTCGCACCGATCGTGAACGGAAGCTTGCCCGAAGGTGCGACATCTCCCGACAGCACATCGGCCAGAGAATGTCCGGCTTCGCTCCCGAGGTACCAGTCCTGGACTATTCCCGGAACCTTGTCGACCCACGGCATCGCCACGGCGTTTCCGGAGATGTTTACAACCACAAGTTTAGGATTAGCCGCAGCAAGTGCCTCTATGACAGCATTCTGAGAATATGGCAATTCATAACTTTCCCTGTCCGCACCTTCAGCGTCCTGATGCTCGCTCTTGTTCAGACCACCGATGAACACCACATAGTCAGCCCCCTTGGCCGCCGCCACGGCATCGGCGATCAGCTTTTCCGCCGAACGGCTCTCGCTCAGATCCTGCCCCGTCGTCACTCCGTCAAACTGACCGCCCGGATCTCCGACATAACCGCGCTCGTAAACAACCTCCGCATCCGCGAACCGTTCCCTGATTCCATCCAGAGGAGAGACCTCGTTCCTGACTTTGAGCGAGGAACTTCCTCCGCCGACTGTCATCATCTTGACGGCGTTCTCGCCGACGACCAGAATCTTTTTCGCATCCTTTATCGGAAGGATCCCAGCATCATTCTTGAGAAGCACTATGGATTCTGAACCGATCTTTCTGGCAGCGGCAATGTGTTCAGGACTCACGAACGAGCCGAAAGGACGGTTCCTGTCCATGACCGTGCGGAACATAAGCCTCAGGACCCTGCGGACCTTGCCATCAAGCACATCCATGCCGTACTTGCCCTCATTGAGGCCTTTCAGGTAAGGCCCGGAGAGGTTATAGTTGTCGTAAGCGTTTGAGACCGACGAGTTCAGTCCATTGGTGTAGGTTCCGAACTCCATGTCCAGGCCATTGTTCACAGCCTGATCCGTGTCGTGCGTTCCTCCCCAGTCACTGATCACGACTCCGTCGAAACCCCACTCTCCCTTGAGGATGTCATTCAGGGTGTACTGGTTCTGGCAGCACCATTGGTTCCTGTAAAGATTGTAGGATCCCATTATCGCCCAGGCTTTCCCTTCGGTGACGGCGGCCTTGAAAGCCGGGAGGTAGATCTCGTAGAGAGTCCTGTCATCCACTGTCACGTTTGTCGTGAACCTGTTGAGTTCCTGACTGTTGAGGGCAAAATGCTTCACACAGGCCGCCACTCCGTTGCTCTGGACTCCCTGAATGTACGGCACGACCATGCGTCCGGAAAGGTAAGGATCCTCACCCATATATTCAAAGCCGCGGCCGTTGAGAGGGGTTCTGCAGATGTTGACTCCCGGTCCCAGGAGCACGTCCTTCTTGCGGTAGCGAGCCTCCTCTCCGATGCTCTTGCCGTAAAGCGCCGACATCTCGGTGTTCCATGTGGCGGCAAGGGCTGTCAACGCCGGGAAAGCAGTGCAGGAGTCACTTGTCCAGCCCGCCTGGCTCCATTTGTCCCACAAGACCTCAGCCCGGATTCCGTGGGGGCCGTCGGACGTCCAGATCTCAGGGATGCCAAGTCTCGGCACTCCGGCGGAACTGAACTTGGACTGTGCGTGCAGCACGGCCACCTTCTCCTCGGTCGTCATCCTTGAGAGTGCGTCCTCCACCCTCTCGTCAATGGATCTCGTCTCATCAAGAAAGACAGGTCCGCCATTTCCGGCGGCCTGTCTTCCAACACCTTTCTGCTGACCGCAAGCGGCGGCTATTCCAACAGCGGCGATCAGACTGAAAATCAATCTCGAATTCATTATGCCTCGAATTTCTTTTCTTTTGTCCTTACAATCTTCTCTTTCATCAGATCGACAGCGGCACTCACGGCATCCTCGAACGATGTCGAGTTCCTTTCGATGACAAGATCCTGGCCGTAGGCCCTTGTCTGGATCCTGACATTCTTGTTGTCCGGCTCCTTGAGCAAAGATAAAGTCACTTCCATTCCGTCAAGACTTTCGCTGAATCTGGAAAGCTTCGAGACCTTTCTCTCCACATAGTCGAGCAGTTTCTGATCCGCGTCGAACTTCAGGGATTTTACTCTAATCTCCATTTTTACCTCCGCTTTTTGCCCTTGGATGGGCGTTAACATAAACTTTTTTCAGTTTCTCGATGGTGTTGTGCGTGTAAACCTGCGTCGCGGCGAGCGATGAGTGTCCCAGAAGCTCCTTGATCGAGTTGAGATCCGCCCCCTCGTCCAGAAGTTCAGTGGCGAGGGAATGCCTCAGAACATGTGGAGACTTTCTCCCGGTGATGCTTCCGATCCGCCCAAGCGCTCTCTTTATGGCCCTGTCCACAAAAACCGGATAGAGTTTCAGACCCTTGCCGGTGACAGCCAGAGGCTCGTCCGCCGACCTCACGCGGCCAACCATCGTTTCAACCGATTGTAAATATAATGAAATTTCCTTACACAGCGAAGAAACCAACGGAATTTCTCTCACCTTGTCGCCTTTCCCCTTCACCGTCATCGTCCGCCGGGAGAAATCCACATCCCCTATCCGGAGGCCGATCAATTCCGCCCGGCGCATCCCCGTGCAATAAAGCATCGACACGATGAGCCTGTCCAGCCTTCTTGAATATGCCGCCTCGGAAGCCTTGTCAGTCCCCGTGACCAGCGTCAGATTCTCTTCGGACGCGTCACAGTCCGTCTCGGCGAAATATTCTTTCATCGCCTCCTCCCTGTAGAACTCCGGCAGCCTTTTTTCCGCCTTGGGCTTCGCCACGGCACGCACTGGATTGGCGGTCAGCTTCTTCTCCTTCATCAAGTAGCGGCAGAACCCGGACAGCACCGACAGATGCAGCCTTACCGTCCGAGGACAGTCCTTCCTGTCCTCCATAAGGGAAACCTCATAGCTTCTGATGACCTGAGGGCGGAGCGACTCCAGCAGAGTCTCATCGCTTCCCGCCCCGCAGAACTCCGCGAACCCGTCCAGCACATCCGAATAGATCGTCCGCGTCCTGACAGAGTATCTCCGGATGTCCCTGATGTAGGAAAGATAATCTTCAATCAACCCCATGTCGATTCCGCATTCATGAAGATGTAAATTTACGAATACTTCCAGAGATACCCAAAGAGCGGCTGACGTGTACGTCAAAGGAACGGTCATCAGCAAAAGGAGGGTGGCTGAAAATCAACTTTCCAGCCACCCTCTCCGTTATCATATTCACGGGAAATTATTATTTCTTGTCCGCGAAGAAATCCTTTGTCTTTTCAGCCTCGACGAGAAGTTCAGTGAAGACGTAAGCTCCGGTCTTCGGTGACTTGTCCATGCGGATGCACTTCACCATGCTCTTTGCGCCAGCCTTGGCGGCGAATGTAGCGACTGCTTTCTTTGCCATAGTCTATATCTCCAAATTACTTGATTTCACGATGAACAGTCACCTTGTGGAGGTAAGGATTGTACTTCCTACGCTCGATACGGTCAGGAGTGTTCTTCTTATTCTTGGTTGTGATGTACCTTGAGATTCCCGGCACACCGCTTGCCTTCTGCTCTGTGCATTCGAGGATGACCTGCACCCTGTTTCCTTTTGCTTTCTTTGCCATAACTCAATAGATTTTAAACAAGGCCGACATATCCTTTAGCCTGCGCATCCCTGAGAGCGGCGTCAAGGCCTTTCTTTTCGATTGTTCTGATTCCCTTGCAGGAAACCTTCAGTGTGATGAACCTCTGCTCAGCCTCTGACCAGAACTTCTTGGTCTTGAGGTTGAGGGCGAACTCGCGTTTGGTGCGGAGCTTGGAGTGAGCGACATTGTTGCCGATCATTCTCTTTCGTCCTGTGATTTGACAAACTTTTGCCATGATATTTTACTTTTTATTGATTCAAAATAAATTGCGGGGTTGCAAATTTCGCTCTAAATTTTCAGAATCGCAAATAATTCAGACAAATTTGAAGAATCTGCGCCACCGTATATTATTCGGGAACTTGCGGCCCGCGTCAGTCGAAAGCCAGACCAAGGCCGGCCTTCCGACTATGTGGTCCTCAGGAACGAATCCCCAGTACCTTGAGTCAAGGGAATTGTGCCTGTTGTCTCCCATCATGAAATAATAGTCCATCCCGAAAGTGTAGCTTGAAGCCTCCTTTCCATCAATGAATATCCTCCCGTCAGCCGTCGTTCTCAACTCATGACCCTCATAGGCGGAGATGATCCTCTCATAGAGCGGAAGATTCTCTGCCGTTAGCTCAATCGTAACCCCTTTCTCCGGAATCCAGAGCGGACCATAATAGTCTCTGGTCCAACCGGTGTTCTCCGTGAACGGGAACAGGCTGAGGTAAGAGTCGGGAAAATCCGGCGGATAGACATCCAGGTTCGGTTCCACACTGACTACGGAGGAGATCTCCCCTACCTCCTCAAGCATGCTTCCCGTAAGAGGCATGGCCGGATAGCCCGGCAGACTTCCGTCGAAGTAGAGTTCCTCAAGATTGAGGCCCATCTTCTCAAGAGTCCTTGAATTGATCTTGCCGCCGGTGGTGACCACAGTGTAGGACAGCTGGATCCCAGGATAGACTTCCTGCTTCACGCCGTTGGTATAGACAAGGCCGTCTATGACGGAGAGGGTATCACCGGGAAGGGCGACACATCTCTTGACATAGTGGTCCTTCTTGTCAACAGGACGGATCTTGAGCGGACCGCCGTTGGCCAGCGCGAAATCCTTGCCGGCCCTTCTGACCCAAGTGTGGTAGTCCTCGGACGGGAAACGGGACAGAACCGTGTCGCCGTCAGGGAAGTTGAACACCACATAGTCGCCCCTTCTCACGTTCCGCAGTCCTCTCAATCGGCGATAGTCATTCTGAATAAGGGTCGAATAGGACTCCTTTCCGAAGATGACATTGTGCGTGAAAGGGATGGACAGCGGAGTCTGAGGGACCTTCGGTCCGAAGGTCAGCTTGCTGACAAAGAGATGGTCCCCTGTGAAAAGGGAACTCTCCATCGACGATGAAGGAATCTTGAAGGCCTGGAAAAAGAATATGTTGATGAACGTCACAACGATGACAGCGAACACTATGGCGTCGAGCCAGTCGAGCCAGACGTTGCGTCTCTCCCCCTCCTTGTACACCTTCTTCCAGAACATCCATTTCACCTTGCGGGTGATGTGATGATCAAAAATGACGACAAGGCCGAAGAGCCACCAATAATTCCCGAGCCAGATCACCCACAGCACATAGAGAACGGACCAGAAGCCCATCCTCACCCATCTGTTGTGGTATGTTTCCCTCAAGCTCACTTTTCAGACACTATTTTACAGAATTGACGATCGCTTCGAACGCCTGAGGGTTGTTCATGGCGAGATCCGCGAGAACCTTGCGGTTGAGACCGATGTTCTGCTTCGCGAGCTTGCCCATGAACTGAGAGTATGAGATTCCGTACTGACGCGCGGCGGCGTTGATTCTCTGGATCCAGAGGGCACGGAAAGTACGCTTCTTGGCCTTGCGGTCACGGTAGGCGTAGGTGAGACCTTTCTCGTAAGTGTTCTTCGCTACTGTCCAGACATTCTTTCTGGAGAGGAAATTACCGCGGGTTCTCTTGAGAATCTTCTTGCGGCGAGCCCTTGAGGCTACTGAAT
>CAVHWO010000049.1:0-31338 GCA_963639865.1 bacterium | reverse complement strand
TCATAGCTAAAACAAAATTTGTTGATGAAATAAAAACGTGTTTGTTACTCCTAGTAATAAATATGCTTTCCGTCGCCCGTTCGGGCGCAAACGCCAATACAACGGCAAATATATGGGTTTAAATTTTCATAAGCAAGGTTTTCGGTGAAGAAATCGTGCGAAAAGGGCGAAAAAAGCATTTATCACTAGGAGTAATACCTGTCCCGCGCGCCGAATCCGCCCCTCCTCTCCACACAGGCTCATATCTCCGTCACACGGATCCGCCGACGCACATGCGATTTGCATGCGGGAACGGGCGGAGTCCGCATATAAGAAGCCAGGCGGCGGGGCCAAATTCCACGAGGGGAACAGAGGACTGCCGAGGGTACAAGGCCGGCGGAGACCTGCCCCCGAATCTTGGTAACGTGCAAGATTCGGGGGCAGGTCTCCGCCGGCTTATCGGACTTTTGCCCTATCATCCTTTTTGTCCACCCGGCAAAAATAACGAGCCAATCATCCTATTTTTTGTCCAGGGGACCGACTTTCATCCAGGCATGGGAATCAAGGAAGGCTCCGCGGCTCCGGAAAGCCTACGCGAAGGACACCATCGAGAGATAGACGAGGGAATATCATACAATCGAAAAGGACGGGTCCGTCATCAAGGGATCCGTCCTTTTTCCATGTTTCACATCATCCTTTACAAGGCCAAGGCGACTCCCGCCGAAGTGTACCGCCAATCAGGCCAATAAGACTTGTCCATCAAAGGCATTGGACAATATTTCACGAACAATGTGACTCTCTGTATGTTCAACTGGTACATCAGATCCACAGTAAATGCGTTGCAGTGGATTTTCTTGTACTTGTCCTTCTGTTTCTCTCCGTCCAGAGCATATTTGTTGACAATTGAGCCATAGGCATTAAAGTTCAAGACCGGACCCAAAGTGAAGCCCCAGCCCTTACCCAAGGCGCAACTGTACGTAAGAGGCATAGTAACACTGACCAAACGCAACTTGGAAACCCTGGGATCCGCCTTCTCGGGATACGGTTTGACGGATATATTGCCGGAATCGTCCTTCACCATTGATTCCCGGCCGGTCATCAGAAAGTTTTTCCAAGACAAACCAAGACCGAAGGCAAATGAACTTCTTCTGGTCACGTTATGGGAGCCCAATTCAATGTCGGCAAAAATCTCATACGAATTCTGCACGTTGAAATCATACGGTTCAGAAGAATCTGATCTCAGAAAGCCAAAACCGACATTAGGGGTATCAAGCCAATAGAACGGAACGTGGTCACGTTTTTTCACCTTGCCGTAAAACGGTATGTCAAAATCCAGCAAACGGTCATTGTGACGAGAAGTTCCCTCATCCTTGACGGCATCCTTTTTGCCGCAAGCCACGGAGTCAACGCCGGCCACAATGGACTTGCCCGCAACAGTGTCCGCAACAGTCTGAGCACCAGCGGCAAGCGCGCCGGACAAAACAACCGAGACAACCAATAATATCTTTTTCATAATCTTTAAATTTTATCTATGCTTGAATATCACCTTAAGATCCTCCACCGTGGCGGCACCCTCCATATACACCACAGTCACATAATCACCGCCACCAATTCTTTTGACCTGATAGCCGACATATCTGTTCTTTTCCATCCTGCGAGGAAATCTCAGCAAGGCATAGACAAGGCGGCCGCCTTCTGACTCCATATCCTTTTCCTCGGCGATCATCGAATCATTCCGGATCCAAGCGGCCACTTTTGCGATCTTGCCATCATCAGCAATAAAGCGCACACTGCGAAAATAATCCAGATTATAAGGGTTGAGTTTCTTGCCGCTGACTATGGATTCCGTAACAGCCGAGACATTCACCAGCCTCCCGTTGAAAAGACTGTCTATCTGCAACCCTTTCTGGGCATACACCGGCGGCAAGGCCAGCAGACACAATGCCACTATCAAAAATACTTTTAGTCTCATCATTTTCCGAATATTTCATTTAACTGTTCATCCACATCCGTCCCGCCGGAGAGAAGGTCAGCAAGGATTTTGTCGACGTCGTTCATTACAACCTCCTTGTCAGTCACCTTCTGCCCTACGACATACGAGAC
The DNA here is from genome assembly GCA_963639865.1 of bacterium. Taxonomy (GTDB): domain Bacteria; phylum Bacteroidota; class Bacteroidia; order Bacteroidales; family UBA932; genus Cryptobacteroides. Next base: position 29,256 of record CAVHWO010000049.1, on the reverse strand, counting down.
GCAGATGTTTTCCTTATTATAATTATAGACATTCACACCAAGAGCAATGAATATGACAACGCAGGCGGCCGCCACGGCGATCCTGCTCCAGACGGTTCCGGCACGGGAATATTCCTTCGTCTCATTCCGTGAAAGAGACTTGCCGACGGCGAAGTACCCCATCACGGCGCGCGCTTCGTCATATTCAGAGGCCTGTCCTTCCGGAGAGGTCAGGAAAACCTTGAGTTTCAACTCCTCGGCTTCGGAAAGGGTCCCTTCAAAGTACCTGTCGATATATTCATCAATCCGTTTCATGCTCATTTCTGAATTTGTCCCTTAAAATCTTCCTCGCCCTTGAGATGTGCATCCGGACCGCCGTCTGCCGCATTCCGAGGTCCTTGGCGATGCGCTCGAAGGACTGGCCTTCATATTCGCGCTTCCGGATGATAAGTCTCTGAAGATCGGTCAGCTCGCTATCGACCGACTCCTCTACCTTCCGGAACAGACGTTCTTTCTCCATCGCGTCGCCGGCCTCATCCTCAATCTGTCTTCCCTCCAGGCCGACCGTCCGCCGACCCCGAGATTTCCGATACTCGTCAATCTCAATGTTACGGCCAGTCCTTGAAAGCAGTCCTATCGCCTCTTTCACGCTCCCGATCTTATACTTCCCTCCCCAAAGCCGGCAGAAGGCATCCTGGAGGGTGTCCTCTTTCTTCCATCGCCCCCGAAGGGCGAGAAACGCTTCTGTGAGAAAGTCTCCGGTCATCGTTTGAACTTTTCACCAATATAAACGAAATCCCCGGGATAATGTAACATTGTCCCGGGGATTTTTTGTCAGAAATTGTTTAGTGATGATGAGAAAATAATTCCTCAGTCAGATAGCTCCTGCCATCCTTTTCGGAATTTCGGAAAAACTTTCTATTGAATAAAATTTAAACCGCTTCTTAGAAGGAGTAGCAGATTCCGAAGCCGAAGTTGAAGATGCCGTTGCTTCTGACGCCGCCGTCACCGAACATCAGGCGAGGACGGACATCGAGGAAGAACTGGAGCGGGATGTCGAACGTGTACTCAAGGCCAAGGTTGCCGACGAAACCGGCATAGACCACATTGTCCTTGTCATCGTTGTCCCAGACGGCAAGTGAAGCTCCCGGACCGCCATAGAATCCCCAGGAACCGTTTGAAGTCCAATCCGGACGAGCTATCATGAAGTTGTAAACTCCGTCAACGTGGAAATTGTCCGCATCGTAGCCGCCATCGAGACCGAGATCGAATTCCAGGAAGTCCGCATCGGTAAGACTGTGCTGGTACGCGATGTCAACGCCCCAACCGATACGCACACCCAAAGCCTTCGGCTGTGCGCTTGCGGCGACGGCGAACCCCAAAACGGCCGCAAGAATCAAAACTGTCTTTTTCATAATAAAAAAATTAAAACAAAACAGAAAAATCCTACTATGCAAAATCTATACTAACCCCGAGAATCCCATGAACGCCATAGCGAGGATCCCGACGGTGATAAGGGCTATCGGAATGCCTCTGAACGGCTTCGGAACGTCATTCAGATCGAGGTGCTCGCGGAGGCCGGCGAACAGGACGAGAGCCATTCCGTAGCCGGCGGCCGTCGCGAAGGCATAGACCACCGACTCGCCGAGGTTCAGCATGTGCGAAGGACCGCCGAAGGCGAACTCCTTCGTGACCACGTTGAGAGCCACACCGAGGACGGCGCAGTTCGTGGTGATCAGAGGGAGGTAGATTCCCAGAGCCTGATAGAGGGACGGGCTGATCTTCTTCAGCACGATCTCCACCATCTGCACCAAAGCCGCGATCACCAGGATGAAGGCGATGGTCTGGAGAAACTCCAGTCCGAAAGCCACCAGCAGGTACCGGTTGATGAGATAAGTCACCAGGGTCGAAAGGGTGATCACGAAGCACACGGCCCCGGCCATGCCGGTCGCCGTGGAGAGCCTGTTGGAGACACCCAGGAACGGACATGTACCCAGGAACTGGGCGAGCATGACGTTGTTGACGAATATCGCCGAGATTATTATGAGGAAATATTCCATGACTTAGTTCTTTTTAGCGATTTTGTTGAACAGTACCATGAGGTAGCCCAGGGCGAGGAAGGCTCCCGGAGCCATCACGAACACGAGGATCCCGTCTCCCGGAATCAGTTTGAACCCGAAGACGGAGCCGCTTCCGATGATCTCGCGGACAATTCCGAGAACAGTCAGGGAGAGGGTGAAGCCGCAGCCTATCCCGAGCCCGTCAAGGGCCGAGTCGATGATGCCGTTCTTGTTGGCGAAGGCCTCGGCGCGTCCGAGGACGATGCAGTTCACCACGATCAGAGGGATGAAAAGGCCGAGAGTGGCGTACATCGCCGGGGTGTAGGCCTGCATCGCGAACTGGAGGATCGTCACGAAGGCGGCGATGACCACGATATAGACAGGAATATGCACCTTGTCCGGAACCACGGGAGCGATCGCCGAGATGGCGATGTTCGAGAGGACCAGGACGAAAAGCGTGGCGAGACCCATGCTCAGGCCGTTGATGGCCGATGTGGTGGTCGCCAGCGTAGGACACATGCCCAGAAGCAGTACAAAAGTAGGGTTCTCCTTCAGAAAACCTTTGGTGAAAAGATTCAGTTTCTTGCTGCCCATAGCCTATTCTCCTTTGATTGAATTGAGAGCCTTTACGGCGTTGTCGATTGCCAGAGCATAGGCCCTGGAGGTGATCGTGGAGGCCGTGATGGCATCCACGTCGCCGCCGTCCTTCCTGACGGTCAGGCTTTTTGACGCAGGGTCAAAGCCCTTGAACTGGTTCATGAACTTCTCATCGGTATTGCACTTGGCCCCAAGCCCCGGAGTCTCGTTGTGGGACAGGACGGAAGTGTTGTAAACGACCCCGTCGGCCGTGATGCCGACCATCAGGACAAGCGGGCCGCCGAAACCTACCGCGGTGGATTTCACGGCATAGGCTACAGGGGCGCCGTCCTTGGTGCTGACATAATATTCAGAAGCCTGTCCGCCGACCTCGATGGACTTGGCCTCGGAGAGTTCGCCTCCCTCGGGAAGCACGGCTCCGATGGAAGCCTTGAGGATGTCGGCGTTGGCCTTCGCGATCGGCTCGGCCGTCAGGGCGTACATTCCGCCCAGAAGAGCGGAGCAGACAAGACTGACGACAGTCAGGCAGACCACCATTGTGGTGAGATTTGATTTTACAGCCATAACCTAAGCCCTCCCGTATTTCTTCTGATGGAACCACCTGTTGAGAAGCGGAACCACCGAGTTCATTATGAGAATAGCGAAGCTCACACCTTCAGGATAAGAGCCGAAATACCTGATCATCAAGGTAATGAAACCTATCCCGACACCGAAGACGATCCCGCCTTTAGCGCTCATCGGAGAGGTCACGTAGTCGGTGGCCATGAAACAGGCTCCGAGCAGAAGACCGCCGGTGAGTAGGTTGAACAGCGGACCCGTGTACTGTGTAGGGTCAACCAGCCAGAAAATGCAGGAAAGCGCGGCCACGGTTCCAAGGATGGAAAGGGTGATCCACGGCTTGATGACCTTGCGGACAAGAAGGTAGATGAAACCTATCAGAATGGCGATGGCGCTTGCCTCTCCGGCGGATCCGCCGATGTTGGCGAAGAGCATCTGTGAGGCGGTGAAGCCGTTCTGAGCGATCAAGTCGGCGGCGGAGGCCCCTTTCATGAGTCCTTCGTTGATGATGCCCAGAGGAGTCGCCCCACTGACCGCGTCAGCCCCGAAAAGGCCGCCCGGAATGACCCAGGAAGTCATGTAGGTCGGGAACGAGATGAGCAGGAACACACGGCCCACGAGAGCCGGATTGAAGACATTCTGCCCGAGGCCTCCGAATGTCATCTTGGCGATGCCGATGGCTACCGCGGCGCCGATGAACACAACCCACCACGGTGTCGTGGAAGGCAGGTTGAGGGCCAGCAGGATGCCGGTCACGGCGGCTGACCAGTCGCCGACGGTGGACGGAGCCTTGAGCAGGTATTTAGTGATCAGATACTCCAGCGCCACGCAGGAGATGACGCTGACAGCCAGGACCAGCAGTTCGGCAAGGCCGTAGAACACGACCGAGACCACAACCGCAGGGATCAAGGCGATCACGACATCCCTCATCAGGACCGGTGTCGTGGTCTTTGAATGAAGGTGCGGAGACGGTGAAACCAACAATCTTTCCATATTCTTAAACAGTTTTTGCTTTTGCGGCCTCGGCGGCGGCCTTGGCGGCAGCGGCGCGAGCCTTCATTATTCCCATGACCTGACCCCTCGCGATGCTGATGATGTCCAGCAGCGGGATGTAGGAAGGACAGGTGTACAGACAACACCCGCACTGGATGCAGTCCTGGGCGGCGTTGGCCTCCAGGGCATCCGTGTCGCCGGCCTTCGCAAGACGGTAGAGCAGGAACGGCTCCAGACCCATAGGACAGGCGTCCGCGCATTTTCCGCATCGGATGCAGTGGCCTTCAGGATGTCTCCTGGTCTGCTCCTCCGTGAGGAAAAGCAGGGCTCCGGTTCCCTTGAGGGTGGCCGCGTCGAGGTTGGCGACCGCCTTGCCCATCATAGGGCCGCCGCTGATGATCTTCGCGGCATCCTGCGGAACGCCTCCGAGATGGTCTATGATGTAGCGCAGCGGAGTCCCGACCCTGACAAGCAGGTTCGCCTGCTTCGGGAAGCACTCGCCCGTAACAGTCACAGAGTTGTCGATCAACGGCTTGTTCTTCTGCACGGCATCATAGACAGCGAGAGCCGTGGCGACATTCTGAACCACCGCGCCCACATCGATCGGCAGTCCACCGGACTTCACCTGACGATGCATCACAGCGTCAATCAACTGTTTCTCACCTCCTTCCGGGTATTTCTTCATCAAAGAAAGCACCTCGATACCCTCGTACTTGGAAGACTTTCCCTTCAATTCGGAAAGCACTTTCTGAACGTGCCCGACCGCCTCCGGCTTGTTGTCCTCGATGGCGATGGTGGCCTTGTCAACGCCGAGTGCCTGCTTGATCAGAGCCGTGCCTACGACCACCTGCTCCCCTTTCTCAAGGAGGGTGCGGAAATCGGACGTGAGGTAAGGCTCGCACTCGCAGCCGTTGATGATAAGCATCTCACACTTTTTTCCAGGAGGCGGGGTCAGTTTCACGTGGGTCGGGAAGGTCGCTCCGCCGAGTCCGACGACCCCGCCGAGACGGATCTTCTCGATGATCGCCTTGCCGTCCTCGGGAATCTCGGTGACAAGGGTTTCGGAGCGGTCGATACCCTCGGCCCACTCGTCACCCTCCACGGCGATCTCCACATAAGTCTGGGTGTTGCCCGCGAGGTCCTGACGCGGACCGATCGACTTCACCGTCCCAGAAACGGACGAGTGGATGAAAGCGGACACGAATCCGCCCGGCTCGGCGATCGGCTGGCCGACCTTCACCTTGTCTCCGACCGCGACGACCGGCCTGGCCGGAGCGCCGATGTGCTGGGAGAGGGATATATAAACGGTTCCCGGCAACGGAAGAGCCTCGATGGCGCAGCCGCGCGAGATCTTGGCGTCATCCGGATGCACTCCACCGATTGAGAATGTTCTTTTAGCCATTGTTCTGTTCCTCCTTCTTTACGGCAGCGGCCGCGGCGGCAGCCTCTCTTGCCTTTTTCTGACGTTCCTGGACACGGGCCTTCACGGCGTCCTTGTCCAGAGGCTTAGGGAAGTTCACCCCGACAATCGCGCCGGTCGGACACATCGCCTCGCACTCGCGGCAAAGTTTGCACTTCGCGAAATCGATGTAAGCCACATTGTTCTCGACGGTGATGGCGTCATGGGTGCAGGTCTTCGCACAGATTCCGCAGCCGATGCAACCCACAGAGCAGGCCTTCTTGACCGCAGGACCCTTGTCCCTGTTCACGCAGGAGACATAGACCCTCATTCCGCGCGGTCCCTTGGCCCTGAGTTCGATGATGGACTTCGGACAGGCCTTCACACAGGCTCCGCAGGCGGTGCACTTCTCCTGATCCACGACCGGAAGGCCGGTCTCCGGATCCATGGACAGGGCTCCGAACTGGCAGGCGGCCACGCAGTCTCCGCAGCCGAGGCATCCGAACGCGCAGCCGGTGTCCCCGGCGTAGAGGGCGGCCTTGACCTTGCAGGAGGCCGCGCCGTCATATTCATTGATCCTCGGCCTGGCGGCGCAGGTTCCGCCGCAGCGCACCACCGCCACCATCGGCGCCTTCTCCTTGACCTCGTAGCCAAGAATGGCGGCGACCTTCTTCATTGTCTCGTTGCCGCCGACCGGACAGTAGTTGTTGTCCAGGTTCGGGGCCTTCACAGCAGCCTCGGCGAACGCATGGCATCCCGCGAAGCCGCAACCGCCGCAGTTCGCCCCGGGCATGACGCTCTCCACCTCCCCGACACGCGGATCCTCCTCCACCTTGAACCGCTGCGCGACAAGGTAAAGGGCCAGCGCCAGCAGGAGGCCGAGGCCCGTGATGACTACGATGGTCCAGATGATTGTTGTTGTCATAAAGCCAAATAAAAACTATTTATTCCGAATATAAAACACATACCCTTCCGCAAGTCTGTCCTTACAGAGATAAAGCATGAGGTAATACACCGCGATCCCCCCGACCGAAGCCAGCCCGCAGACCAGCTCGCCGAGGCCTAATCCCGACAAAGATAACACTAAAATCAGTAATATCACCAAAGGAATCACATAAGAAAGCAAGACAGCCTTCAGGCCCATCTTCCGCGCGAGGCAGACCTCCACCTCCTGACCAATTGAATATGTCCGCCCTCCCTGGACCGGCACCTCCACGATCTTCTTCCGGGACTCCGACGCTCCGCAGAGTCCGGCGGCATGGCAGGCGGAGCAGGCCGACTCGGACAAGATCTGAACCAAGACCCTGTCTTCTTCGACCGACACAACCTTCCCTTTATGCGAGATCTCCTCCGCCGCCATCCTATTCAATGATTGAGGAAAAAGGATTCTTCAGTTCCGACCAGGAACGCAGCCGCCCCTGGACCTGCCCGACCTTCAGCGGAGCCGAGAACCAGACAGGAATCCTGTTGTCATCGTCCGAGAACCAGCAGAAAAGATCCGAATCCCCGGAGAAGACCTCCCCGGACACCACCTCGAAACTGAATTTCAGGCAGCGGACGGTGCCGACATCCGACACGCGCCGGTTCTCCCTGCCGTGGTAGCGGAAATGAAGGGTATAGACCTCGTCATCAACCGCGAAAGTCATCGGGTAGTCCCCGCCTTCCTGAAGCCGGGTGACATCGACGTTGCGAAGGACATAGTACATCAGCGGAATGTCGCAGGTGCACTCGTCCAGCGGAAGCGTGGCCGAGAACTCCCCCTTCCGGGAATTGCTCAGGGATGCGTTTATGTGCTCATCACCCGGAGTGTGCACGTAGGAGTAGAGGTTCGTGCAGGTGTACTTCCCCTCCTTCGCGAATCTCGTGAACTTCACGGGACGCATGCCGTCACGGGTAAACCAGGAATCCAGATCCTCCTTGACCCGGAAGAGCCTCTCATAGAACTTCTGCGTCTTGCCGGTCAGGGACGCATGGAAGACCTTCAGTCCGTTAAGGACGGTCGTGTCAACCTTCAGGGTGGCCTGCGCCACGTCGGCGTTGACGATCCCCCATTTGTAATGAATCGTGAACACCAGCTCCTCACCGCCCTTGAAAGCCAGATTCTCCTCTTTCAGCCGTTTAACCGGAATGCACTTCCCCTCATCGGAGGCGGGGACCGTCACAGAGGAAATCAGGAATACGGCGGCAAGGACGCCTGGAAGTCTCAACGGGTTCATCAGAATTCAGTGTTATTGTCAAACTCGTCTCCCGCGGGCGAATTCATGGCGGACTCCGTGCGGTCCATCTCCTCGGCCATGCCCACAAGGGAGTCTCCCGGCTCGACGAAGCGGACCTGCTCCGCCTTGAAGAGCATGTCGATGTCGCACACCTCGCCGTTACGGTGCTTGGCGATGATGATCTGGGTCGTCTCCTTCCCGTCAGGAGTCTCTCCAAGCCCCACATAGTCCGGGCGGTGGATGAATATCACCATGTCCGCGTCCTGCTCGATCGAACCGGACTCGCGCAGGTCGCTCAGCTGCGGCTTTCCGCTTCCGCCCGTCCTCTTGACAGCGTCACGGGACAGCTGCGACAAGGCTATGATCGGGACATCCAGTTCCTTGGCGGTGGCCTTGAGCGTCCTTGAGATCGCCGCGACCTCCTGCTCGCGCATTCCGCGCAGCTCGGCCGGACCCTGCATCAGCTGAAGATAGTCCACGATCACGAGCCTGACCCCTTTGGATTTCACCAGCCTCTTGATCTTGGTGCGGAACTCCATCAGAGGGATGCTCGGAGTGTCGTCGATGTAAAGCGGAGCCTTCGAGAGACTCGCAAGCCGGGTCTCCAGCTGCTGCCAGTCCCACGGATCAAGCTTGGACCCTCCCTTGAGCTTGTCCGCCGACAAACCGGATTCGGTGGTCATGAGCCTCATGACAAGCTGCAAGGCGGACATCTCCAATGAGAACACGGCCACAGGCATGTGGTAGTCCACGGCCGCGTTCCTGGCCAGGTTGAGCGCGAAAGCCGTCTTGCCGACGGAAGGCCTGGCGGCGAGGATGATGAGGTCCGATCTCTGCCATCCTCTTGTGACACGGTCGAGGGACGGGAAACCGGAAGGCACCCCGCTGAGGCCGGACACGTTCTGGTTCTTCTCCACCTCCCTCATCGCCTCGTTGATCACCGAGCCGACTTCCTTGACGTCATTCTTGACGCTGCTCTGAATCGCTCCGTAGATCCTTGACTGCGCCTCGTCTATCAAAAGATCCACGTTCACGGAGTCGTCGTAGGCCTCCTTGAGGATCTGGTACGAGGCCGTGATAAGCTCCCGCTGGATGTTCTTCTGCTTCAGGATGCGGACGTAGTACTCTATGTGCGCCGCCGCACCGACTTTCCCGGACAGTCCGGCAAGCGCCACAGGACCGCCTATGGCCTCAAGATCGCCCTTCCCGCGGAGTTTTGTGCTGACCGTCACGATGTCCACCGACACATGCTCGTTCACAAGTTCGGTCATCGCCTCGAAGATCATCCTGTGACGGGGATCGTAGAAGCATGACGCGGTGAGTTCCTCAAGCGCCGTGTCAACGGATGAGGGTTCGATCAGCATGGCTCCAAGGACAGCCTCTTCTACTTCAAGAGCTTGAGGCGGTTTGTTTCCCATCTCAAGCCCAAGTGTGTCAAGATTGACTTGCCCCGCCTTCTTTCTGGTTGTCTTTCCGGGCTGGTCAGGCATATTTTCAGATGTTTGGTTGCCGGTCTATTCAAAATCAGGGTTGACGATGATCCTGCCGCAATGCTCGCAGATGATCAGCTTCCTGTTCGAAGCGATGTCCACAATACGCTGCGGAGTGATCGTGTTGAAGCAGCCTCCGCAGGAGTCTCCGTTGTAAACCGAGACGACGGCAAGATGGTTGTGGACGCTTGCGCGGATGCGGTCGTAGGCGCTCATGGTCCTCGGATCTATCTTCTTCGCACACTCATCCCTCACGGCGCGGAGCTTCTTCTCCTCCTTCGACGTCGACTCCACGATGTTGGCCAGCTCATCCTTCTTGGCATTGAGGTCGTCGGTCCTGACAGTGATGTAGTCCTTCAGGGATTCTATGTCCTCCTTCCTCTCCAGGATGGCCGTCTTGGTGTCATTGATGTTCTTCTGGGCGATCTGGCGGAGAAGCCCCTGATTCTCGATCTCCTTGTTGATGGAATCGTACTCTCGGCTGTTGGAGATGTCATTCAGCAGCTGCTGGTACTTCTCAAGCTGGGCGTCGCAGTCCACTATGTTCTGCCTGTTCTCGGCGATTGTCTGGTTGTAGGCGTCGATGACCGCGGAGTCCTGGGCCTGGCGGGCCTTCAGATCGGCTATCTCGTTCTCAAGTGCCTCGACTTCCGCCGGGAGTTCTCCGCGCAGCTGCATGATCTTGTCAATCGCGGAGTCAGCCTCCTGAAGCGCGTAGAGCGTCTTAAGCTTTTCCTCGACGCTGATCTCGGAGTCAGCGAAATTCTTCTGGAGAGAAACGAACGTCTCTCTCTGGTCTATCGGAGTCTCGACTTTCTTGATTTTTTTAGTTGCCATATAGCTATCTGACTAATAATAATATACCGGATTACTCGTTCCCAGCCTCGCACTGGTACAGATTGCAAAGTTAGGAAAATTTTTCCTTAACAGAGAAAATAATATGTCCACAATCTCCACTTCGCCTTCAAAATGACCTATGTCCATGACCATAAAATCCTTGGCCGTGAAGAAATGATGGTAGGAGATGTCTCCGCAAAGGTACGCCTGGGCACCGGCTTCACGGGCCTTGCCGATCAATGATCCTCCGGAACCTCCGCACATCGCGACACGGCTCACCGGCACTTCGGGGACGCGCGAGCAGCGGACCATCCTGAGGCCGAACCGCGATTTGACATATTCGATGAATCTTCCGCCCTCCATCGGCTCCGGGAGGTCGCCCACGGCACCAAGGCCGCAGCCGTCGGATTCCTCGTCAAGTACCCGAATGCCCGTGAGTTCCAACCGCCTCGCCATTGCTCCGCTCACGCCCTGGAGCACCTTGTCGGCGGTGGTGTGGGCCGCATAGACGGCGACTCCAGCGGCGGCGGCCTTAAGGATCGCCAGCCCTACCGGATCCTCGGGAGAGATCTTCCTGACGCCGTTGAAGATCAAAGGATGGTGCGTCACAATCATGTCGGCCCCGCATTCCACGGCCTCATCCACCAGCTCAGGGGTGCAGTCAAAACCGAGCAGGGCCCCGCGGACCTCCTGCTCCTGGGAGCCGATGACGAGTCCGCTGTTGTCCCAGCTCTCCTGGACGGAAAGCGGGGCGAACGACTCGATGACAGCGGTTATGTCCTTGACTTTCATGCCTACAGAGATTTTTTGACCTCAACCAGCTGACGGCGTATCTCCTTGAGGCTGTCCAGAACCTTGACACGGCCGTCCACCGCCTTCCTGTCGGCGGCCAGTTTCTTCGCCGCCCCCTCAAGGGTCATTCCCTGTTCCTTGACAAGCAGATGGATCTGCTTGAGACAGTCCAGATCCTCCGCCGTGAAAAGGCGGTTGCCCTTGGCGTTCCTCTTCGGTTTGATGTACTTGGGAAACGAGTTGGACCAGAACCTGACGAGGGATGTGTTCTCCCCCAGGATATCAGCGGCCTCTCCGATGGTGTAGTACAATTTATCCATATTATTAATCCATTGACTGTCCGGTGTTGACGGACATGAAAAGCATTCCCATGTAGTCATCCGGAGTGATGGACGCGAAAAGATAGTTCAACGGATCCATCCTCACGGTGTTCCTGATCACCTCATAGTGGAGATGCGGGGCGAACGAGTTGCCGGACATCCCGACCTGGCCGATCCTCTGTCCTCTCGTGATTCTCTGTCCTTTGGAGACACGGATGTTCTCAAGGTGCGCGTAACGGGTAGTGTAGCCGTTGCCGTGGTCGATGGTCACCACATTCCCCAAACCTTTGGAGGAGTGCGTGACATCCCTGACGACACCGTCGGCTGCGGCGTTCACCGCCTCGCCCTGCTGGGAAAGCAGGTCAAGGCCTCCGTGGAATGTCCTGACCTTATAGAACGGGTTGATCCTCTCACCCACGGAAGCGCCCGTCCTCGCATAGTAGAATGTCTCCAGCGGATTGGTCATCGGAGGGAGACCGGCGGCCCCGTCCGAAATCACTTCCATCATCCTTCTGAAATTCGCCTCGACCCTGTCCGAAACCTTTGCCAGAGTGTCCAGTCTCGCCCTTGAATATTCCACGATCAGCTTGTCCGGGATGGAGTCCACTCCGGACAGCAGACTGTCCGTGTAGATGCCGTCCAGATCCGGGGCGACGGAATTGAACAGGCGACGGTAGATCTCGTCATCCTTGGCCTCCAGACCGCGCAACACGTCCCCCACGAGTTCCTCCCTGCCGGCCAATTCACTGTACATCTGCCGGTACATCCGATTCTGTCTCTTGAGTCTGCGTTCCAAGTCCGTGCTGATGACAAACGAAAAGACCACGTAATAGACAACCGCAAGTAAGGCCATGACAAGGAAATACTTCGCCGCCTTTCCAAGAACCGCCCACTCCAAGTGTATGTCCTTGAGGAATTCCATCCGTATCCTGTCAATCTTGAACTTCATCCTGTCGATCTTGAACTTCGCTCCCATTCCCTGTCCTCCCTGGCTAACGGCGTCTGACACTGAAGGAGCGGTGCGAGGACGACAGACCGGATTCATCCTCCCTCATCCGTACCATGTCCGAATACTCCGAAACCGGCATCGACAGATCCAGATAGTTGGCCGGATTCACCTTCCGCCCCTTATAGATAACTTCATAGTGGAGGTGCGGTCCGCTGGAACGCCCGGACTTCCCGCTCTCGGCGATGCAGTCGCCCCTCTTCACATTCATGCCCTCGATCACCTTGACGGAATTGAGGTGGGCGTAGAGGGTCTTGTAGCCGAAACCGTGGTCTATCGTGACGGAATTGCCGTAGCCGAAGAACTCAAACCTGACGGACTCCACGACCCCGTCGCCTGTGGCATAGACCGGATTGCCGACCTTCATCGCGAAATCGAGTCCCGAGTGCATCCTGGTGTTGCCCGTGAACGGGTCAGAGCGGTAACCGAACCGACTGGAAAGCCTGTACTTGGACTCGTCGGGCAGGATCGGAGGAATCGTCGGGATGCACGAGGCCATGTCACCGGCGGTCTTGGACACCGAGGCCACCTCGTCGAAGGACTTGCTCTGGACATACGTTTTTCTCATCAGCCTGTCAATCCTCAAAGCGGTGTTCCTGAGTCTGTCGTCCGATTCGAGACCGTCGAGGAACGAGTACCTGTCCACCCCGCCTATTCCCGCCTCGCGGACTCCGGCGGGAATCTCATCCATTCCAAATATGGACCTGTAGATGTCGTCGTCCCTCACCCTGAAAGTCTCCAAAATCTCCTCGTAACGGTCCAGTTTCGTGTTCATCAGATCGATCCTCGCGTCCCAGCGGGCGTGTTCCGCCTTCAGGAACGCGGTCTTGGGCATATCGAAGCCCAGAACCGAGGTGAAGAACCAGAAATAAAGCACCGACATCGCCAGGCTTCCGGCGAACATCAGCAACTTCTTGAAGACTTTCGACTTCAAGGTCTCCTCCTTTATCTCCTCATATAATAAAGTCTCAGGGTTGAGAATATACTTTCCCATAACTTACAAATATACCCTTTTTTGCGATATATCCCGAAAAATGTTATAATTTTGCCAATTCCGTGCCTTTCGGAAAGAAACTTCCGGCGGAGGACGGGAAAATATTCATGAATTAATTGATTTTTAAATATGTACACCTCCAAAGAGATTCGACAGCAATTTTTGGACTTCTTCGCATCCAAGGGACACACGGTCGTGCCGTCCGCACCGATGGTGATCAAGAACGACCCTACGCTGATGTTCACCAACGCGGGCATGAACCAGTTCAAGGACATCTTCCTCGGGAACAGCACACCGAAGATGAAAAGGGCGACCGATTCCCAGAAGTGCCTCAGGGTCAGTGGAAAACATAACGACCTTGAAGCCGTGGGACACGACGGAAGGCATCACACGATGTTCGAGATGCTGGGCAACTGGAGTTTCGGGGACTATTTCAAGACAGAGGCCATCAGCTGGGCCTGGGAACTGCTTACGGAGGTTTACAGGATCGACAAGTCCAAACTCTACGCCACAGTGTTCGAGGGCTGCGCCGAGGACGGCACCGCTCTTGACGAGGAGGCCAGGGCGGCCTGGATGAAACTGATGCCGGAGGACCACATCATCCTCGGCAACAGGCACGACAACTTCTGGGAGATGGGCGACACGGGTCCCTGCGGTCCTTGCAGCGAGATCCACATCGACCTGCGTCCGGACGAGGAGATCGCCAAGGTTCCCGGAAAGGATCTTGTCAACACGGACAACGACCAGGTCATCGAGATCTGGAATCTTGTGTTCATGCAGTACAACCGCAAGGCGGACGGCTCCCTGGAGCCGCTCCCGGCCAAGAACATCGACACCGGAATGGGCTTCGAAAGGCTCTGCATGGTGCTTCAGGGCAAGACCAGCAACTACGACACGGACGTGTTCTCCGGAATGATCCGCAGAATCGAGGAACTCTCCGGCCACAAGTACCATGAAAGCGGAAAGACTGAGGTCGCCATGAGGGTCATCGCCGACCACATCAGGGCGATAGCGTTCTCCATCGCCGACGGCCAGCTGCCGTCCAACGTGAAGGCCGGCTACGTGATCCGGAGAATCCTGCGCCGCGCCGTCCGCTACGGCTACACGTTCCTCGGCTTCGACGAGCCGTTCCTCTGCTCGCTGGTCCCTCAGCTTGTCGCCGACATGGGAGAGGCCTATCCGGAACTCGGGAAACAGCAGAAATTGATCGAGAGCGTGATCCGGGAGGAGGAGATGTCCTTCCTGAGGACTCTCGACCGCGGAATCAGGCTGATGGACGACTACATCGCCAGGAACTCCGCCACCAGGACCATCCCTGGAGAGGACGCTTTCATCCTCTACGACACCTACGGATTCCCGATCGACCTGACGGAACTGATAGCCTCCGAGAAAGGCTACACGGTTGACATGGAGGGCTTCGGAAAGGAGCTCCAGAAACAGAAGGACAGGGCGCGCAACGCCACGGCCAACGAGTTCGGTGACTGGACCGTTTACCACGAGGGCGAGGAGGAGGCCTTCCTCGGCTACGACAGCCTTGAGCTCACCGGGGTCAGGCTCCTCAAGCAGCGCACGGTCAAGCAGAAGAACAAGACGATGTTCCAGCTGGTCTTCGACCGCACGCCGTTCTACGCCGAGATGGGCGGACAGGTCGGAGACACCGGAGTCATCGTCTCGGAGGGCGGAGAGGAGATCAGAATCCTCAACACCGTCAAGGAGAACAACCTCACAATCCACATCGCCGAGAGGATTCCTTCCGACTGCGGGGACACCTTCACGCTGAAGGTCGACACGGAGCGCAGGCTCAGGATCACGGCCAACCACACGGCGACCCACCTTCTGGATTTCGCCCTGCGGGAGGCTCTCGGAACGCACATCGAGCAGAAAGGCTCGTTCGTGGGCCCGGACTATTTCCGTTTCGACTTCTCGCATTTCGCGAAGGTGACGGACGAGGAGCTCAGGAAGGTGGAGCACAGGGTGAACCAGCTGATCCGCGCGGACTACCCTCTGGAGGAGAAAAGGGACGCGACGATGGACGAGGCCAAGGCTATGGGAGCGATCGCTCTCTTCGGCGAGAAGTACGGCGACAGGGTGCGCGTCATCAAGTTCGGTGACTCGATCGAGCTCTGCGGCGGGACCCACGCCAAGTCCACGGGCCGCATCGGGTTCTTCCGGATCGTCTCAGAGTCGGCGATCGCCGCCGGAGTGCGCAGGATCGAGGCCGTGACCGGAGAGGCCGCGGAAAAGATTCTCGATGCCCTCACGGACACCCTCAAGGGCATCCGCACGATGCTCGGCAACGCTCCCGACGTGGCGGCGGCGGTGGCGAAACTCTTCAGCGAGAACTCCGACGCGAAGAAGAAGATCGAGGAATACGCCAAGGAGAAGGCCGCGTCGCTGGCAAAAATGCTTTCGGAGAACGCCGAGGAGATCAATGGAATAAAAGTTGTCAGATTCAGCCGGGACGTCGATCCGGCCATGCTCCGCGAGGCTGCGTCGATCCTCCAGAAAGAGGTGGAGAACTTCGCTTTCGCTGCGGCGTTCAGCCACGACGGGAAGCCTCAGCTCGTCCTGATGTACTCCAACGACCTTGTGGCCGCCGGCCACAACGCGGCCAAGGACATCCGTGATGCCGCCAAACTCATCCAGGGCGGAGGCGGCGGACAGCCTTTCCTCGCCACGGCCGGAGGAAGGGACCTTGACGGGCTCCATGCCGCTCTGGACAAGATGGTCGGTACCGTCACGGCATAGGCGGCGGAGCGGCGTTCAGAGGAATATTCACAGACTATATCCATAAAACACATCTTCCGGGATGAAGAAGATAGACAGATTCATACTGACCTCATTCATAGGACCATTCTTCATGATCCTGCTTGTGGTCATCTTCATCCTCATGATGCAGTTCCTGTGGGTTTACATCGACGAGCTGGTCGGGAAGGGCCTGAGCCTCGGAGTCGTGGCGGAATTCCTCTTCTGGGGAAGCTGCACCATGCTGCCGCTGGCGCTGCCGCTGGCCACCCTGCTCGCATCGATGATGACCATCGGCAACATGGGCGAGAACAACGAGCTGATCGCCCTGAAGGCCGCCGGGGTGTCCGTACTGCGGGTGATGCTTCCGATCCTCGTGGCGTCGTTCTTCATCAGCGTCGGGACGTTCTTCGTCATCAACAACCTCGTGCCGGTCTCCTTCAACGAGATCTACACCCTCAGGGACGACCTCGGCAAGACCAAGGACGAGATCAAGATCCCTTCAGGGACGTTCTACGACGGGGTTGACGGGTACATCCTCAGAGTCGGGAGCCGGGACGACAGGACGGGCATGATGAACGACGTGATGCTCTACGACCACCACGGGAAAGGCAACACCCGTCTCACGCTCGCGGACTCGGCCATCATGAAGATGTCCAAGGACAAGTCCTACCTTACTTTCCGGATGTACAACGGGACCAACTACCAGGAGACCAATGAGAAGAACTACCGGGACACGTCCCTCCAGCTTCAGAGGATCGACTTTTCCCGGCAGGAGATGGTCATAGCGCTCCAGAACTACGCCTTCCAGAAATCGGACAGCGCCAGGTACGGCGATCAGGTCAAGGCCCTGCCCCTTGAGAAACTAAGGACGCAGAAAGACTCGCTCGAAAGGCTGAGGGACAGCACAAAGGCTCAGCAGATCTCCGGCACGGCGGCTTCCTTCATCTTCTCGCAACGCAAACAGCTGGACACGGCTTCCTGCGGGATCACGCGGAATTTCAGCGACCCGGATTTCCTGAGCTTCAAGGATGACAGGGCTTTGGCCGAGGCTCTTGAAAAGGCCGCGGACAATGCCAGGCAGATGAAATCGAACCTTGAGAACTACGAGTTCGGGGCGTTCGACTACACTGTCCGCCTCCGCTGGACCGCACTTGAGTTCCTCCGGCGCTACGGCCAGGCCCTCGCATGCTTCATCATGTTCTTCATCGGGGCGCCGCTCGGAGCATTGATCCGGAAAGGCGGCATCGGAGTCTCGGCCATCGTCTCCCTGCTGTTCTTCGTCCTCTACTGGATCGTGGACATCACGGGCGTGAAGCTGTCCAGGGACGGCAGCATCGGCTCGGTGGCGGGAGCGTTCATGTCCGCCTGGGTTCTTCTGCCGATAGGCCTGTTCCTGACGTGGAAGGCTATCCACGACACGGACATCTCGAACCTGGACAGCATGAAGAATCGGTGGAGAAAGACTAAGAGCATGTTGGCGGGAATATTCAGAAAGACAAGGATCGTCTATATGGGCACGCCGGAGTTCGCGGTGGCCCCTTTGAAGGCTCTTCTGGAGCGGAAGTACAACGTCGTGGGCGTGGTCACGGTGGCGGACAAGCCGAGCGGCCGGGGACAGAAGGTCAACGAGAGCGCGGTCAAGAAGTTCGCCGCGGAGCATGGGATTCCTGTGCTTCAGCCGGTGAAGCTGAAGGATCCGGATTTCCTGAAGCAGCTCAAGGCCTTCAGGGCCGACCTTTTCATCGTGGTGGCGTTCAGGATGTTGCCGGAGGAGGTCTGGGGAATGCCGAAACTCGGCACGTTCAACCTGCACGCCGCGCTTCTGCCGCAGTACCGCGGAGCGGCTCCGATCAACTGGGCCGTGATCAACGGGGAGACCAGGACGGGGGCCACGACGTTCATGATCGACAAGGACATCGACACGGGCGGGATCATCCTGCGCCAGGGAATAAACATCTCCGACACGGACTCGGCCGGGGACGTGCATGACAAGCTGATGGAGGTCGGAGCCGAACTGGTCGTACAGACCACCCAGGGCATCATCGAGCGCAATGTGGACACCCGTGTGCAGAGGAGTTTCATCCAAGGATCGGAGGTGCTGAAGCCCGCTCCGAAACTGTCAAGGGAATTGTGCCACATCGACTGGAACGACTCCACGAAACAGATCTGCAACCTCATCCGCGGTCTGAGTCCGTACCCGACGGCGTTCACCGAACTGGTCAGGGACGGCGCGGATCCGGTGCAGCTTAAGATCTTCTCGGCCCGGAAGGTCGAGGCGACAGTACAAGGCACGACCACTCCGGGCAGAATCCTCACCGACGGCAAGACGTACCTCTACATCACCACCGCCGACGGAGCCGTCTCCCTGAAAGACGTGCAGATGGCCGGCAAGAAACGGATGGACATCAAGGCCTTCCTCGCCGGATTCCGAGAGCCGGAACTCTACACCGTGACCGCCGGCACATCCAAGGCCGAGATAGCCAAGACAAAGGCGTGATGAAAGAGGCCGTCATCCTCTGCAACGGTGATTTCCCAAGGAAGGAATATCCCCGCGAACTCCTCCGCCGGGCGGATGTCATCATCTGCTGCGACGGGGCGCTTGAGGCGTTTCTGCGGAACCGGGACAGAATATTCAAGGAGCGCCGGGAGCCGGATGCTGTCATCGGCGACATGGACTCCCTTTCCGGGAGACGGATCAAGGAATATTCCCGCATCGCCGTCAGGGAGGAAGAGCAGGAGACC
This sequence comes from bacterium, assembly GCA_963639865.1. Taxonomy (GTDB): domain Bacteria; phylum Bacteroidota; class Bacteroidia; order Bacteroidales; family UBA932; genus Cryptobacteroides. Next base: position 10,525 of record CAVHWO010000049.1, on the reverse strand, counting down.
AACGACCAGACGAAGGCGTTCCGCTACCTGCTGACCCACCACCCGGAGGTCCGTACGGTGCACATCCTCGCCGCCACCGGCAAGCGGGAGGCCCACACCATCGGCAATCTGGGACAGCTGATGGAATATGCCCGGCTCTACGGCGCAAGCGGTGACCCCGGGGAGGGCGGAATCCACGTCGATGCCGTGTCCGACCATTCGACCGCCTTCGCCCTCACCGATTCCTGCGAGCTGTTTGTCGGCCAGGGTCGCCCCGTGTCCCTTTTCAGTCCCGACAACTCCTTGATCATCAAGTCAGAAGGCCTTGTCTGGCAGACCGGGGGTGTCGTCTTCGACAACTGGTGGCAAGCCACCCTCAACCGGGCCTCCTCCGACCTGATCCGCCTCACCTTCTCCCACAAGTCCCTCGCCCTCGTGATCCTGGACTAACCCACCGGTTGGAGAGCCTGTAGAACCAAGCGGACATATTCCTTCACCATCATTCGCAATCATTTCAAAATTTTTCATTATTTTTATGGGTCATTTTGGCTTAAGAACAACTATGCTCCGAAAAATTCGAATCACTTTGGCGGCGGTCTGCTTTGCCGCGGTCACGCTGCTGTTTCTGGACTTCACCGGGACGGTCCGCCTTTGGTTCGGGTGGCTGGCGAAGATCCAGTTCCTGCCCGCCGTACTGGCGCTTAACGCCGTTGTAATCGCCGTTCTTCTGGCGCTGACACTTCTGCTGGGGAGGATCTACTGCTCGGTGATCTGCCCGTTGGGAGTGTTCCAGGACTGCGTCTCCAACCTTAGCGCGCGGAGGAAAGGCCGGAAAGCGAGGTTCGCATATTCAAAGGAAATCAAATGGCTGCGCTACGGGGTGCTGGTGCTGTTTGTGGTGACGCTGGTCGCGGGACTCAATGCCCTCGCGGCACTTCTGGCTCCTTACAGCGCCTACGGACGGATGGTGCAGAGTCTGCTCGCACCTCTCTGGCAGTGGGGCAACAACCTGCTCGCCTGGATCGCCGAGAGGCGGGAGAGCTACGCGTTCGTGACGAGGGATGTCTGGCTGAAGAGTCTGCCTACCCTGATCGTGGCGGCGGTGACGTTCGTTGTCGTGGTGGTTCTCGCCTGGAGAAACGGCAGGACCTGGTGCAACACGATCTGCCCGGTGGGGACCACGCTGAGTTTCTTCTCGCGTTTCGCGATGTTCCGCCCGGTGATCGACAAGTCAAAGTGCAGGAGCTGCCACGCCTGCGAGAGGAAGTGCAAGGCGGCGTGCATAGATGTTGACAATCATAGGATTGACTACAGCCGGTGCGTGGACTGCTTCGACTGCATCGACTCGTGCCGGCTGGGGGCGCTCAAGTACAGGTTCGCATTTGGTAAACCGGCCGCTGAGCCTGTCGGGACTACCGGGCGCATGGTCCGGCAAGGTGCTCCGACCGCCGAGTCCGGAACTCCGGATGCCGGATCGGCCGAAACGGCTGACAACGGCAGAAGAGCCTTCCTGATAGGCGGGGCCGCCATCATCGGAGGTTCCCTGCTGTCCTCTCTGCCGATGAGCGCCGAAGAGGAGGTCAAGGACAAGAAACGTGACGGCGGATTCGCCGAGATCATCCCGAAGAAGGCCCCGGCCAGAAAGATTCCGGTCACACCGTTCGGCTCCGAGAGCGTGGAGAGGTTCTACCGGCACTGCACGGCCTGCCAGCTCTGCGTGACCGTCTGCCCGAACAACGTTCTCAGACCGTCCTCAAGGCTTGAGCGCCTGATGCAGCCGGAGATGTCTTTCGAGAAAGGCTACTGCCGGCCGGAATGCGTGAAATGCTCCGAGGTCTGCCCTGCGGGAGCAATCCTGAAGATCACTCCTGAGGAGAAGACCGAATGGAAGGTCGGCACCGCCGGCGTGGACTACGATCTCTGCGTAGTAAACCGCGACGGAGTGAGCTGCGGCAACTGCGCCCGCCACTGCCCTGTCGGGGCGATCAGCATGGTGAGGAAGAATCCTCAGGACGAGAAAAGTCCAAGAATCCCGTCCGTCAATGAGGAGAAGTGCATCGGCTGCGGAGCCTGCGAGAACCTCTGCCCGTCCAGCCCGGTCAGCGCCATCACCGTCAACGGATACAGCGTCCATCACAATGCTTGACATTATGAAAGAGAACATCAACAGAAGAGAATTTCTCAAAAGGGCCGGTGCAGGGACAGCGGCCGTGGGAGCCGTGGCTCTTGCCGGAGCGTGCGCCCCGAAGAAGACAGCCAAGGCCATCCTTGAAGGCGACGCCAACGATGGGGATGTCCTGGAGAACGGCGCGATGGAGATGCGTGAGAACCCCGGCAACGGCGACAAGGTCTCCCTGCTCGGCTACGGCTGCATGCGTTTCACGATGAAGAAGGACGGGGACGGTCAGGACATCGTGGATCAGGAGAACGCCGACAAACTGATTGACTACGCCCTGGCTCACGGCGTGAACTACTACGACACCTCCCCTGTCTATCTCCGGGGACTTTCCGAGGAGGCGGTGGGCAACGCCCTGAGCCGTCATCCGAGGGACTCGTACTACATCGCCACCAAACTGTCCAACTTCAGCGACCATTCCCGGGCCGCATCCCTGAAACTGTACAACGATTCGTTCAGGTACCTTCAGACGGACTATCTGGACTACTACCTGCTCCATTCCCTCGGCCGCGGAGGCCTTGAGGCTTTCGACGACAGGTTCGTGAACAACGGGATGATGGACCTGCTTCAGGCGGACCGGGAGAAAGGGAAGATCCGCCAGCTCGGGCTTTCCTTCCACGGCAATCAGGAGCAGTTCGACGAGCTTCTGAAGCTGCACGACAAGTACCACTGGGACTTCGTTCAGATCCAGATGAACTACTTCGACTGGAAACATGCCGACGGGGAGCGCAATGTCAACGCCGAGTACCTGTACGATGAGCTGGACAGGAGAGAGATCCCTATCGTGATCATGGAGCCTTTGCAGGGAGGCCGTCTGGCGAACCCTGCCGGAAGCGTCGTGAACAGGCTCAAGGAGCGGGACCCGAAGGCCTCGCTGGCTTCCTGGGCGTTCAGGTTCGTGGGTTCCTACCCTCGGATCCTTACTGTTCTCAGCGGAATGGTCTATCAGGAGCATCTGGAGGACAACCTGCGCACCTTCAAGGATTTCAAGTACCTCACCGACGAGGAGAAGGAGTTCCTCGGCACCGAGATCGCCGGCATCATGGCCAGTTTCCCGACCATCAACTGCAACGACTGCAAGTACTGCATGCCTTGCCCTTACGGAGTGGACATTCCGGGAATATTCAAGCACTACAACACATGTGTCAATGAGGGTGAGATCGCCCAGAGCGCCGAGCAGGAGAACTACCGCAGACTGCGCCGCACCTACCTCGTGAGCTACGACCGCTCCATCCCGACCATCCGCCAGGCCAGCCACTGCATCGGTTGCCGCCAGTGCGTCGAGCATTGCCCCCAGAGCATCGCAATACCCCGCGAACTCCGCCGCATCGACGCCTACGTCGAGAAACTCAAACGCGGTACGCTGTAAGCGGTTTTGAGTGGTGCGTCACTGTCTCATTTTTAAGAAGTTACAGATCCGTGCCGGGAAATCCGGGAGGGCAGCATTTCAGAACTCGCACGTTCACAACACCTTACAGAACACGGGTTCCAAACATTTGAATATTCAAATGTTTTTACTATCTTTGCAGTCCTTTCGGCAACGAAGGTCTTTGGAGAGATGCTCGAGTGGCTGAAGAGGCACGCCTGGAAAGCGTGTGGCCTCCCAAAGGGGCTCGCGAGTTCGAATCTCGCTCTCTCCGCATTATTGCTTGATCTTTCAAGCAGCTTAATGAATCACGCACGGACTACGCACGTTTTTTTGCGGTGTCCGTGCGTTTTTTATGCGGAAAACGGCGGGGATCCCATTTAGGTATAATTTAGTAGGATGAAATCTTTGTAAATAATAAAACGGACCAGGTCCAAAACCCGGTCCCCCTGGCTCAAAAAAGAAGGGACCCGCGGTCTGCGGAATCCCCTCCCAATAATAAATGAAAAAGATTCTGTGATTATTCCACTTTCACTGTGATCTCACCGGTCTTGCTGTCCTTGTCGGTGACGGTTATCTTGGTGGAACCGGCCTTGACACCCTTCACGGTGATGGCGGCATCGGCCACTGTCGCAGTGGCGACGGTCTCATCGGCCACTTTCACGGTGTAAGGCTGGGTGCCTGTCTTCACCGTGACGGTTTCTTCCTTCCCGACAGCGACAGTCGCCGAAGTCTTGTCGAACTCAAGAGCGGAGGAGGCCTTCACCTCAACGGTGAATGTTCCGGTCAGACTGTTTTTGTCGGTAACAGTGATCGTGGCTGTTCCGGCGGCGACTCCCGTCACGGTGACGGTAGCCTTGTCAACATTGACTGTGGCTATCTTCTCATCACTGGATTTCACGGTGTAAGTCTGCGTGCCATTCTTCACCGTGACGGTCGCGGTGGCGCCGACCTGAACTTCGGTCTTAGTGGCGCTGAAAGAGAGTTGGTTTTTGGTCTTGTTGTCATCATCCTTGTCGCAAGAGACAAACGCGAACGAACCGAGGCAGAGAGCCGCCATCACAACCGAACTGAAAAAACTTTTCATTAGTTTAAATTTTTAATTGTTAATAATAGTTAGTTTAAGAAACTGTCTAAAAATAATTTCTCTTTTTTCTTATGCGGCCTTTCCGGCCATTCTCATCTTCCTCATCGGTCACGTAGCTACGGCCACGCTTCCTCTTCCAAAGCCGAAACTGTCTCAAAAATTCCGCATGATCAAATTCGGGAATCATTTTTAAACAGCTTCTAAGTACGGGGACCGTTCCCGGCCCGACGCATTACTAAACCACACCCATCGGAAACCTTGCACGCCGTCCCGCAATTTTTTTCCGCAAAATTATAACCACGCATTATAAACTGTGTATCCGCACCGGTAAAACAATGATATTCCTGATCCGATGTTTGCTCTATGGATAAGCGGGACTATGGTTCAGGATCGGATTTGTCCAGAGACCGATGAGTTTGGCACGGAAATGGCATTATCCCCAATCGACATAAATATTTTTACTCATAAACCAAAAACTGACTCAATAGTTATTTCATAAGTATTGAATAAGATACCGAAGCCGGGTGAGAACCTCGCTTCGGTTTTTGTTTTGCATTGCCTTTGCTTTCAGAAGCTGTTTGAATTTTTTGGGATCAGGTGCAAAAGTATGTATTCAGGCATAGATTTTTGTTCAGTTATTTTGAGATGTATTTTTGAGACAGATTTTTCTATTTTGAGAGGAGTTTAGTGATGATGAAAAAATAAATTGGTAAGGTTTTGTGAAGGATTTTTGCGAAAAATTTGTTTGTGAAGAAGGAATGTGCCGGTGGCACAGAGGCTGATGAAAAAAATAAATTCAGACCAAAAGGGCGTGGAGGGCAACAGACTGGCAATGAGCATGTTCGAAAAACGTCACCCTCCCAAACGCCCTGGCACCGATCTGTAAAATGCTGAAGCGCCACTGATTGACACTCAGAGACTTGCGAATCAGTGCCAGGGCGTTTGGAAGGGTAAGAATCCGGAAACAGCTGATTCATTGAACATTATGGTTTACGCTCTGGGAGAGGGAGGCCGAGAAACTTTCTGGCCTGCCACTCATCCGCAAGAGTGTCGCGCACGAGGAGGGTCTTCAGGATCTCCTTGGTTCCGGAAGGCAGAAGGAGAACGTCCTTGGCTCTGCGGACATATTCATTTCTGACGATGTAGTTCATCATCTGGCCGTAGGAGGTGTCCGGATTGCGGTGCCGCTCCTCCCGGATGTCATATTCGCTGCCGGTGTTGGAATTGATGGCGAGCAGCATCTTCTCCGGACTGCCGTAGAGGGAGGCGAGGCGGGGATGGTCAATGACGTTGTAGGTGACTATCATGAAATCAACAAGTTGGCTCCGTTCGTCCGCGGACAGGTCGGAGAACATCCGGTGAAGTTGGGAATACCTCAGATGGGTACCCCGGGAGTGGCTGCCTTCAACTTCTTTCAGGTGCCGGCGAAGGTGGTTGGAGGCGGTGCGACGGACAAGTTTCCCGGAAAATGGGTGGTCCGAGAAGGCGTAGGCAAGGAAGTTCCATCTCCATTTGATGGCCTCGGTGTGAATGTGACGTTCGACCGGATTGTTGTTGATGTACGCTATGCAGGTCCTGACGGCCTTGCCTCCGACTTTGGGTGCGCTTCCGTAAGGGGATCTGAGCAGATGGCCGGTGCCGGGGATCGCGGTGACGCGCGGGGAATCTTCGCGGCCCCCGCTCCCGAAATGAAAAGGAGCCTCCTTCCACGGAAGCGCGACTGTCTTTCGCATAAGCTCTCCGGATCCCTGCCTGAGGTCACCATAATACTCCCTAGAGAACTTCAGATTGACCAACCTCTCGAACCCGCTCAAGGAGGGCAGGTCCGGAGTCTCCACCAACTGATGAATATGATCGTACATCAGGCACAGGCCAAGCACGGTCACGCCGTATCTTTTGGCACAGGTGCAGAACACGGTGAAATAGACAAGGCAGTCTTCAAGGCTGTAGAACATCACAGAACCGGTCAGCGAGCGTTGATAGACGTGATTCGGTGAACCGGAAAGAAATCTTCGACTCTTCATAATCTCCCCCTCTTTAGTGATTCCTAAAAAATAACTTAAAGCAACCCCTGCCACATTTTGCTTTGCCGGAATCGTGGCGGTCGGTTTCAGTTTGACATAGTTTCAGACGGGACATTTCCTGCAGGCGCTGATCCGGAACTTGAGTCCCCGTCAGAGGCCTGCTGGCGGTTCCGGCACAGGGTGTCGCCATCCTCTCGCAAATTTGAGGAATAATCCTTACGATTCCAAATATTCAATTACTTTTCTCGTCTCTTTTGCCATCTTTCGGAGGATAGCCCTTTCTCAAAGGGTGAAACGGTACTTATTGATTAGCAAGACGTTACAGAAAGGTACCGGGATGATCCGGGAGGGTGTGTTTTTACATGTTGCTGTACATCAAACGATTGCCGTTTACACCCGCATCAACAGACCCGGTGGAAGCGGAGTCAACTTAAAAAGTCCGCCATGCGCGCGACATCCCTAAGAAGCTGTTTAAAACAGGACTTCACTCATGGCTTTGAGGTCGGGCTGGAGACCGGTCATGACGGGGTAGCCGGTAAGGGCCTGATAGAGGAGCCAACGGCGGCCGGAGATGTAGGTGCAGTCGGCGGAGGCGAGCTTCATGCGGGCCTCGTCGTCGAAGGACGGGGACTTGTAGTTCGCCTCAAGGACAACCTTCCGCTGGCCGGAATCCTCTCCGGCGAAATCATCGGCGGAGAACCCGGCGATCTCCGGCAGAGCCATCGGCAGAGTGTAGATCACAAGGTCGCACTCCTTGACCGCCTCACTGAAATCCGAGATCGGATCCGGCAGGAAACCGTATTCAGGCATGGCGTCGGCTATCGCCCGAGCCTTCTCGGGGGTCCGGTTCATCAGGATGGTGGCAAACCCCAGCTCGGCGGCGGCCACCGCGGCGGCTTTCCCCGCTCCCCCACAGCCGACCACAAGTGCCTGAGGCTGACGGGAGAAGGTGCGGCTCAGCGTCATCAGGAAGAACTGGTGCATCTTCACGAAGAACTTGTCAGAGAAATTCCCGATGAACTCCTCTACGATGCCCGGGAAATAGGCCTCCACGACAGCCGTCACGATCCCGGTGAAATCCGAATTGTGCGCCTCGACGCCATTGCTGCTCTTCACCAGAAGGTTGGCGGCCCCGATGCGGGAGGCCGGCCCAGAGACCGCTCCGTCGCCCCTGCGGGCCATCTCCAGAACCTTTGAATATGCCAGTTCCTTGAACGGAGCGGTGACGTTGACGGCGGCATATTCATTCATGAACCTCCCGAAAGAGGCCTCGAAGTCGCCTCCCTCGATCAGGTCGTATGAATATTCCCCGTTCTTCACTCCCCCGTACGCAGCCCCGAACAGCGCCGGACTGCCGGATCCCTTGATGGGATCGCCGATAAGACCATACTTCGCCATATTCATGATTTTTTAGCTGATGCGAAGTTAGCAAACCGGCCGGCATTCCGCAAACATATTCACCCATAATGACGTCCGGCCGGCGCATTTTTTTGTGCGGAATAGTCTCGGGAACGTTGACGGAATACGGAATATTTTGACTAACTTGCGATGTCTTGGGGCCGGAAACCGGACCGGACGTTTCACTTAACATAACTAAACACATCAAGATCATGTCACTGAACAAAGTAATGCTGATCGGCAACGTTGGAAAAGACCCTGAGGTACGTTACCTTGACGGAAACAACAACCCTAATTCAGGAAGCACAAAGGTGGCGACGTTCACCCTTGCGACAACCGAACGCTATCGTGACCGCAACGGAGAACTCCGGGAGAACACGGAATGGCACAACATCGTGGCGTGGAGAAATTCGGCTGATGTGGCGGAGAAGTACATCCGCAAGGGCACCCAGCTGTACATCGAAGGCAAGCTGAGGACCCGTTCGTGGACTGACCAGACCGGCAACAAGAGGTACACCACGGAGATCGCCGTTGACAACCTGCAGCTCCTGGGCAGGAAATCGGACAATCCTGGAGGGCAGGACGGCTACCAGAGCCAGGGCGGGTACCAGCCGCAGGGGTCCGGGTACGGACAGCCGGCACAGCAGTCTGCCCCTCGGCAGGCTCCGCAGCCGGTTCAGCAGCAGACTCCGGCAAGCCCGATCGATGTCTCGGCGGCGGACATGCCGCAGGATGACCTCCCGTTCTAAGGTTCCTTGAGGTTTCGGGCTGCACCGGCCGGAATGCCGCATAACCGCATAAGAAAAAAGAGGAATTATTTTTAACAGCTTCTGAATAAACGAACATTTTTTGAGATGAGTTCAAGACTTGACGTGGTCCTTGGCCTCCAGTGGGGAGACGAAGGGAAAGGTAAGATTGTGGATGTGCTTGCGGGCCGATATCCGGCCGTGGCGAGATTCCAGGGTGGCCCGAACGCCGGACATTCCCTCCATTTCGACGGCAAGAGCTTCGTCGTCCGCAGCATTCCTTCGGGAATATTCCGGGAAGGCTCCACCAACATCATCGGAAGCGGTGTCGTCCTGGATCCGGTCACGCTTCGCCAGGAGTGCGCGAATGTGGAGAAGATGGGCATCAATCCGAAAGAGAAGCTGTTCATCTCCAAGAAGGCCAACCTGATCCTCCCTACCCACCGTCTTCTGGATGCGGCCTACGAGGCTGCCGCCGGGAAGGGCAAGATCGGCTCGACGCTCAAGGGCATCGGCCCCACCTACACCGACAAGATCAGCAGGCACGGCCTGAGGGTCGGCGACATCCTCTCTCCAGATTTCGGGGAAAGGTTCGCCTCTCTCAAAGCCAGGCATGTCCGGTTGCTCTCCGACCTGCACTACGAGTGCGATCCCGACAGGGACGAGGCCGAGTGGATGAGCTCCATCGAGTTCCTCAAGGGATTCCGGCTCATCGACTGTGAGTATTTCGTCAACAGCTGGCTGGCAGACAAGCCGATGCTTGCCGAAGGCGCGCAGGGTTCGATGCTCGACATAGACTACGGTTCCTACCCGTTCGTCACTTCGTCCTCCACGACGGTCGGAGGGGTCTGCACCGGGCTGGGGGTCGCTCCGGCAAAGGTCGGGAAGGTCTATGGGATCTTCAAGGCCTACTGCACGCGTGTGGGCAGCGGTCCGTTCCCGACGGAACTCTTCGACGAGACCGGCGAGAGGCTCCGCAGGATCGGCAATGAGTTCGGGGCCGTCACGGGGCGTCCGCGCCGTTGCGGCTGGCTGGATCTCGTGGCTTTGAGGTACACTGTGATGATCGACGGCGTGACCGACCTCATCATGATGAAGTCCGACTGCCTGGACGATTTCGAGACGATCAAGGTCTGCACGTCCTACAAGGTGGACGGCAGGGAGACCGACCAGGTTCCGTTCGACATCGCCGCGCGGATCGAGCCGGTTTACACCGAGTTCCCGGGCTGGAGGAAAGACCTCACGGGGATCCGCACCGAAAGTGCTCTCCCTCAGGAGTTCCGGAACTACATCAAGTTCATGGAGGACTACCTCGGCGTGCCGATCAGCATAATCTCTCTCGGCCCGGACCGCGAGGCCACCATCGAACGGTAAAGAAACAAAACCGCAATCGAAGCGGCGGAGGGTGACCATAAAGTCACCCTCGTGTTTTTTCAACCACCAGACTGTCTCAAAAGTCTCAGCGTTAGCCAAAAAGTCCATACCCCCACACGGACAATCTTGAATTGTTGATTCTCGCAGGGGAAAATCTCATTTTTGAGACAGTCTCCCCCCAGTCATTTCGTGACAGCCCTCTGGGTGCACTGGGGACCGTATTCCACAGACTCCTTGAGTCGCTTCACTCCAATCTAAGGGACTTTTTAGTCCCTTTGTTTATTCGTGTGTGGGTTGGCGGGGCTGGAGGGACGCAGAGTAGGTGTGGGCAGGGCTTGCGAAAGTGCCTTTCGGGCAGTGACAGGAATAATAAGG
>CAVHWO010000048.1:0-7909 GCA_963639865.1 bacterium | reverse complement strand
AAGCCGACATAGAGGAGACTTTTGACCCTGCAAGGAGTCTGACGGCCGCTTGCGGGCTTCAGTCTCCGCAGCAGACCGCTTCGGGTGTCCGAGCGGAGCGAGTTGGAGAGGGTGGTGTTCCGCAAATGATGAATTGAAGGACTAACTTCCGCACACGATGTGAGCGGAGCGAACTTATTGAGACCAGAGGTTTGACGTGCGGTGTGGAGCGGTGGCGGAACGCCGGGCGGCAATCTTCCGGTTCCGCTCTGCCCGATGGGCAAGTCTTCCGGCATCGCAGCGGATGCGGAGAGGACGGATGTCTTGCCGGGCGTTTGTCGGATGCTGGGCTTCCGTAATGGGAGTGTCAGCGGGCTGACGAGAGGAAGCCGGCTGATACTTCTCTGCCAGTCGGGGCAATTCTGAGGGAATGGAACGGGAGCGGAATGGACGAAGAGTTGTCAGGGCGTGTCAGTATACGATAATGCCTATTATTTAGACACGTCCCAATTTCCGTGACCACCTCCGTACCACGTCCCTGTTGATGCCCAAAGTTCATAGTAGTACATCCACTGCGTCGCCCAGTGGACAATAGTTTCTGATATTTTCATTGATGCATTCCATTCGCAAGGAAGACACAGACACAGTTGCTGTTTCCCATTGTAGTAGTCATATGTGTGGGGCAACTTATTGGCACCTCGAGCTAACTTAAGCGGTTTAGGAAAGTCGATAAATGACTTAGGGAATTTCCCCTGCCTATATTCAATTCGTAGTTTATATCTATCGGACAATGATGACGGCTGGAGCTCTTGACGCCAAACCATATACCCTTGCTTAACAAATCCTTTAGACTTTGGGAAGTCATGTTTCAGCAAGTTAAGCTGTTGAATTGCTGTCAATGACTTAGCTTTTACCATAGAATGTATTCGCTGCATTTAACTTCTTCCCTACAGCACCAACTACTCCGCTTGAGCTTAGGAGAGTAGCTCCAGCGGTTATGCTTGATTTACGACGCTCAGCGAGGAGGGAAGCTGCTGTTTTAGCGGCATCTTGCCCGAATATCCTTCCTATATTGCTATTGATTTCTGTATGGTTGGAGCCTTCGAATATGTCTGCAACATCCTTTTTTACGGCATTTAGCCATTTGTAGAAATTCTCGCGTCGTTTAGGATGAGTGAGCCATTTGTCTGCAAAATTCTCTTCCGGATTTACGGGATTTCCAATCCAATCTTCCTCGTTCATCCCTTTTGATATTCCTTTTTCCATATTCCCTACAACATTGGCCAGTCCATCCACAAGATTGCTTTCTCCACTATATGCGCGTGCGGCGAGTGTAGTGATTATAATAGATATAGGCTTATCCTCATTGTCGGTATAAAACATCATATCCCTGTGTCTCTTAAGTATCTGAACAATCCTCTGGAGAACAGTTTTGTTTGTGTTGTAATTGTCAAAAGGCACTACTTGCTCCAATAGCATTTTTAGGCTAACGCCAGATTTACACCGATTAGCAAACCATAGAGCGTAACCGTCAGGGTTACTTTTGAGCCATTCATTTGCTTGTATAGATGTTTCGTAATTATTGGATTGAGTGTCTGTTATGCGAATGGAAATCTGATCAATTGTCAAATCAGAGTAGTTCTGGGAATAAAGACGCAGCAGTCTCTCGCTATATTTACTGTCTGCAACGGCTGGCAGAATATCCATATGGTATTTTTCTAAGGGGTTATCTGAATTGTCTCGGTAAAGCAGGGTCCAGCAACGTCTTCCCTCATCATTCTGCAGCATTGGTGAGTAACGATCACTGTCCTTAAGTCTGAATCCAACTTTCTCTTTTATATTCTTCTGAGTCCAGCTATAATATTTGTCCGAAAGACGATATACCAAATCCACATCAAGATCATCGCTTGGACTAACAGGCTTAATAATGGTGCCTAATCTTAGAGAACCTTGTGGTGTCACAAGGGGGTTATACGCGATAAATGTCGGGTCATTTTCCAGGAATTCTCCGACCGCTCGGTAGCTTCTTGTAAGATTGTCAAACTGTGTCTTGGTGATATCCAGGGATTCTCCTAACGTTTCAAGAATGTCCTTGAACTCACCTTTCTGTTCTATCGAAAGTTCTCTCATGTTACTCTATTGTAATTGTTTTTAGATCAAATTGCACACCTTGCTGATAATCATAAATATCCCATTTTAAGTCAGCTTTTGCCATTCTGATTCTGCCAAGTTCCACTGCACAGGAGGCTGGAGCCGCCAAGAATATTTTCAGAGTCTCCGCGTCTTTATGAGCTGTTTTTATCTCATCCAATGTTTGACGAGCGATTCGATTAAACTGTTCAAACTGATAGCGCGTTTTCATCATGTCATTGTCCGGTGTGGTACAAGTGATAGTCCAGATGCTATGAGAATCTCCAAGATACCCTATAATCCGTTCTTTGATAGCACCTGCACTTAATGCAATGACCAATACGGGGTCTTTGTACTGTTTTTCGGGCTTAATAAGAAAAATGTCGTTCTTTGTATTATTTTCAAGCCAACGCCAGGTGTCTGGAATACGGTGTTTTTGGTAGACCCTTATATTATATTTGTCATTAAGGATGGTTCCTAATTTGACCAATAGAGGCTGAGGCCCCATTGCAAACAAAGATATATGGGAAATCTCGGCGTTGTCCAAATATGGAAGGATTCGGTCGTTGCAAACTCTTTGCATTTGAAGACTTTCTGTTGACCAGAATTCCGGATCACTATCATTCAATGAGGAGTTCTTCATTTGAATCTCTATTGGCTCAAATGTCGCCGGATATCTTTCCGGGAATATACAATTATTGAGAACGTCTTTACTGAAGAAAGGTTGGTCAAGGTGGATTTTGGGTCTATAAGTTACAACGAGTGTTTTCATTGCGGGCTGAATCGCGGTAACACGCTCGATTCGATCTTCATGTTCCCTCTTCATCTCCTTTAGAATTTCGACTGTGTATTTTTTAGCACCCTCATTATCAACCAATTTATGACATTCTGGGCAGAGCAGTATAAGATTATCCGAGGATTTCGCCAATTCTTGAGACTTTTTGCATCCTCTCGGGCCATCCTCCGAGTCTGCGATAATATGTGCATAATTTGAGATATTGCATTGATCCATAGATGCTCCACTGATATTAAGCCGCTTGTTACATCCCCGGAATTCGCATCTCCCATGGGCAGCAAACCATAGGTCTCGTTTGGTACTTGCCGGTATTCTTGTCTTACTCATAAGTCCCCGATGGTTATAATCTCCAAGTCCCGATTAGCCAACTCGGGACTTGGATGATTTATTTTATTTGCTTCCTTTTTTTGAAGGCTTTTCTCTCTGAGAGAGTGCGCTACCGGCAATACTTTTTGTGCGGGCGCTTGATCTGCCATCCTGAAGAGCTTTTGAGGCTTTAGATGCAACTGCCTTTGATGTTACTTTTTTCGCCATACAATAAAACCCGTCCTTTTGCGGGGATTCTTGAAAGAGCTATCTCAAGCTCTCGTTATGACGATAATCAAATTCAAACTGTTTGCCAATGACTTTAAAATGACAAAGTGTCAGAGTTTTGCCCGTTTTTAGAAATCAATAATAGAGTTACAACTGACACACTGTCAATTTTTGCAGAAAAATTGCAAAATCTAAAAATAAATTCGTTATTTAAAAAAATATTACTACCTTTGCAGTCCCAAAACAAAACGCAACATGATACAGGAAGTTAAAATACGCAATTTTATATCCTTCAAGGATGAGGTAACATTCAGTTTCGAAGCTACCCGGGATAAGACTTTTGAGGATTATCAGGTTGTTGAGGTCGCGAAAGGTGTGAGGCTGTTGCGGTTCGCCCTGGTATATGGCGCGAATGCGTCCGGAAAAACAAATCTTCTGAGGGTGTTTGATTTCCTGTCACGGTTTTGGTTCACTTCAACAAAGGATCAGGAGGCTTCCACGAGGGTTATCCCTTTTAGGCTTGACCAGAACACTCCGGGAGAGCCGTCAAGGTTTGAGGTCAGGTTCTACGTGGGCGAGACGAAGTATTGGTACATTCTTGAACTTGACAGCCATAAGGTGTACGAGGAGAGACTCTTCTTCTATAAGAGTTCTCAGCCGACGCTGCTGTTTTCAAGGGATCTGAAGGATGGTCAGTCTGTAATATCATTCAACGGGGCTGCCGTAAAAATCAGCAAGGCCGCTCAGGAGGAGATTTCCCTGAGGTGTCTGTCCAATATGTCTTTGTTTGCCGCAAGGAATCAGGTCAATGTCCTGATGCCGGAGATTGATGCAGCTAAGGACTGGATGAGGCTGCATATTATGCCGGGAATCAATCCTCAAACCTATATGTTCGACTATGCAGGCGAGCGGATGCTGAAGGATCAGGATATGAAATCCTATCTTCTTGACTTTGTGCACAAGGCGGATTTCAATATTACCGGAGTGCGGACGGATATTGTCAAAAAGGCGTTCAGCCCGCAGCAGCTCGAAATGATTATGGGAAGGACAGACATTCCTGCTATTGAAAAAGAGAATCTTAAGCAAAATCCTTCGTTTGATTCTCTGGAGACTACTTTTGAACATACGGTCCAGAATGAAAGAGGCACAGAGAAATATACTCTGCCGAACAACCTGCAATCGGACGGCACTACAAGAACTTTCGGCATCGAAGCCGCGATATATCAGGCTCTTAAGACCCAGTCTATGATTCATATTGACGAGATAGAGGCATCGTTGCATCCGGAACTGGTGGAGTTCATTCTCCAGAAGTTCCTTGCCGAGAAGGGCAACAGGTCTCAGCTACTGATAACGACGCAATACGACCAGCTGCTCAATACGGTCAATGACCTTCTGAGAAGCGACTCCGTGTGGTTCACGGAAAAGGACGAAGCAGGTTCAACCAAGCTGTACTCCCTCGTGGAGTTCAAGGGTTTGAAGCGGATTTCCTCTCTTCAGAAGGCTTACAGGAACGGCCAGTTCGGCGCATTGCCAAACATCAAAGGATAGTGGACTATGGCAAGACGGATAAACACCAAGAAGTCCCAAAGCCCAATTCCGGTGATAATCGGTGCCGGGATTACCGAGCAATGGTATTTTACGCATCTGCATAACCTTCTCAATCTAAGGATTCGTATTCGTCCGAGATTTTTCGGTACGGAGGACATTCACGAGTTGGACAAGAAGATTGCTCAGGTCATCAGCGAAGGTGCTATTGCCGTGTGCGTGTTTGATACGGACACTACCGAGTATAGCGAGGCTGAGGCGAAGAAGGTAGAATCTCTTAAGAAGAAGTATGCCAATAGGAAAAACGTCGTTCTCTGCGACAGCCTTCCATCGATTGAGTATTGGTTTCTGACACATTACGAGGATAGCAACAGACACTTCGCAAATTCACACGCAGCCGAAATCGCACTCCGTTCGCACATAGTTTCTTACGAGAAGAAGGAAACCTTCCTTAAGAATGCCAAGTGGGTGGCTGATATGATTTCCGATGGCAAGATGGATAAAGCCATAGCCCGCGCAAAGGCTTATGAGAATGCCGGCGGCTCCTATTCGAGAGTGTATAAGGCGGTGGAGATAGCGAAGGAAAAACTGTGATGTTGCCGTGAGGTCTAAAGAACCTCATCTACTTCTTTACCGTGGAGTATGGTATTCAACTCACCCTTCCTCACTATAACGTATTCATTTTCAAAAGGATTGTCTGATGCGACTTTCTTTGTGCGGAATGTTTGATATGCTATACCAAGAAGGTTCTTTACACGAGAATCTTCGTACATAGCAGCAGCAGAGCCAAAGTAAAAATGTTCGTGAGTTTCCTTTACCTCAACGTGAATGATTGTCCTATCTTGTTTTAACATATTACTTGCCTAATGCAAAGATAGACAAAAAAACAGATAGGACTATACAAATTTTAAATATTTGTGTACTATTTGTGTACTATTTGTGTACTATTTGTGTACTATTTGTGGCTCTTTAGCCAGCCACTATTAACAAAATATGCACTATTACCAAAATCGTTCATGCCCTTGTCATCGTTGATTAGATAAGCATTATCCTTGAATCCATCAATTCCCAGCAATGACTGTATCTCCGGCCAACATACAATTTCATAAGTTTCATCATTCATAATTTATCTCCTTTGTTATCTCATATGACCAATAAGTTTCTTGACTACAAATATACAATATATGTTGAATATTGGCGAGATTCTCTACATATTTTTTATATTTGTTGCTGCGACTAATATAAAAAAAGGATATTTACTTTAAAGAAAACATATGGTATATCAATCCTTATGTCACTTTATGGAAAAAACGGACGCAGGGGTCACGCGCGGCGTTTTTTCCACTTTACATAATCACGGCTAATTTTGCTAACTTTGCGTATTAAATATTTGAGATGAAAACAACGCATAAGATATTCTTTAAGCCAGCCCAAAATATGTCTGCTTTGGCAGACAACTCTATTAATGAGATAATAACATCCCCACCATATCCGATGATATTGATGTGGGATGAAATTATGTCTCTTCAAAATAAGAGTATCGCTAAGGCTTTAAACGAGGGAAAATCACGGCTCGCTTTTGAAGAAATGCATAAGGAATTAGATAAGGTATGGCGAGAATGTTATAGAGTTTTGATGCCTGGCGGTTTTTTGTGCATTAACATAGGTGATGCCACGAGGACAGTAAATGGTGAATTTAGCTTATATAATAACCATTCCAGAATAGTTAGCTCCTGTATTGCATTGGGTTTTAATAATTTGCCTAATATTATTTGGCGCAAACAAACAAACGCTCCTAATAAATTCATGGGAAGTGGAATGCTTCCCTGTGGTGCATATGTAACTCTTGAACACGAATATATTTTGGTCTTCAGAAAGGGCGGAAAGAGAGAATACAAGAAAGACACGGATAAGTCGTCTCGCAAAGCGAGTGCTTTCTTTTGGGAAGAAAGAAATACTTGGTGCTCAGATATTTGGGAGTTGAAAGGCGTTAAGCAAACAATAACAAACTCTGAAAGCAGAGAACGTAGCGCGGCTTTCCCGTTTGAGATTCCTTACAGACTAATAAATATGTATTCCCAATACGGAGATACTGTTCTTGATCCGTTTTACGGTATGGGTACGACAACTCAAGCTGCGATTGCATTGGGAAGGAATAGTATCGGCTTTGAGATTGATCCAAAACTCCAGCGAACAATTGAAAGCAACCTAAACTGTTTATCAGTCTCTGATTACAATAACCTAATTAAAAGTCGATATGATAAGCATGTATCATTTGTTAATGAACGACTTGCGACTAAAGGACCATTCAAGCATTTCAATAAGCCATTAAGCGTGGACGTGATGACATCACAGGAAGAAGATATAGAATTCCACTACCTGACTGACATTCGTCAAAGTGAGCAAGATAATCTACTCTTCGAGGTTGAATATGAGGATGTATCCATTATTAATCTCATTCCGAAGAGGGAGGGATTATTTAAAACAGCGCGCTATACTTTTTACTATAGTAGTGTACCTTCTTTGCCATCAAATAAAGTATCCGGATAATATATTGTGATGTAGCCTTTTTTCTTCTCATAGGTAATAATTGGAACCTCAATGTGTTCCGGAAGAATTAGTTCCTTGGAGTCGTAAGTGTGGGGCTTTATGCTTACGGCCTGCTCTCCCACAAAACCATCTATTCCAAGTGACTCTTCTTCTGGATTAGCAAGCCTATAGCTAATTCCCTGCTGTTTTGCCAGAAATGAAATAATAGCTTCCTGAAATTTCAATCCGCAATAAGTCTTGGTATAGACCAGATCCTTCACCCAGTTCCGGATCATTTCCTTATCAATGAGGTTTGCGGCTTCTTTCATTTGCTGAGCCATACTAAAGATTTTTTCCGTAGCTTTTTCGATTGCATCTGGCTGTCTTTCATTATAC
>CAVHWO010000047.1:0-6690 GCA_963639865.1 bacterium | reverse complement strand
CGTATTCCCCAGACCCCTTGAGTCGCTTCGCTCCAATCTCAGGGACTTTTTAGTCCGCCATTTGTCGTTGACGGCGGGAAGCCTCCGCGGGATTATTTCCCGGCCAGATGCTTCTCCCAGGCCCAGGCCGAAGCCAGGGTGTCCTCGATGGAGCGTTCAGCCTTCCAGCCAAGCTCGTTGTTGGCCAGCGTCGGGTCAGCCCAGATGGCCGTCACGTCCCCGGCCCTGCGCGGAGCGAACTTGTAGTTGAGTTTCAGGCCGTTGGCCTTTTCGAAAGCCGTGATGAGCTCCATGACGGAAAGCGGCTTGCCGGTGCCGATGTTGAAGATCTCATATTCATTCTTCATCTTGCCGTCAAGCATCCTGCGCACCGCGAAGACATGGGCCTTGGCGAGATCCACGATGTCGATGAAGTCCCTCTGGCAGGTGCCGTCAGGGGTCGGGTAGTCGTTGCCGAAGACCGAGAGGCACTCGCGCTTGCCGATGGCGGTCTGCGTGATGAACGGCACGAGGTTGTTCGGCACGCCGCGCGGAAGCTCGCCGATCAGCGCCGACGGATGCGCCCCGATCGGGTTGAAGTACCTGAGGGCGATGCCTTTGATGTTTGAATATGCCTTCACGGAGTCCCGCAGGATGTCCTCGCACATCTGCTTCGTGTTCCCGTAAGGCGAGGTGGCCGGCTGCCTCGGCGACTTCTCGGTGACGGGAAGATTCTCCGGCTCGCCATAAACCGTCGCCGAAGAGGAGAAGAGAATGTTCCCGCATCCGTGCTTCCTTGCGGTCTCGATGACATTCATGAACGACTCCAGATTGTTCCTGTAGTACTTCAGCGGCTCGCTGACGGACTCGCCCACGGCCTTGAACCCGGCGAAATGGATGACCGCGTCGATCCTGTTGGCGGAGAAGAGCGACTCCGTGGCCTCAAGGTCGCAGAAGTCCATCTTCACGAAAGGGATGTCATTCCTTCCGGTGATCTTCCTGACTCCATCGTAGCAGGTCTCGTCGCAGTTGGACATGTTGTCGGCCACGATCACATCGTAGCCGGCCTCTATCAGCTCCACGGTAACGTGGCTCCCGATAAATCCGGCACCGCCGGACACAAGGACACATTTTTTCATATTCCTGTAATATTTTGATTCCATCACTCGCACGGTTTTCGCACAACTGCAAAGTTAGTGATTCCTAAAAATAACTTGGCGCTTTTACTCGTCTTTTTAGTCTGAATTTATTTGTTCATCAGCCTCTGTGCCACCGGCACACTCATAAATTTTCCGCAAAAATCCTTCATAAAAACTTACCGACGAATCTTTTCATCATAACTTAGTAATCCTTAAAAAATAAAAGCGCTAAATTTGTATTCATGAAACCAGCATTGTCCGTTCATTCTTTTGTCACCGCTCTGGCGTTGTCCGCCGCAGTTTTCTCCGCCGCTGCCGCAGGTTCCGCCGCTCACGCTGCCGGGCTTCGACAGACTCGGCGGCCGGGAGCCGATCCTGCCGAAGTTCCTCCAGCTCAGGCCCAAGCGTCTAGCCCCGCCCCTAAGTCCAAGGCCCAGAGCTACATAGAGGCCGTCTCCCGGGGCGACCTCCTGAGAGGCTCCGTCTTCGGAGTCCTGGCCGTCACCGAAGGCGGCGACACCCTGGCTTCATGGAACAGCGGCCAGCGGATGCTTCCGGCCTCCACGATGAAGCTTGTCACCACCGGGATGGCCATCCACCGCCTCGGGCCGGATTTCAGGTACGTCACCCGCATCGGCCACAACGGCTCGGTCAAGGACGGAGTTCTGGACGGGGATCTCTACATCATCGGCGGGGGCGACCCTACCATCGCATCCAAGGATTCCATAGCCCTTCCGCAGGAGCGTCTGTTCTGGCAGTGGAAATCGTTTCTGGACAAGGCCGGGATCAGGCGGATCAACGGCAACGTGATCGGTGACGGACGCTATTTCGACGGCCCGGCCGAGCAGGACTGCTGGAGCTACCAGGACATCGGCACGGCCTACGGGGCTGGTCCCGGCGGCCTGTCCTTCTACGAGAACGCCCAGGACTTCAAAGTCTCCGCCGGAGCGTCCGTCGGCTCCCCGGTAACGGTCACTCCCCTTTTTCCGGTCACTCCGTGGATGAAGTATGAATATTCCTGCAAAACCGCTCCCGCCGGAACCGGCGACCAGCTGTACCTGTTCAACTCCGAGTTCTGCCCGCGCGCCGAGGTGCGCGGATCCTTCGCCATTGACCGTAGGCCCAAGACCGAAGAGTTCAGCAACCGGTTCGGCGCCTACACCTGCGCGCATTATTTCCGTGAGTTCCTGGAAACCAACGGCGTGACCGTTGCCGGGGACCCTGCGGACGTGCGCGGCGGCCGGGTGCGCTCCGACCTCTCCTCTTCTGAATATGGTCCTTACGCCTCCAGGGTGGATGACCTAACGATGCTCGGGATGACATATTCCCCGACCCTGGGGCAGATCGCCCGCGCGACCAATCTCAAGAGCGACAACTTCTACGCAGAGACTCTTTTCCGCACGCTTGGCCGCAGACTCCGCCACTCAGCGTCCTACGACTCCACCTATGCGGCTGTCTCCGAGGTGATGAAAAGTCTCGGTGTCGATGCCGAGGATGTCCGCATCGTGGACGGCAGCGGTCTCGCGCGCCACAACTATGTCTCTCCGTCGTTCTTTGTCCGTTTCCTGTCCGCGATGATGGCCAGCCCGGCCTTCGGGGACTACATCCGGACCATCGGCCAGCCCGGCGACCGCCACTACGAGTCCCGTCTCCGCGAGGCTCCGGCCGCTGTGAAGTCCAGAGTCCATCTCAAGAGCGGCTCCATGAACGGTGTCCGCTGCTTCAGCGGCTACATCGAGCCTTCCGACGGCTCAAAGCCCGACACCATCATCTTCTCCATCATGACCAACAACTCCCTGGTCCCCGCCTCCCGCATCGACCCTCTTATCGACCGCATAATCACCCTCCTCGCTGCCGCCAACTGACAATGCCGCCTCCGGACAGGTGCTGAAAGAGATTCTTTTCAGGCGCGGATGATCTCGACTTCGCCGCCAAGTCCGATCTTGATGATCTGGGAGGCGAGGCCGGTAGCGCCGGCTTCGAGACGGGGGTCCACAGTGTAGTCCACCGCGCTTTTGATCTCCCCGGAGATGTCGGCGAACTTCTTTGGTGTGGGTTCTCCGGAGATGTTGGCGGAGGTGGAGACGATCGGGCGGCCGAGCTTGTAGGTGAGCTGCCGGCAGAACTCCATCATCGGGATGCGGATCCCGACCGTGCCGTCAGCCGCCACGGCGTTGTGCGCCAGATGATGGCGGTCAGCCTTCCACGGCTCTCCCTCGGCCGGAGCGGGACAGGTCTTCGCTCCGGGATAGATGATGGTCATCGGCCGGTCGTTGACCTCGACCAGATCTATGGCCATCGGCGGAATCGCATCCACGTACAACGCTATCCGGTCCAGGCTGTCGGCCAGCAGTACCAGGGACTTGCTGTCCGAGCGGCGCTTTATTCCGTAGATCTTCGCGACAGCCTCGGGGTTGGTCGCATCGCAGCCAAGTCCCCAGACCGTGTCGGTAGGGTAAAGGATGACCCCACCCTCTTTCAGAACCTTCAGCGTCTCGCCAAGGATCTCGTCTATTGATTTCTTTGTCATATTCGTGAAATTTAGTGGACAGTCAATACCCGCCGTTCAAAGGGCCCCTTACACCTTCTCCATGAAGTGCAGGTAGCACGCCGTCACGGCTGTCACGGCGGCGGTTTCTGTCCGCAGACGGCTCGGTCCGAGATGCACGGGAATGTACCCCCGCTCCACTGCCAGCCGGGCCTCCTCCTGCGAGAAATCCCCCTCCGGACCGATCAGGACCGTGATTGACGCTCCGGCGGGAGTCTGCGCAAGCACTTCCGCGATCGAACGCCTGGGCGTCTCCCCCTCGAAGCAGCAGCAGATCATCCTGACCGAAGAGTCCTCCGGATGCCCCAAAATAAAATCCCGCACGGACACCGGTTCCTCCACCTCCGGCAATTTCGCCTTAAGGCTCTGTTTCATAGCCGCCAGAGCGATCTTCCGGGATCTCTCCGCCTTGAAGACCTTCCGCTCGGAACGCTCCCCTATGACCGGCGACACCACGTCCACCCCAAGTTCCGTGGCTTTCTCCACGAACCACTCGAAACGGTCGTTGTTCTTCGTCGGACACACCGCCATATTCAATGAATATGAATGTCCTCCCCATCCGGGAACAGTCTCCAGGATCTGAGCGGCCGCACGCTTGGGCGAGTCGTCCGTCAGGCGGCAGCGGTACATGTTCCCAGCGCCGTCCACGACCGTGACCTCGTCTCCGGCCCGGTGGCGCAGCACCCTCACGCAATGGGCGCTCTCGTCCGCGTCCAGCAAGGCGAGGCTCCCGTCGATCCCGTAAGCGTAGAAAATCTCCATGCGGCAAAGATAAGACTTACTGACCGGAAATCCTATCCGGCACCCCGATTTCTGTTGAGTCATGAATCAGAGCGACATTGGGAAGAGGTCTTGAGATGATTCCCGAAATATGCCCGGAATACCAGGGACGGTTGGGATCCCCAGGACGGCCGGGATTTCCGGGATGCCACAGCACCGGCTTCGGCTTCGGATTCGGCTCGACTTCGGCTGAGACTTCGTTGGAAGGAGCGTGGCCGAATGACTGAAAAGGGGTGTCATTTCAAAAATAAACAGTAACTTTGTCCCCATGAAAAAACGTTATGAATCGTTGGATGTCCTCAGAGGGCTGACAGTCGCGTTTATGTGCATAGTAAACAATCCGGGGTCGTGGGGGTACATATTCCCGCCCCTGAGGCATGCTGGATGGGTCGGCTGCACTCCGACGGACCTGGTCTATCCGTTCTTCGTGTTCTGCATGGGCTGCGCGATGGCGTTCTCTTTCTCGAAGTACGAGACGGTCACCGCCAGGGCCTACCTCAAGGTGCTAAAGAGGGGGGCGCTGATCTTCCTTGTCGGTTTCGCGCTGAACCTGTACCCGTTCTTCCCGACTTCGCCGCACGATGAGACGTGGACCTTCTGGCAGAACTACCTTTACTGGTTCCAGCACAAGAGGGTGTTCGGTGTCCTCCAGCGGATAGGCATGGCCTACGCCATCGCCGGCTGCCTTGCGCTGTGGCTCAAGAAGCCCGGCAGGATCGGAGCCGCGATCGCGACGCTCTGCGTGGCCTACACTGGAATCCTGCTGCTATTCGGCCGTGACCCGGGTGCGTTCACCCTTGAGGGGAATGTCTCCGTGAGGATCGACTCCTGGCTTGTCGGCGGCGACCACTGCTACCATGGCTACGACGGCACCGACTTCGACCCGGAAGGGCTTCTGGGCTCGATGACATCCGCCTGCTCGTGCCTGTTGGGCTACCTGATCGGCTCGATGATCCTCGGTTCACGAATGAATATTTCCGCTTCCGGAGCCGTTGCCGCTCCCGCTGCCGTCCGCAACGCTGGCAGCACGGCTGACAATGCTGACGGGATGACATCAAGGGCCGCTGATTCCTCTCCGGACAGGGTTGTCAACCGGATTTTCGTCTATGGCTGTCTCTCCCTGACCCTCAGCTCGGTCCTCAGCATCTGGATTCCTGTCAACAAGCCTCTCTGGTCGGTCTCCTACGTGTTCTTCGCCGGAGGATGGGCGATGCTTGCCCTGGCTTTCCTTGCCTACCTGATTGACATCAAAGGCTACAGCAAGCCGTTCGAGCCGTTCAAGGCAATGGGAATGAACGCTTTGATGGCCTTCGTTCTGGCCGGTGTCATTGCCAAGAGCTACGGCTTTTTCGGTTTCGCTCCGAGCCGCTTCTTCGGGGCCGACGAGTACATGTCCCTCCTGTGGGCACTGATCTTCGTCTCAGTCATCTTCTGCATCCTCTGGGTACTTTACAAGAAGAAGATCGTGATCAAACTGTAAGCTCTTCCATCATCCATCTTGTCATCATCATCACCCGTAAAATCACCACCATCTATATCCATATTCATATCATCCCTTATCATCCACCAATCATCACCTGTCACAGATGTTCATCGGTCTGATTTCTGACACGCACGGCGCATTTCCCGACGATGTGCGGAACTTTCTGTCTCCCGTGGACCGGATATGGCATGCGGGAGACTTCGGTACGCTCCAGTGCGCACGGAACATCGCCGCATTCAAGCCTCTTGTCGGGGTCCACGGCAACTGCGACGGCCTGGACGTGAGGCAGGACTATCCCGCTTTCCAATGTTTCGAGTGCGAGGGGCTGAGGGTCCTGATGACCCACATCGGGCTTCAGCGCGGCAGCTACTGGGCCTACAATCCACATCGGCCGATCTACGATCCGCGCGCGAAGGCTCTAATTGATTCCTACCATCCGGACATATTCGTCTGCGGCCACACCCACATTCCGCAGGTTTTCCGGGACAGGCGTGAGGGCTTCCTGTTCATGAATCCCGGCGCATGCGGTTTCCAGGGTTCCGCCGATGTGCCGCGGATGGCACTCCGCTTCCGGATTGAAGGCGGCGAGATCTCGGCTCTGGAGAAGTGTGAGCTGCCAAGATAGTTGGGGCGGAGGATGCGATGTCGGGTAGAGCGAAGCAGGAGGGCGATGTTTCGGCAACTATGGACTTTACTTGAGATCCTTGATTGTCTCGGCCGTCAGCCCCGTGACGCTTACGATCTGCTCCACGGGCATCCCG
>CAVHWO010000046.1:0-7531 GCA_963639865.1 bacterium | reverse complement strand
TAATCATCTCTCTGATGGGAGTCTTCGGACTGGTGATGTTCGAGACCGAGCACCGTCGCAAGGAGATCGGCGTAAGGCGGGTGAACGGGGCCACGATAGGGGAGATCCTGAAAATGTTCAATGTAGAGTTCGCGAGGATCGTACTGGTCTGCTTCGTGCTGGCCGCGCCGCTTTCATGGTGGATTGTTGACCGTTATCTGTCTGGATTCGCCTACAGGGTTCCTGTTTATGTCTGGGTGTTCGCGCTGGCGCTGATTGTGGTGCTGCTTGTCACCGCTCTTGTCGTGACGGCACGCTGCTACCGCGCGGCCACCGAGAATCCGAGCGTTACCTTGAAGAAAGAATAGGCTTTATGATAAATTTTAGAAATTATAATTAAGGCCAGGGCATCCCAGGCACGCTTTTCGCATTGGGAATAGCTGTTGATAAATTTTATTAATTCTAAATAGTATGATTTCAGAAAAACTTGTCAAGGCTTTCAACGATCAGGTTATCGCTGAACTTTGGTCTTCGAATCTTTATCTTCAGATGGCATTCCACCTCAAGAAGGAAGGATGGAACGGTTCCGCCAACTGGATGTTCAAGCAGGCTGACGAGGAGAAGGAACACGCCCTCAAACTCGCCGACTATGTCATCAGGCGCGGAGGCGAGGTCAAGGTCGGAATGATTGATGTCGTTCCGGACGGTTGGGGATCGCTTCAGGATGTGTTTGAACATGTTTACGAGCATGAGTGCCACGTTTCAAAGCTGATTGACAACCTTGCCGGTTTGGCCGAGGCTGAGAACGACAGGGCGACCGGAGAATTCATCGACTGGTTCATCCGTGAGCAGGTAGAGGAGGAGGATTCCGCTCAGGAGATTGTGGAGAGGCTCAAGAAAGCAGGTGAGACCGGAGCGTTCTTTGTTGATGCCGAGCTTGCGAAGAGGTAGTTCCTTTCTACTAAGGCTCCAAAAGACTCCTTCCCGAATTTTGGTAACGTGCAAAATTCGGGAAGGAGTTTTTTAGAGATGCCGGTACGAGAAGGAATGACAAATTGTCAGCCTACAGACATTGGAACATATTTTGACTGTTCCATAACCGGCCTTGCGGACAGCGGGGCCTGATGAACATATTCGTAAAATTTAAAATGAAAGATACTATGGCAACAAGTAAAGGGCAGATTGGAGTGACGACCGAGAACATATTCCCGGTCATCAAGCAGTTCCTCTATTCGGATCACGAGATATTCCTCAGGGAGCTGGTGGCGAACGCGGTGGATGCTTCGCGGAAGATGAAGACAATCGCTTCGAACGGCGACTTCAAGGGCGAGCTGGGGGACATCAAGGTCCGTGTCGAACTTGACGAGAAGGGCAAGACCTTGAGAATCATTGACTCCGGTATCGGAATGACCGAGGAGGAGATCGACAGGTACATCAACCAGATCGCTTTCTCCTCGGCCGGCGAGTTCCTTCAGAAGTACAAGGATCAGAATATCATCGGCCACTTCGGACTGGGATTCTATTCCGCTTTCATGGTCGCGAAGAAAGTGACGATCGAGTCACTTTCGTGGAAAGAGGGGACACAGGCTGTGATCTGGAGCTGCGAGGGCAACCCGGAGTTCGAGATGGGGCCTTGCGATAAGACCGGCAGAGGCACCGTCATCACCCTTTACCTTGATGACGAGGCCGCCAAGGACTACGGCACGAACGGGAAGATCCGGCAGCTTCTGGACAAGTACTGCAAGTTCATGCCGGTTCCTGTCATCTTCGGCAAGGAGCAGGAGTGGAAGGACGGCAAATATGTCGACACGGACAAGGACAACGTCATCAACAAGGTGGAACCGCTCTGGACCCGCAAGCCTTCCGAACTGAAAGAGGAGGACTACATGAAGTTCTACAGGGAACTCTACCCGATGAAGGAAGACCCGCTGTTCTACATTCATCTGAATGTGGACTATCCGTTCAACCTCACAGGCATCCTCTACTTCCCGAAGATCAAAGACAGGATGGCCATCGAGAAGAACAACATCCAGCTCTACTGCAACCAGATGTTCGTCACGGACCATGTGGACAACATCGTCCCTGATTTCATGACTCTCCTGCATGGAGTCATCGACTCTCCGGACATCCCTCTGAATGTGTCCAGAAGCTACCTGCAGGCCGACGAGAACGTCAAGAAGATCTCGACATACATCACCAGGAAGGTGGCCGACAGGCTGGAGGAAATCTTCAAGAACGAACGGGATGCCTGGGAGAAGAAGTGGGACAATCTCAAGCTGTTCATTGAATATGGCATGCTGTCCGACGGGAAATTCTGCGAGAGGGCGCTCAAGTTCGCTCTGCTGAAGAACACGGACGGAAAGTACTTCTCCATTGAGGACTACCGCAAGGCTGTCTCCGAGAACCAGACAGACAAGGACAAGAAGGTTGTCTGCCTTTACGCCACGGATGCCGATGAGCAGTACGCTTTCATCGAGTCGGCGAAGAACAAGGGCTACGATGTGCTCCTGATGGACTGCGAGCTGGATGCCCACTATGTCAACCTGCTGGAGCAGAAGATCTCCGACACGAGGTTCGCCCGCGTGGACTCAGACACGATCGACAATCTGATTCCTAAGGGTGAGAAAGTCAAGCCGGAAATGGCACAGGCCGACAAGGATGATCTCAGTGCGATGTTCAAGGCGGTCCTGCCGAAGGGCAACGACTACTTTGTGGAGGCGGACAACCTTGGCGAGAACGCTTCTCCTGTCGTCATCACGCGCAATGAGTTCATGAGGCGTTACCGCGAGATGAGCGCGATGGGCGGCGGAATGAACTTCTACGGGAATATGCCGGAGTCATTCAACATCACCGTCAATCTTGAGAATCCTGTGATGGCCGGAATCGTCACCGACGCCAAGTCCAGGATCACTCCTATGCAGGAACTCCCCGCAGAGCCGGGAAAGGATGCCTCCGAGGACGAGAAAAAGCGGATCCGCGACGAGCGTCAGGCGATAAAGGATGCCCATGAGGCCGTGGTCGATGAATATGCCGCCGGCAACGACATCCTCAAGCAGGTGATCGACCTCGCCCTCCTTTCCAACGGCCTCCTCAAAGGCAAGGCCCTCTCTGACTTCATCGCCCGCAGCGAGAAAGTCATCGCCGAGGCCGCCAGGAAATAAAAATTATTGCTGTCCGCTAAAAGTTAAGACAGCATAATTGACCCAGCCCACGAAGATGCTCAAGCCATTGTCGTGGGCTGTTTGTCAAAAGCAAGCTCCTTGACAGTCGAAAAGTGATGGTTCAGGAGGAGATGCGCTTACTTCTTCCAGCATTTTTGCCCAGTCTTTTTCGGTATATGGCAATGATTTCTTCCACATCCATTGCCATATCGTTGGTCAGAAGCGAGATGAGAATCGTCTTTTTCTTCTTGGTGTCAGCATAGGTGATGATTCTTGCGTGATGGATAATGTCATCACCGTCCTTGACCTTCTTGGTGAACGACACATGCTTGATTTGAAGTTCCATCAATCCGTCTGGATTCATATACATTATGTCACTCTCGGTGCTGTGGACGAGGTTTTTCTTTATCTTGGTGACATAAATGACACCCCGCCTGGTGAGTTCCTCGAATTTGCAGTAGTCGATATAAGCTCTGTCTATGGCCGGAATATCGCCTTCAGTGTAGTTGGACGGCTTGAGCATAAAACTGTCATTGGTGGCCGCGGAAGTGAAACGGACATCAGACGGGACACCCTCGTTTGCATGGATGTTGGTGTGGGCTTGATGCCACCTTTCTTCTTTCCGGTCTTCGGATGGCGACCTACGCCCTTGAATAGCAGGTTTGAGAACAACGTGCTGCGTTGAGGCATCATCTCTATGCCCAGATGAGCGAACTTTCCTGCTTCCGGAAACATAGAGTCCGTGATTTCCCTTAGGGAATCGAAGCGTTTGATGACGGCATACAGCATTATCAGCATGTGCTGCCATGCGTCGAAGCGTTTCACATACTTCTCTCCGCCCTTTTCGCGGCTGATTTGGAGAATTTTTGACTTATCCAGCAGATTTATCAGCTGACCATACACCGGCTGTCCGGCAAAATGACTACTTTTGTTCATCGCTATTCTAGTTTTTTGGTCGAGACAAAAGCAGCGAGAAGGCTGGACCCAGGAAACAGGATTCAGCCTTGATTTTTCATACCCGCGAAAAGTTCAGCGGACAGTAATATTTTGTTTTATGTTTGTGCCATGACACTGACAGAGCGCATATTATCTTCGGTGGGACGGTATCCGGAAGGAATCAGCCCCGATGCGTTGATGGATTTGCTCCTGGAAAAAGATGATTTTCCTGGAAGCAGCTTCCTAAACATCCTGAACCGTCTGGTCCGCGAGGAAAGGATACGGAAAGCTGACGGCTACCTGTATCCGACTGGCATCTTCAAGCCGGTCTTCCGCACCAATCCTGACGAAGCTACCCGCAAACTGTTCAACGACCTCAAAACCGCCCTTCCTTTCACGGAAATCAGCATTTGGAACACTGAGGCCATCCTGCCCCTGATGCATGATATACCCAATTTCAGTCTTACCATCGTTGGTGCGGGACGTCTTTCAGCAGGATCTGTGGTCGATGCATTGGAAAACCTGACTGACAGGCTCGTTCTCCGCAATGCGGAAAAGGGCATCCTTTCCAGGCTTGCCCCGGGCCGCGACCTTGTCGTAGTCACGCCGCCAGTGAGCCAGGCTCCGGTAGAGGTGGAGAACGGCGTGGTCTGCCCTGCGTTGGAGAAGATTCTGGTGGATATTCTTTGTGACAACGCCCTCCGCGCACTTACCGGCTCTGAATCCTATGCCATCTATGCCGCTGCTTTTGGCAGATATGCCGTAAATCGAAAAACATTGCTTCGTTACGCCGGAAGACGAAACCGTACGGAAGAGGTCAAAACCATACTGAAAGAGATAGAAAAATGATATTACCTGAGAGCCGTTCCGTCGCCTAGGACACAATAGCCACTGCACTGTGCATATATACCAACGGGTTTGGTCACGAGGAGGACTTCCGCTTTTATTCCGACGGCATTACACGGGTACGCAACTTCATCCATAGCGAGCGCTACAATAGGGATCTCTTGCCGATGCAAAATGTTTATTTGCCCACGCAAATGATATTTTGTTATATAAAGTATTGTGTATCAGTGTGTAAATTTTTGAAGGATATTTTCGGGGGACAAACGAGGGACAAAATTTCGCATACCAAAAGAAAGAAAAACAATAAAACCACTTCCGAAAAACCGCGTTGAATTGCAAGGGACACGGTTTATCCCTCGAAATTATTTTGCTTTGTCTCTCCTTGTCCCTCGGATTGCGAGTTAGATTCTGTATTGTTTCCGAAATACTAAAAAACTTCATTAATAAGTTTAGTTTGGTTTTTGTATATCTAATCAAGTTCTAAACTAAACCACTTTTACCCTAACAAAGACGAACTTGAGCTGCATAGTTCATGATTATTTTCTTTTCGCCAGCAAAAAGACTGCTTTAATCCTATTGGCTCTATTTTAATGCTGAATTAAAACATAGCAAAATTAGTATTTGTTGTTATTATAGTTTGGTAGATTAGGATAAAAAGATTACTTTTACAGAACAAAAATGCGTAAATACGCAATTGTGATATTAATGATATTTCGTATGGAGATAAAGCGTGACATACATCTTGATAGGCTTATCAAGAGCAAACACAATGGCATGATTAAAGTCGTGACCGGTATCAGAAGATGTGGAAAGTCATATCTTCTGATGAATCTTTTCAGGCAGCATTTGCTCAATGAGGGAGTAAATGAGAGTCACATAATAATGCTGGATCTTGAAAATAGAAGAAATAAAAGATTAAGGGATCCGGATGCCTTGCTGGAGTGGATTGATTCTCTGATTGTAGAATATAAAGCTTTTGGTGATGTCCCTAAAGAAGAATGGTACTATGTGATGTTGGACGAGGTACAGCTGGTGCCAGAGTTTGAGGATGTGTTGAACTCATACCTAAGTATACGGAATGTGGATGTGTATGTGACAGGAAGCAATTCACGGTTCCTGTCGAAAGATGTGATTACAGAGTTTCGTGGACGTGGTCATGAGATTCATGTTACACCTTTGTCAATGAGTGAGTTTGTCGGTGTACATCCAGAAATGACTTTTGAGGAAGCTCTGGATCAGTATATGACATACGGAGGCTTGCCGATGGTTTGTCTGGAACCCGGTATAAAAGAGAAGGAAGCATATCTGAAAGGATTGTTTGAAAAGACCTATTTGACGGACATCCAGGAACGTTATCATATTAGAGGAGGTGATATAATGGGTGAACTGATAGATGTAGTAGCTTCTGGTATAGGAGGACTTACAAACCCGACGAAGATCGAGAATACGTTCAAGACGGTTAAAGGTATCGGAGTAGGCAAGAATACCATCAAGCAATATTTGGAGATGTTGGAAGAGTCGTTTCTGATTAGGAAAGCGGTTCGCTATGACGTAAAGGGGCGCAAGTATATTGACACGCCGCAGAAATACTATTTCGAAGATTTGGGTCTCAGAAATGCCCGTATCGGTTTCCGTCAAGTGGAAAAGACGCATCTGATGGAGAATATGGTGTATAATGAACTTTGCCTCCATGGATACACTGTGGATGTGGGAGTTGTGACGCACAATACAAAAGATGCCGAAGGACGTAGCCAAAGGGTACAGCTGGAAGTTGACTTTGTATGCAACCGCGGACCGGAAAGAATATATATCCAATCTGCATATGCGTTGCCCGACAAGGAAAAGGCGGAGCAGGAACAGGCTTCGCTTTTACAAATCAAGGACGGGTTTCGAAAAGTAATAATTGTGGCTGACAGATATTTGTCTGGATACAATGAAGAAGGTATCAGGATTCTTAGCCTGCGAAACTTTCTGATGGATGGAATGGTGTTGGATTAAAATATACGATTATGAATATTTATATGTTTCCATCTTTGAACGGTGATTGTATCCTTGTCGAATACGTAGCCTCTCGTTACATCTTGATAGATGGTGGATATGTTGATACGTATAAGGCATTTCTCTTGCCGAAACTTGTAGAGATTGCCGATAATGGTGGTGTGATAGATGTATTGGTAGTGACCCATATAGATCGTGACCACATTTCTGGGATTATCAGGATGCTTGAAGAAGATAAACTTCCAATCTCTATAAAAGAAATATGGTACAATGGATATAAGCACGTTCAATCCTCCGTCCATGTTTCCGAAGAAGATGAAATATTCGTACATAAAGATATATGTAAAGAAACACGTTCCGTAAATTCCATACCAATTAGTGCAAAACAAGGATGTACATTATCAACACTAATAAATAGAAAAGGACTTTTATGGAATAGACCTGCAAACGGCAATACTATGAAAGGATTGTCTTCATATTTGCTCGGTGATGCTACTATTCATATTCTTTCTCCCAATAGCAATGATATTAGTAATGTTGAGGCCTTTTGGAAGAAAAAACTTATTAAGGCTGGACTGTTGTCAAAAGCCCATAGTAATGAATACTGGGAC
>CAVHWO010000045.1:0-103219 GCA_963639865.1 bacterium | reverse complement strand
TACGCGGCCTTTCCGGCCATTTTCATCTTTCTCATCGGTCACGTAGCTACGGCTATGCTCCCTCTTCCAAAGCCGAAACTGTCTCGAAAATCCCACATAATAAAATGCAGGAACCATTTAAACAGCTTCTTTAGAATTCAGCGTTCTTCGGGGTCCTTGGGAACGGGATCACGTCACGGATGTTGGCCATGCCGGTGACGAAGAGCAGCAACCTCTCGAACCCGAGTCCGAATCCGCTGTGAGGCACTGTTCCGTACCTGCGGGTGTCGATGTACCATTCGAGGTTCTTGCGGCTCATCTGCAGCTCGTCGATTCTCCGCTCCAGTTTCTCAAGGGAGGCCTCTCTCTCGGAGCCGCCGATGATCTCTCCGATCTTCGGGAACAGCACGTCCATTCCGCGGACTGTCCTTCCGTCCTCGTTCTGCTTCATGTAGAAGGCCTTGATGTCCTTCGGGAAGTCCGTGAGGATCACAGGCTTGCCGAAGTGCTTCTCCACCAGGTAACGCTCGTGCTCGCTCTGGAAATCAGTGCCCCAGTGAACCGGGTACTCGAACTGTACGCCATTCTTCACGGCATCTTCCAGAATCTCCACGGCCTCCGTGTAGGTCACTCTTTGGAACGCTGTGCCGAGTACGCTCTTGAGCCTTTCGACAAGCCCGTCATCGTACTTGTCGTTTAGGAACTTAAGATCGTCAGCGCAGTTGTCGAGGGCATACTGCACGAGGAATTTCACGAACTCCTCGGCAAGGACCATATTGTCGTTGATGTCATAGAACGCCATTTCCGGCTCGATCATCCAGAACTCGGCGAGATGCCTTGGAGTGTTGGAGTTCTCCGCCCTGAAAGTAGGACCGAATGTGTAGATCTCTCCCACGGCAGTGGCTCCAAGTTCCCCCTCAAGCTGTCCGCTGACTGTCAAGCTGGTCTTCTTTCCGAAGAAGTCCTTGCTGAAGTCCACCTTCCCGTTCTCTTTCTTCGGGACGTTCTCAAGATTGAGTGTCGTCACCTGGAACATGTCTCCGGCACCCTCCGCGTCAGATTCTGTGATAAGAGGAGTATTGAGGTAAACGAACCCCTTGTCGTTGAAGAACTTGTGGATGGCGAACGCCATCGCATGGCGGATTCTCAACACGGCTCCGAACGTGTTCGTCCTCGGACGGAGGTGCGCCACCGTGCGGAGGTATTCAAGGGAGGTGTTCTTTTTCTGAAGCGGATACCTTACAGGGTCGCATTCTCCAAGCACTTCGATCTCCCTGGCCTGGATCTCCACCGCCTGACCGCTGCCGACCGACTCGATCAGACTGCCGGTGACACTGATGCTGGCTCCGGTGGTTATCCTGGCGAAGAGAGCCTCGTCGAAACATGCCATGTCGGCCACAACCTGAATGTTATTCACTGTCGAGCCATCGTTCAGAGCGATGAACTTGATCTGCTTGTTGCCTCGTTTGGTCCTGACCCAGCCTTTGGCGAGAACTTCCTGTCCGGGAGTCGCCTTGAGAAGGTCTTTCACCTTGCTCCTGATAATCATGCTCATTTTTATCTTGATGATAATTTAGTTCAATCTCACAAAGATAGCACAAAAATAATGCAGGTCAAAGAATTGCCGGCATAAAAAAGCGGGGAAACCGGAAAAGGTCCCCCCGCTTCAATATGTCTGCGTAGAACGGTTACTTTCCAGTTTTTCTGGCAGCGTACATTATCTTAAGGGCGGAGCAGCGCCGAAGCTCCTGCTTCACGTCCGTGATTATACCCATTCTCGCATCCTCGTCTGCCTT
The DNA here is from genome assembly GCA_963639865.1 of bacterium. Classification (GTDB taxonomy): domain Bacteria; phylum Bacteroidota; class Bacteroidia; order Bacteroidales; family UBA932; genus Cryptobacteroides. The sequence continues at coordinate 101,444 of CAVHWO010000045.1, read as the reverse complement.
GATGGAGACCTGCATCAACTGGCGGTCAACCTCACTCATGGCGTCACGCTCGGCGGCGATGAAGTCACGGATGTCATTGGTGGTCTTGAAAGAGTCATTCAGCTGGATTCGGGCCTCTGTACCGTACTGCGCCTGATACTGTGAGTTAGGCGCTCCGATGTAGATGTATGAGGCCAGATCCTTCCTTTCGAGTTTGACTACCTCAGTAGCTTCAGGAAGCCTTACCTTGACTTTCACTTCCGTGGAACGGAGCTGTGATGTCACCATGAAGAAGAACAGAAACATGAACACAATGTCGGAACTTGTTCCAAGTTCGGGCATTTCCTTTTTACCGCTTCTTTTAAAACTAGGCATTGTCTGATTCCTCCTGAATTACTTTTTGGTCACGTCCTTAGGCTCCGCTTCGGAGATGTTCTGAGGGATGGCCTCCCTGACGATTTTCTGCTGATCCTCGGAAAGGGACACGTATGGCCTTCCGAAATTCTGCTTGCTGAAATCGTCACGGACTTCATTGATGGCCCTCACGAGCTCATTCTGAACTGCGATATAAGCCTTGTAGCTTGTTCCGCGGTCATTCTGAAGCGAGATGACTCCTTTCGTGACAGGATATTCACCGAAGCCCTCGATGTTCTTGATCTCCCTTTCAGGAAGATTAGGGTCGTTGGCAGGGTTCGTGATGAATTCCTTTATCTTATCCTTGAGTTGGCTAACATCCAAAAGCTGGTCACCGGCAAACAGTCTGTCGGAAGAGTTGATCTTCACGATGATGATGTTACGCTTGTTGACCTTCGTGTCTTCTGTCTTCTGGTTTTCAGCAGGCATAGGCGGAAGACGGCGCTGCAGACCTGACTGCTGGTCCATGGTGGACGTCATCAGGAAGTAGCAGAGCAGAAGGAACGCGATATCGGCTGTCGATTGTGTGTTCAGCCCCGGTGTTTTTCTAACCATAGCTTGATGTTATTTGTTGTTGATGGCGTCTCTGATGGCCGCGAAGATGACGGTGACGATGGCGGCACCTCCAAGGATGTAGGTCAGCAGAAGCATTGTGTCAGTCATTTTAAGGATCGAGTCGGTAGGCTGAGTCCTCACATTGAGGGCTGGCGCTCCTGATGACAGCACGTAGGCCACGAGGATAAGCGCGGCGATGCCGACAATCACAAGCCCGACCTTGATGAGATCCTTAGGATTGTTCGTGCAGACCATGTAGATGGCCAGACCTATCCAGACAACCACGGCCGCGAAGAACAGCACGTAGGTGTACCGGAGAAGAAGGTCGGCATTGGCTCCGTTCGTGAAGAGAGCCCACACCCCGATGACTGTCCCGACCAGTCCTAATACCCATCCGATTATTTTGAATAACTTATTCATTATAAACAGATTCTAAATTATTATTCCAAGATGCGTGACTATTTCTTTTCGTTCTTTGTGAGAACATCAACGAGGTTGATGGAAGCCTCCTCCATGTCAATTGAGAGGGCGTCGATTCTGGAAAGAATATAGTTGTAGAACACCTGGAGAATCATGGCCACGATAAGACCGCCGACGGTTGTGATAAGGGCGACCTTCATACCACCGGCCACGATGTTAGGGGAGATGTCACCGGCAGCCTCGATGGCGTCGAAGGCTACAACCATTCCGACTACAGTTCCCAAGAATCCGAGAGACGGAGCCAAGGCGATGAACAGGGCGATCCAGGAAAGATTGTTCTCCATGAGGCTCATCTGAACGCTTCCTGAGGAAGAGATCCTCTTTTCTACCACGTCGATACCTTCCTCGTAATGGAGAAGACCGTCATAGAAGATGCTGGCTACCGGGCCTTTGGTGTTGCGGCAAACGTCCTTTGCCTTTTCAACTCCACCATGGGCGAGAGCGGCCTCAACGTTCTTGAGGAGCTTCTTGGTGTTTGTCTTGGAGAATGAGAGATAAAGGATTCTCTCGATGGCGAGGGCAAGACCGATGATGAGGCAGAGGAGAATCATGGCCATGAAGCCAGGACCTCCCTGGATGAAGTAGGTCTTGATCTGCTGGTGCATAGGAACATCCTCGCCGCTTCCGCTGAGAAGATCCTCTGCGGTCATCGGCTTTGCCGCAGCCTCGACTTGCTCGGTGGCGGCTTCGTTGTCAGCGGCAGGCTGATCCTGAGCGGATGCGATGTTTGCAGTGAAGGTGAGAACACCGGCTACTGCCAAAAACATGAAAAACTTTTTCATAACTGTTTTTGTGTGTTTAATTTTAAATAATAATGTATTAAATAGTTATCTTTCCCAGTGGCTTTTTAGAAGCCATAAAACCTTCCAAAAAACCGTTGCAAGTTACTAAATTATTTCCAATCGGCAATGATTATAAGGAAATTTCTCCTTGCAGATTGTCTCCGAGCCTGGCCTTGACCTGCCCGTTGTCAGAGGTCTTCCCCATCAGGAAGAACAGCTTCGCGAGGGCGCTCTCGGTGGTGATGTCCGCACCGGAGACCACTCCGGCCTTCTCCAGCGCTTTCCCTGTAGCGTAGATGTCCATGTTGACGGTCCCCGACAGGCATTGGGTCACGTTCATCAGGACCTTCCCCATCCCCGAGGCCTCCTTGATGATGTCCAGAAACCATTGGCGCGACGGGGCGTTCCCCGAGCCGTAAGTCTCGATGATGGCCGCCCGGATGTCCGGACCGCAAAGAAAATACTTCATTACCTGCGGAGTTATTCCCGGATGCACCTTCAGGATGGAGACTCTGGTGTCGAGACTGGTGCTGATCCTCAAAGGCTCATCCCAGTTCTGTGGCTTCCGGATGATGCCGTCGTTGTACCTGATGCTGATTCCGGCCTCGGCCAGCGGCGGGCAGTTCGGCGAGCGGAATGCGCTGAAGTCCTCCGAACTGACCTTGACGCAGCGGTTGCCTCTCAGAAGTTTCGAATTGAAGAATATGCTGACCTCCGGGACCCGCGCGTGCCCTTCCGGATCTTTCGCCGAGGCGATCTCGACGGCGGAGATCAGATTTTCCTTTCCGTCCGTGCGGGGAACCCCGATCGGAAGCTGGCTTCCTGTCAGCACGACCGGCTTGGCCAGATTCTCCAACATGAAGCTGAGGGCCGATGCGGAGTAGGCCATCGTGTCTGTCCCGTGCAGGACGACGAACCCGTCGTAGTCGTCATACCGCTTCTGGATCAATGATGCGAGTGACTGCCAGAAGGACGGCTCCACATCGGATGAGTCGATAAGAGGGTCGAATGTGTAGGAGTCGATGCGGAAGGCGAATTTTTTCAGTTCAGGTACTTCCTCAAGGATCTGGTTGAAGTCGAAAGGCTTCAGGGTCAGGTCTCCCGGATCCTGCCTCATGCCTATCGTGCCTCCGGTGTAAATCATCAGAATGGAAGATCTTTTCATATTCCGAAAAGTGTTCTTGCGTTGTTTGTCGTGATTTCAGCGACCTCCTCGACGGTGACGCCTTTCAGTTCGGCGACCTTGGCGGCGATCAGCGGGATGTAGGAGCTCTCGTTACGGGTGCCCCGGTGCGGCACAGGAGTCAGGTAAGGTGCGTCTGTCTCCAGCACAATCCTCTCCAGTGGCACATTCCGGACGACTTCGGCGAGTCCGGCGTTCTTGAACGTCACCACGCCTCCGACCCCTATGCGCCAGTCTCCAAGCCGCTGGATCTCCTGCAGAGACTCCAGACTTCCGCTGTAGGCATGCATATTCCCTCTCAATCCCTTGTGTCTTTTAAGAATTTCCAGAAAGTCGCCCATCGCGTCGCGTAGGTGGATGTTGAGCGGCAGGTTCCTTTCCGCGGCGAAGTCCAGCTGCCATTCCAGGGCGTCTTTCTGTTCCTGAATGAATTCCTTTCCCTCATGGTAGTCAAGCCCCACTTCGCCGACGGCCACGACCTTGCGTCCGGTCCGCGCTTCCCATCCGTCCAGAAAACGGACCATGCCGTCCATCTCAGCCCGCCACTCCTTGTTCACCGAGCCGGGATAAAGCCCGATCATCGGACGCAGCGCCTCCGGGAACCTGTCAGCCAAAGCGAACAGGGCCTCCCGCTCCGAACTGTCGATGTCGGGCTGAAGCAGGAGTTTGACCCCTTCCGCTTCAGCCCTGACGATGTAGGCCTCTTCCTCACCGGAGTAGGCTTCGTCACATAGGTGGCAATGTGTGTCTATGAATATCATGGCCTCAAAGATAGTGAAATAACTTAATTTTCGCATGTGCTAAACCCCTTTTTCCCGTCACGGCAGTGACGGAGCAAGTCCCATCCCCGAGGGGAGGGATTTAGGGAAGGGACAACGTGAATTGATTATTTATGCAGGATGCTCTTTAAACGTGAGATAAGGTATTTTATCACAGGCGCATAGCCACTTGCGAAACTTGAGTGAGATAAAACTTGGCGGGATGCGCCCCCGGAGTGATAAAAAACAGAAAAAATCAAAAGAAACGTAAATGTTTCCGTCCCATACCACCTCTGATTCGCCCGAAGATCGCAAATTGCGGCGATGCCGTCCGGCAGGTTACGGAATAGGCGGTGTAAGAAAGGTGTAAGAATATGTCGGAAATGAAAATGAATATTCCCGGGAACAATCAGATGCGGTTCGAGGAGAGGGCGGCGCTCTGCGCTCTCAACCGTATTTTCGGATTCGAGCCTAAAATCGGTCTGCGGCTCATCGGGACATTGGGAAGCGCCTTGGCTGTCTTCAAGGAAACAAATGAGCTGAAACAGTTTCTGGGGAACAGCTTCAGAACCAAATATGCTTCATATGCTTCCTTGGTGACCGAAAGCGCCTTTGAGACTTCGGCCATTGAATTGGAAACCTTGGAAGGACGCGGATGCCGTTTCATCGGAATCGGTGAGAAGGGCTATCCGGCCTTGCTTATGGAGTGCGAGGATCCTCCGCTGGGACTTTATTACAGGGGAGTCTCCCCGCCTGAGGAGGTGTTCGCCGGAATTCCGCAGATCGCTGTTGTCGGAACAAGAAGATTGACATACTATGGGAAGGACTGGTGCCGGAGGATTGTGGAGGCTATGTCCCGGGCTAATGTCAGACCGCTTGTCGTCAGCGGCTTGGCTTTGGGTGTGGATGTGACCGCCCATAGGACCGCGCTTGAGGCCGGGCTGCCTACGGTGGCGGTGATGGCCACTGGGATCGACGGCCTTTACCCGTCCGCGAACAGAAATGTCGGGGAGGAGATAGCGTCAACCTCCGGCTGTGCGTTGGTCACTGACTATCCTCCCGGCACCGGAGCGGTCAGAATCAATTTCCTGCGGCGCAACAGAATCATCGCGGGAATATGCCGGGCGACAATCCTGGTCGAATCCAGGATAAAGGGCGGCGGTATGATGACCGCCCGTCTGGCGGCGTCCTACGGGCGGGATGTCTATGCATTGCCGGGAAGGATCGATGATCCTGTGTCACAGGGTTGCAATCTGTTGATCCGCGAGAATCTGGCTGAGCAGATCGGGGATCTGGGCGAGTTGGTCTCCAGGCTTGGACTAGGCCGGACCGACCTGCGTCTGAAAGCGGAGTTCAAAGAGTGTGTTGAATCCTACTACAAGGAGCGGCTTTCTGACAATGAGCACGAGGACATCGTCAGGCTGGCTTTGTTCATAAAGGGACACCGCGGGGTGTCCATAGATGAACTGTGCGGGAAACTGAAATGGACTTACAGCCGTGTCTCCCGATTGTCCACAACCCTTGAGTGCGACGGATTCATCACCGTTGATCTCCTCCAGCACTGCTTCGCATCCGAAAAATAACTCCCCACAATGAATTTCGCCACCTCGCCACTCGGAGCGAAGCGACGCAAGGGGTCTGGGGAATCCGGTCCCCAGTGTCCCACCGGGGCTGTCACGAAGTGACTGGGGGTTGAATGCATATTGCGCGAAGCGCGAAGCGACGCAAGGGGTCTGGGGAATCCGGTCCCCAGTGTCCCACCGGGGCTGTCACGAAGTGACTGGGGGTTGAATGCATATTGCGCGAAGCGCGAAGCGACGCAAGGGGTCTGGGGAATCCGGTCCCCAGTGTCCCACCGGGGCTGTCACGAAGTGACTGGGGGTTGAATGCATATTGCGCGAAGCGCGAAGCGACGCAAGGGGTCTGGGGAATCCGGTCCCCAGTGTCCCACCGGGGCTGTCACGAAGTGACTGGGGGTTGAATGTTGAAGGTTGGTGACTAAAAAGGATTTTTAGTCACCAACATGGCGTCTCCGTATGGGCCGAAGCGGTAACCTTCATCGAGAGCCACCTTGTAGGCGTTCATGATGTGCTCGAACCCTCCGAAGGCGGCCACGGCCATCAGCATTGTGGATTCAGGCAGGTGGAAGTTGGAGACCACCGCGTCCGGAACCGAGAAGTCGTAAGGCGGGAAGATGAACTTGTTCGTCCAACCGTCATAAGGCTTGACCTCTCGCGTCGTGGTCACATAGGTTTCAAGGCCACGAAGCACGGTCGTACCTACAGCAAGCACCTTGTGGCCTCCGTTCTTAGCCTTGTTGATGACCTTGCAGGCCTCGTCCGTGATGATGAGCCTCTCGGAGTCCATCCTGTGCTTGGAAAGATCCTCCACATCGACCCTGCGGAACTGGCCTATGCCCATGTGCTCGGTGATGAACGCCTTGTCGATGTCATTGAGGATCATTTTGTTGAATAGTTCACGGCTGAAATGCGTGCCTGCGGCCGGAACAGCCACCGCCCCTTCGTTCCTCGCGAAAATCGTCTGGTAGTTCTCGTTGTCCTCCGGAGAAATCCTCGACTTGACCCATTTCGGCACCGGGATCTCGCCGAGACTGAACAATGTGCGCTTGAACTCCTCGTAAGGACCGTCGTAGAGAAAGCGCAGGGTACGGCCTCTTGAGGTCGTGTTGTCGATAACCTCGGCCACAAGACTTTGGTCGTCACCGAAATAGAGCTTGTTGCCGATCCGGATCTTCCTTGCCGGATCCACAATCACATCCCACAGATGCTGCTCGCGGCTGAGTTCCCTCAACAGGAAAACCATGATGTTGGCACCTGTCTTCTCCTTTTTGCCGTAGAGACGGGCCGGAAACACCTTGGTGTCGTTGAACACGAAAGTGTCACCCTTGCCGAAATAGTCGAGAATGTCCTTGAAAATCCTGTGTTCGATCTCGCCTGTGTCCCTGTTCACGACCATGAGTCTGCACTCGTCGCGCCATCTTGTCGGCTCCTGGGCCACGCGCTCTTTCGGGAGAAGAAATTGGAATTGTGAGAGTTTCATATTCGGTAACAATCGTTGTAGTCAATCTTTTAATATACGGCTCCGTCGCCCGAAAGGTTTCACAATCCGCGGATGACCTAAATGCCGGCCTCCCGGAACACCTCAATGATGGAAGGGTAGGTGTTTTTGAGGTAGGGGGAGAGTCCCGATCTGGCCACCCATGCGGCCTTTGTGATGTCCTCGTCACGCTGCGGGGTGAGGTTCACCGGATCGGTGTACAACATGTCGTACCACCAGGTGTGCTTGAGGTGCCAGACCCCGTCACGGCGGTAGCAGTGGTCTGTGACGCAGATGAGTCTCCGGAGTTCCAGATCGCCCACGCCGGTCTCTTCCCGGACTTCCCGCAGTGCGGTCACCTTGATGTCCTCTCCGGCTTCCTGATGTCCTTTCGGCAGATCCCAGAGTCCGTTCCTGCTGATGAGCAGCACATCCTCCCGGCGGTTCGACACGAGACCTCCGGCGGCGTTGACCTCCTTGAACCTGGAGCAGAACTGCCGGTAGGTGGTCTCTGTGTCCTCTGTCGGGATGTAAACTTTTGCCAGCGTGTCCGATGTCTCGAACATTGTGACAAAGGATGAGATGTCAGGGTTGTCCCCGAGGTGAAGCTCGACTGAATTCGGGTCGGACAGAGCCTGCTCCTGCGGAGAGCAGATGACGAGACATCTCTTTTCAAGGTAAATCTTATGCATCCCGTGAGTATGATATTGGCGTAAAACCATTATATTTGTAAACTGTGTGCAAAGTTAACAATCATTTTCTATGAACATGGAAAACATCGACAGAAAACTCGCTTCGGAGCTGCTCCGCATAAAAGCCGTGCTGCTCAGGCCGGATGAGCCTTTCACCTGGGCCTCCGGCTGGCATTCCCCGATCTATTGCGACAACCGCAGGATTCTTTCGGATCCTGCCCTCCGCTCAAAGGTGGCCGGATGGCTTGCCGGGACGGCGTTGGAGGAATGTCCCGAGGCTGAGGTTGTGGCCGGTGTCGCCACAGGAGCCATCGCGCACGGGGCGCTTGCCGCGGACAGGATGGAGAGGCCTTTTGTGTACGTGCGTCCGAAACCCAAGGATCACGGAACCGGCTCGCAGATCGAGGGTGTTCTTCCCAAAGGTGCCAAGGTTGTTGTGATCGAGGATCTTATCTCGACAGGGATGAGCAGCCTTGCTGCCGTGAAGGCTTTGCGTGCCGCGGGCGCCGAGGTTCTCGGGATGGTGGCCATATTCACATACGGATTCGACCTTGCCGCGCGGCGTTTTGAGGAAGAAGGCGTGAAGTTGAAGACACTTTCCTGCTATGACGCTCTGATAGAGGAGGCTACTGCGACGGGCTATGTCAAGGAGACTGATGTTGAGGTGCTGCGTCAGTGGAGATGCAATCCTTCGGAATGGAATAAGTGAGGTTGTCTCAATTGACATTCACTGACAAACTAAGTAATTTATTAAGAATATAATAATGACTGAGATAACAAGCAAACACGGATTGGTCTCAAAGCAGCCTTTCGAGCTGTACATGGCCTTTGTGGACATGCGTAACTTCCTCCAGCTCATTCCGGAGGACAGGAAAGCGGATGTGGAGGCGGACTATGACACCATCTCCGCCACGGTCCAGGGTTTCAAGATTGGTGTGATGGTGAAGAACAGGACTCCGTACTCAAGCATCGAGTTCATCGACAACGGCGCTCCGTTCCAGTTCGGAGGCACGCTGCATTTCGATGCGGTGCCGGGCGACCCTTCCAAGACTGATTTCCACATCGAGTTCCATGCGGAGTTGAATCTGATGATGAAGATGATGCTTGGCGGAAAGATCCGTGAGGCCATGGACAGGATGGTGGACGGTCTCGTGGCGATGTCCGAGGGCAGGATGCCTGACGGGATCGATGAGGAGACTCTCAGGAAGATGAAGGAGAAACTCGGCGGAAATCTGTAGATGCAAGGGTTGGACGACATCTGCCTGCGGGACATTCTGACCAGGGCGATCGGGGGCGGGAGAGCAGGGGTCGCGGTGGCGGCTTTCCATGAACCGGCCTCGGTGTCTGTGCGAATCAACCCTTTCAAGGTGGATGAGCCGGAGACCTTTGCCCGGAATCATTTCGGGGAGGATGTCCAGAGGGTTCCCTGGAGTCCTTGCGGGTTCATGCTCGGCGAAAGGCCCGGATTCACGCTGGACCCGCTGTTCCATTGCGGATGCTACTACGTTCAGGACTCTTCGGCTATGGTTGTCGGAAGCATATTCAGAGATCTTCTTCCGTGCTACGGGGATTGCTCAAGACCGCTGCGGGTTCTGGATCTGTGTGCCGCGCCGGGAGGGAAAAGCACGGACCTCGCCGCCTCGCTGCGGATGGAGTTCGGGGACGGTTTCATTCTGGTCTCCAATGAGGTGATGCGGTCAAGGGCCTCTGTCTTGGCTGACAACATGGCTTTGTGGGGTGATCCGAATGTGGTGGTGACAAGCGTGGATCCCAAGGCGTTCGCGGCTCTGAAAGGCTTTTTCGACATCATCGTGGCCGATGTGCCCTGCTCCGGCGAGGGAATGTTCCGCAAGGACGCCAAGGCTGTCGAGGACTGGTCGGAGGATGCGGTGAGCCTTTGTTCGGCGAGACAGAAACGGATCATCGCGGATGTCTGGCCGTCACTCCGCCGCGGCGGGACACTGCTCTACTCGACATGCACGTTCGAGGATGCGGAGAATGACGCCATGATGGAATGGACAGCCGGCGAACTTGGAGGCGATGTCCATGAATATGACTACCAGTCTCTCGAAGGCGTGATCCCCACACGGACCGGCGGGCTGCTTGTCCCCGGATTCGTGAAGGGGGAAGGGCAGTTTGTCTCCGCTTTGGTGAAGAACACCGGAGCGTCGGATTTCCGGCTCTCCGGAAAACCGTCGGCCGGAGCGGCCGGGAGGCGGAAAGGGGACCTGCTCGTGCATATTCCTGAATCCATCGTCCGCGAGGTCGCGGCCCTTGAGAGGTTGCGACCTGTCCAGGCCGGAGTGGCCAAGGGTCAATTGAAAGGCCGTGATTTTGTTCCCTCGGCCGATTGGGCCTTGAGCCTTGCCTTCCCGGAAGAGAGTTATCCGGTGGCGGAGCTGGACCGCGTGACGGCGCTGAAGTTCCTGCACCGCGACAGCATATTCCTGAAAGATGCTCCCAAGGGGTTCGTGTCGGTGTGCTTCGAGGGGCATCCGCTTGGTCTCGTAAAGAATCTCGGCTCCAGATGCAACAATCTGCATCCGCAGGGCCGTAAAATTAAAATGGATGTGTAAATTATTGAATATGAAGAGAATAGTATTGATTATCATGACCGTTTTGACCTTCCTGCCGCTTCCGGCCCAGACCAAGACACCGCGTGAGGACTACCTTGACCGCTACCAGCTTCTGGTCTCCAAGCTCGGTGCCGACGGTGTCGGTGTGGAAACGGTTCTGCAACGTTGGGGAAAGGATTACCCGGAGGACACGGACATGCTTCTTGGCAAATTCACGTACTATCTGACCAAAAGCCAGACATCTTCCATAGAAGTCATTGATGCCGCGAAGTATCTTGGAAACGCGCCTGTGTTGACCCTGAAGGATTCTCTTGGCAGGGACGTGAACTATTTTCAGGTCGTGTCCTACGATGACGAGCTTTTCGGCAAGGCCACCCAGGCCATCGAGAAGGCGATAGAGCTCAATCCTGACCGTCTGGACCTGCGTCTGTTCAAGATCTCCTCCCTGATCGGCTACGAGAAGGACAGTCCGGACATGGCTCTTGCCGGCCTGAAGGCCCTGATCGACTACAACGGACACAGCCATCCTGCCTGGGAATATCCCGGTGTGGAGCAGAGCGAGGATCTATTCCCTTCCATGATGCAGGAATATTGCCACGCTTTCTTCAAGATCGGTACTCCGCATTGCTTCGAGGCGTTCAAGGAACTGTCGGAGAAGATGTTGGGCTATTATCCCGGCAACACGGTCTATATGACCAATCTGGGTTCTTACTATCTTGTCTGCAAGCATGACAGCAAGACCGCCCTCAAGATGTACAACAAGGTCCTGAAGAAGGCTCCTGATGACTACACGGCCATCAAGAACTGCGTGCTTCTTGCCCGTAACGACCGGAATGTCAAACTGGAGAGGAAGTACCTCCCGATGCTTGTCCGGGTAACCCCCGACGAGACCGAGAAAGCCTCCGCCCAGGCACGGCTGGACGCGTTGAGGTAAGTCGGTGTTCGGCCTGGCAAATCGCCGGAGCGGACTCTCAATGCTTTTTTATGGACTTTCCAGTGCGGTGGCTCTGCTCGTAAAGTTCCAGTGAGTTGATGACGTTCTGCCAGATGCTGTAAAGTCCTCCTGCGACTGAGGTAACAGGGGTCATGTAGGAATAGCCCAGCCAGATCAGGAATCCGGAGTTCTTCTGGCCGAGGGCCTGTCCGGCGGTGATCTCGTCCTCTATTACGGCTTCAGGATCGCAGCTCCTGTCCGCTTTCTTTCCTGACAGTCTTCCGACAGCGAACTGGATGATCGTGCAGACTAATGAGATGACACCGATCATCACCACTGTCCAGACGGAGATTCCGCTGTTGACCAAGGCTCTGGTGGCGAGGTAGATCGAGAACGCAAGAGACATTCCCCAGAAATAGAACGCCCAGTCGGTGAACCGCATGAGCCAGCGCTGGAGCCTCTTCAGGGTGTAGCGTATCGCCCAGGCGAGGAGCAGCGGCAGGACCAGCAGCGGGAACACCCTCAGGCAGATCGCCGCGAACCCGCTCAAGAATGATGTCCCGGCATCCGGATTGACAATCGGAATCACGATGGGGAGGATCACAGCGGCCGCGATGTTGATCAGCACCACGTAGGACACTGTGTCCGAAAGGCTTCCGCCCAGTTTGCCGGTGATCACTCCGGCGGCCGCCGCCGTAGGGCAGATGAAGCAGAGCATTGCGCATTCCACGAGGATTTTCAGATCTCCGTCCGGAAGCGACACCGCGATCCCTGTGAGGACAAGGAACATCACGAGCTGGAAAGAGAGTGTGATGAAGTGCCATTTCCTGAGTTTCAGGTCGTACGGTGAGATAGTGTTGAACTGGAGGAACAGCATCGTGGACACAAGTACCGGCTGGATGTCTTTTGCGAATCTGGAGAATCCCGGTTCCACGTCCTGTGCCAAAGGATTGATGAAGAACAGGATCAGGTACGAAGCGATCCCCATGATGATTGCCAGCGGCAACATCCAGTCCTTGATGAATCTCGCAATTTTTGTCATGATCCCACGGTTTGACCGGCAAATGTACGTCAAAAAAATCAACTTGCCGTCCGTCCGGGAAGATTTTTCCGGAGTTTCACTCATGGCCGCATCCCGGGAATCTTTCCGCCGCCGGCTCAATGTCGCTGACGGTCTTTCAATAATTGTCGGGAATTGATTATATTCGCAATCATGAGAAAAAAGATTATCATTGCCGTGGCGGTTGGTTTGGCGGTCATGGTTTCGGCGAACGCACAGACGGGTGCCTGGACCGGGAAACTGAAGGTGTCCGGTGTGGAACTGGCGCTCGTGTTCAACATCTCTGATGAGTCTGCCACGCTTGACGTGCCTGATCAGGGAGCCAAGGAGATTCCGGTCAAGGTGTCAAGGGACGCTGTGGGCGGCATCTCGCTGGATGTACCGATGATCGACGCATCTTTCAAAGGGTTGTGGACAGGGAAGGTGATCGCTGGGACCTTCACCCAGCGCGGCATGTCCTTCCCGATGAGCCTGACTCCTGGGGCGCCGGTCATCCAAAGGCCGCAGACACCGGTCGGGCCGTTCCCTTATGCTGCGGAGGAGGTGTCGTTCTCCAATGGCGACGCTGTCCTGAAAGGGACGCTGACACTTCCTGAAAGTTGTGACAGGAAGACTCCCGTGCTGATCATGGTCACGGGCAGCGGACTTCAGAACCGGGACGAGGAGATGTTCGGCCACAAGCCGTTCGCAGTCATCGCCGACGCTTTCGCCAGATCGGGAATCGCCACGTTGAGGTGCGATGACCGTGGGTTCGGCGAATCGACGGGAGATGTCGTGTCCTGCACCACAGAGGATTTGAAGAATGACGCGCTGTCAGGTGTCAAACTGTTGAGGGGCCGTTTTGACCGTGTCGGAGTCCTCGGACACAGCGAGGGCGGGACCATCGCGTTGATGCTCGCGGCCGAGAGACAGGTGGACTTCGCAATAAGTCTGGCGGGGATGATCGTCTCGGGAGGCGAGACCTTGATCGCCCAGAACAGACGCACCCTGAAGACCGCCGGTCTGCCGGAAGCCGAAGCCGAGTCCTATTGCAGGCTCCTGTCGGACACCTTTGACGCGGTAAAGTCGAAGTCTCCGCTGCCGTCTCCAGAGGATTACACTCTTCCGGAAGGCTTGAGGCGGAACTACCAAGCAGTCCTGAGCCAGTCACGTACCCCTTACATGGAATATTTCATAGGCCTGGACCTGTCCCGGAAACTTTCCGGCGTCACCTGCCCCGTGATGGCTCTTAATGGCACGAAAGACACCCAGGTCCAGTGTGAAAGGAATATGGAGGCGTTGAGGCTCGGCCTTCCTGCCGGCAGCAGGAACGTAATCCGCGCGGAGGAGGGGCTGAACCACCTGTTCCAGCACTGCGTCACCGGAGAGTTCTCCGAGTACAAGGAAATAGAGGAGACTTTCTCTCCTGAAGTCATTTCCGAAATGGTCGCCTGGATAAAAGCCCTGTAGGTTCCGGTTCCGTGTGCAAAGAAACCGGATTCCGCACACGGAAAATTTTATTACCTTTGCAGGTTGAAAATGAACGAATATATTCATAAAACAATGAAAAAAAGTTTAGTGATCATGGCTTCAGCGCTTGCGATGGCAGCCTGTGGCCAGAAGCCTCAGGTTGAGAAGGTTCCGGCGATCGACCTTGCGAACCTTGACACGACCGTCTCTCCGGCGGCCGATTTCTACCGGTACTCCACCGGCGGATGGCAGAAGAACAACCCTTTGAAGCCTGAATATGCCCGTTTCGGCTCCTTTGACCAGTTGAGGGAGAACAACGTCAAGAGACTCAACGACCTGTTCGCTGAAATGGGAACGCTGAAAACGGAAAAAGGCACAGTCGAGCAGAAGATTTCCGATCTCTACAAGCAGGGACTTGACTCCACAAGGCTGAACGCTGAGGGTGCGGCTCCTTTGAGGAAATATGTCGATGAGATCTACGCCGCGGCTGACAAGAATGCCCTCGTCAGGATCATCGCCGGGCTGCACAATGTGTCCGAGAGCTCGTTCTTCGGAGCCTATGTGATGTCAGACCTCGCCGACAGCGACAACCAGATTCTCTACCTCGGGCAGGGAGGACTCGGAATCGGAGACAGGGACTACTACGTCGAGGCGGAGAACGCCGCGATCAAGGAAGGCTACCGTAACTTTCTCGCCAAGGTGTTCACCCTGACCGGAGCGGCGGAGCCGGAGAAGGCCGCCGCCAACGCCCTTGCAGTGGAGGATGTGCTCGCGGCGAACTCCTGGACCAGCGTACAGGAACGTGACATCCAGGCGCAGTACAACCCTTGCAGTACCGAGGAACTGATCAGGAACTATCCCGGCTTCGACTGGAAACTTTATTTCGAGACCCGCGGAATCGCCGACCAGCCGAAACTGATTGTGGCGGAGCCTTCGTTCTTCAAAGCGTTCTGTGAATATTTCGGCGGTGCCGACCTCGCTGTCCTGAAGGACTATGTCGCCGGCCAGCTCATCCAGGGAGCCACCGGTTCCCTGAGCGATGACTTCTACGCCGCGTCATTTGACTTCTTCAGCACGCAGATGTCCGGAATCAAGGAGCAGAAACCTCGCTGGAAGCGGGCCATGCAGGTTCCGAACAGCATCCTCGGCGAGGCCGTCGGCAAGATGTACGTCGCGAAGTACTTCCCTGAATCCTCCAAGGCCAAGATGCTGGACTTGGTGGGAAACCTCAAGAAGGCATTCAGCCAGCACATCGACGGACTGGACTGGATGAGTGACTCCACCAAGGCCAAGGCCCACGAGAAACTGGACAACTTCACGGTGAAGATCGGCTATCCTGACAAATGGAAGGACTACTCCACACTGGACATCGATCCAGGGAAGAGCTATTACGAGAACCTCCGCGCCGCCGGAGCCTGGTACGTCGCCGACAACATGTCCAAACTCGGTCAGCCTACCGACAGGGCCGAATGGGGGATGTCTCCCCAGACAGTCAACGCCTACTACAACCCTACCACCAACGAAATCTGCTTCCCTGCGGCGATCCTCCAGCCTCCGTTCTTCAACGCCGACGCTGACGATGCCGTCAACTACGGAGGAATCGGAGTCGTGATCGGCCACGAGATGTCCCACGGATTCGACGATCAGGGCCGCCTCTTCGACAAGAACGGGAACATGTCCGACTGGTGGACGGCCGAGGATGCGGAGATGTTCAAAGCCAAGGCGAAGGTGCTTGTGGCCCAGTTCGACGAGGTCGAGATCCTTCCCGGGATTCACGCCAACGGACAGCTTTCCCTCGGAGAGAACATCGGGGACCACGGCGGCCTGAGCATCTCCTACACGGCCATGCAGAACGCCATCGAGGGGAAAGAGACCAGTCTTGTCGACGGTTTCACTCCGGAGCAGAGATTCTACCTCTCATACGGTGCGATCTGGGCGCAGAACATCACCGACGAGGAGAAGGCCCGTCTGACCAAACTGGACGTGCACTCTCTCGCCGAGAACCGTGTGAACGTGTCCCTGAAGAATTTCCAGACATTCTTCGACGCCTTCGGAATCAAGGAGGGCGATCCGATGTGGCGTCCGGAGAGCGAAAGGGTTCACATCTGGTAGTGAGAGTGCAACCGCGCGGGCATATTCAAAGGATTTCTTGGACGCGTCAAGGTTCATAGCCGGACGCCTCCGTTTCGGAGGAAGGATAGCGATGGTCTCCATCGCTGTCTCTTTCCTTATCATGATTATCGCCGTCTCGGTCTCGTCCGGATTCAGGAACGAGATCAGGGACGGCATTTCGGATCTTACCGGGGACGTGCAGCTGATGCCCGTGGACATGAACTACATCAGCGAGACTTCCCCGATCTCGGTCAATCAAAGTTTCATGTCTGACATCGAGGCGATCCCCCAGGTCAGGAAGATCACTCCGGCTGTCTATCGCGCCGGAATCGTCAAGAAAGGGGAAAGCATCCACGGGGTGCTGTTCAAGGGGACTCCGCGGGAGCGGTCTGAACCAGACACGGTAAAACTCGGAGTCTCGATTCCGGTCAGGCTCTCCGAAATGCTTGGCCTCAAAGCCGGTGACCGGCTGCTGACTTATTTTGTGGGAGAGAAAGTCAAGGTCCGCAACTTCAACATCACCGAGGTCTATGAGGGCGTGATGGACGGTACGGACAACATCATTGTCCTTGCGGACATCTCTGACCTTCAAAGGCTTGACGGCTGGACTTCGGACGAGGCCTCTGTCCTTGAGCTGACTCTCGTCCCCGGAGCCAGGACGGACGTCGGCATGAGGGCCGTGACCGATGAGGTCGGCCACATCGCCTTGGAGAGGACCGGTGAGGATGATGACACGTTGATCGCCACCTCGGTGATCAGCCGTTATCCTCAGATTTTCGACTGGCTGAACCTAATTGATTTCAATGTCCTGTTCATTCTTGTCCTCATGACCATCGTGGCCGGATTCAACATGATCTCCGGTCTGCTGATCATGCTGTTCAGGAACATCTCCACCATCGGCACGCTCAAGTCCTTGGGCATGACGGACAGATCCATCGCCGCGGTTTTCCTGCGCGTCGCTTCAGTGATTGTCTTCCGAGGAATGTTGATCGGCAACGGCATAGCGCTGGTTCTGTGCGGAATTCAGAAATGGACCCATCTCGTCAAACTGAATCCTGAGAACTATTTCGTGCCGTTTGTCCCGGTGCGCCTGAATCTACCCGCGGTGCTTGCCGCCGATGTGATCTCATGGCTGGTCATCATGCTCCTCCTCCTGATCCCGTGCCTGTTCATCTCCAAGGTCGATCCGGCCCAGACTGTCAGGGCCCAGTAGAAGATCCTGAACGACACCTGCTTCCTCTTCGATGGCAGCCAACGCCGTGTCTGTCGGCTGAACCTTGTAGCGAGGTGTCGTGCCGTTGAAGATGTCGTACTGGTTCAGCACCGCCTTGACGTAGGCCACCGTCTCCGCGCTGATGAACTTTCCGTCTTTGGCGGGAACGCCGCTCCGGAGCGAGTCCCGGGAGGCCCGCCGGGGGACTGAGCAGAGGCTTTCCCATGTCTCCGTCCCGATGCCCTGCGACCTTGCCAGTTCCACGCAGTCTTTGATCCTGCCCTCTCCGGCGTTGTAGGCGGCGAGGGTGAATTTCAGAAGCTCATCCTCATCGGCGGCCGTGTTCCGGAACTTACTCTGCAGTCTGGTGATGTAGGCGGCTCCGGCTCCGATGTTCTCCGCCGGATCGAGGAGGTTTTCAACCTCATAGCGGCTTGCGGTGCGCAGCATCAGCTGCATCAACCCCAGCGCGCCTTTCGGGGAGACTGCCTGAATCCTGAACCTGGACTCGCACCAGACGAGGGCGGCGAAAATCTTCCAGTCCCAACCGGTTTTCCGGGCGTTTTCCTTGATCAGGTCATCATAAGGGCTTATGATTCCGGCCTCCCTTTCCATGCCTTTCCGGTAAGGATTGTAGCCGTGGAAGAAACGGGCGATGACGGAGGCATATTCATCGGTGCCGTTGAGATTGTTCAACCAATTGATGATGGCCTTCAGCCTTTTCCTGTCGGCCCTTATCACCCAGGAGACAGGGAGATCGCCGAAAGACAGGGACAGGAACTCATCGGAATCAGGGATTCCGTCAGGTGAGACTGTGAGGATGTCAAGGCTGCCTTGCCTGAGCGAGTCCAGATAGTCAGTTCCGCTGTCCGCCAGGAAAATCTCTACCGAGTCTTTGAGGTGGGATGCGAATCTTTTCGTCATCTCGTAGCCGAAACCTGTCGGATAACCGTCGGACATCCTGTCCTCAAGCATCAGAGCGCATCTGATCCATCCATCGAATGCATCCTCCGCCTTGCCGGATCGTCTGCCCAACTCGCCAAAAGGGATGATGAAGAGTACCAACAGGGTTGGTATAAAATATTTAAGAAATCTCTTCGTCACCCTTTTCTGTTCCATGATCAGTAACTGTTGTTGCCAAGGCTTCCGCTGCCAAGACCGCCGAATCCTCCTCCACTGCCACCGCCGGATCCGCCTGAGATTCCGGAACTTGCGTTCACAGTCTTGTTGGAGGCCGATTGGGCGTAGAACGGCCAATAGACACCGATCTTGAAGGCTGTCTGCGTCCTGATGTAGTGGTGGGCGCTGAAATAGTCAGGCTTGTCCACAGGCCAGCCGTTGCCGATGTTCTCAAGTTTCAAGAATATGCAGGCTCTCTTCCACTGGACATTGATGAAAGCGTCGATGACAGGGCCGTTGTTGTACTTCTCCTCCTTCTGGTTGCAGAATGCTCCCACAGCCGGATTCCAGGCCGGAGAGTAGAACTTGGTGTTGTACCATCCCTCGGCTCCGAGCTGCATCTGCATGATGTCCTTCTTGACGTTGATCTGAAGGTAGGCCCTGGAGTTGACCGCAAGGCCCGGAAGAGGCAGCACGTCCTGATCGGACGAGATCTGGAACAGAAGCCTGTTGTCCAGATGAATCGGGCCAAGGACGAAATTCTTGTCCAGCGAGGCGCTCAGCACGCTCATCGGCGAATTGTTCTGGCGCGCGACCCCGGTGGTGTCATAGTAAATGTTCCCTGACAGCAACGCGTAGCCGAACCTTGCCCCGATTCTCCATCTTGGCACGCTCAGCCCGGCCTGGAGTTTTGTGGTCGAGATCTTTCCGAACTCATTGTCCCACTTGAAGTGGTTCGAGTAGTAGTGCTGATGGTAGTACTCCGGCTCTTCCAGCGAAGTCTCGAAACGCACGTCCAAGGAGACCGGACTCTTCCGCGCCTTTCTGAACGGGTACATGTCGAACCTTGCGTTGGCCTTGACTGACAGGTCATTCCTCTGGTCTCCCAGAAAGACATAATCCCCCGTTGCGTCCCAGCGGATGAAATCTTTCAGCTGACCCTCCACGCCGGCATAGACGAACGTCGAGTTCCAGAGGGTGTTTGTGGTTCCTTTAAGGAAAGTGGGATCGAAAGAGCTGTAGCCCAGGAGCCTGTTGCCTATTCCTCCGTTAAGTTTCGAGACAACCGCGTCGTCCGACCAAGGCTGCAGTCTCATGAACAGCCTGTTCTCCAGTTTCATGACTCTGACGGAGTCGAACGAGGCGGTCGGGTTGTAGTTGAAGACATTGTCGTAGAACCGGCGCTCGGCATCGCCGGTGAGTTTGTCCTCGTAGCTCCTGCGGAACACAGAATATTCACTGCTGTGTCCGATGAACGCTGTCGTGATGTCGTTGTCCCCCAAGGTGTCGGCGGCCTCACGGTCGGCTTCCCTTTTGGCGAGAAGCGCGTCCAGGGAATTGATCAGAGTCGTGTCTCCCGATGCCAGAACGCTGTTCCTGAACGCCTTGTCGGCCTTTTTGCCCTGCATGGTCCTGATGAATGTGAACGGGATCCTGTACTGCTGGTCCAAAAAGAACGTGTTCCTTATGATTGAGGTGGAGGCATCGCTGAGGTTGACAGGAAACTCTCTGGCATCCAAGGTCGTGTCCCTTACCATCGTGTTGTCGCTGGTCCCGCCGTTCTCCTGGCGGATGACCTTGTTGTGGATGTAGCCGGCGTGCATCATGTAACGCTTGCCAAGGTAGTTGACCGAGGTCACGAACGTCTTGTTGACCGTCTTCTCGTCCTGCATGATGCCGTTGCCGCCGAAACGGTCATATTCAAGGGTGAGATTGAATTCCGGTAAGATGTTCTGCGTCGTCAGGATGTGCAGGTTGTCGGATTCTTTCTGGGCGTCCGCGAAGATGGTCCCGAAGTAGGCGAGCTCAGTGTACGGGGTCTTCGTGTTGTACATCGGAAGCGTCTTCGCCGAATATGTCCACGCCTCGTAAGGGTTGTAGAACGAGACTCCGTTCTCGCTCGCGCGGTTGAACCAGTTGTAGTACTGCAGCGCCGATCCGGCCACTCCCAGCCACGTGGCGTTTACGTCCTTGCGGTAGAACGGGTAGTCGTGCAGCCAGTAGTTGTAGCTGGTGTCCGGCTGCCGGATGTCCATTTTGTGGAACTCCCGTTCGTGGGTCCATCGGATGATCCGTTTGTACTGGAGGGAATCCGGCAGGGCGAAAGTCTCAAGGATTCTCGGAGCGGCCTCCTTGACGCTGTCCCTGTACGCCCTGAGGCTGTCCTTCACGTTGAGGACGCTGTCCGCGATGTGCTTCTTCAGTTTTTCCTTTACCTCAAAGTCGTACTTTTTCCTGTCGGTCCTGGAAAGCCCGGCGTACCATGCGTCGAACTCGGCCTTTTTCCTGATGGCGGAGTCGAGATAGTAAAGGGAATCCACCTTGGGCCAGTCGAGAGAGTCTCCGGCCGTCTTCAGTGAATCCACGACTATCCTGTGGGTCAGAGAGTCCAGAATAGCCACATAGTACCTGTAGCGGAACGGATCGATGTCTTTCAGCGAGTCCGGCGGGAATATGGTGTCCCTTGCCGTCAGCTGCGGAGTCGTGTCGATCGGGGAGAGGACGAACCCGGCCGTGTCCTCCCTGCCGGCCGTGTTGCCGATGAACTGGTTCCTGTAGCGGATCGTGTCCGGTGGCAATGGTCTCCCGGCAGAGATGAATCCATAACCCGGATCCCCCGCAAGCGGGCTGTTGCCCATGCCGATGGCCTGAAATGCTATCACGCACACCACAACCGCCTGGAACCATATTCTATTAAGAGTCTCTTTCACTTTCATATTCCCTTAAGGGTACAATCCCACAAAGGTACTGTTTTTCCGCTTCTTCCGCAAATCCCAAGCCGTGGCCGCCTTACAGGCGACCGAAGGGGTTTCGGAGAATTCTTTCCCCGTGGATGAATATTCAGAGACAGATCCTTCGGGAACAGGTTGTGCGAATGTTGTTGAAGTTCGGTTTTTTGACTATCTTTATACCATGACTGGAACACCCGGCAGGCCAGTCCGGGGAAAAGGAGGACGCTTATGAAGAAGAAACTCTGGATTTACGACACGGATCCGTACCTGAAGCCGTTTCAGAAGGCCATCGAGGCGCGGCACAGGAGGATTCTGGATGCGGCGGAGAAGATCTCCGGACGCGGGGGCGGGAATCTGGCCTCAAGCGTCAACAATCATCTGTACTACGGGCTGCACAAATGTGAGGACGGCTCATGGGTCCTCCGGGAGTGGGCGCCGAACGCCAGCCGGATCTATCTCATCAGCGAGTCGAACAACTGGAAGCGCACTTCCGCCTACGAGTTCAGCCCTGCGGGGAACGGCAACTGGGAACTTCGGCTTGACGGGATGTTCCTCGGCCACGGTGAGCTGTACAAGCTGTTCATAGAGTGGCCAGGGGGAGGTGGCGAGAGGATTCCGGCGTATTGTGCGAGACTGGTGCAGGACCCGGAGACCAAGGTCTTCTGCGCACAGGTCTGGGATCCCGCCCGGAAATATTCATGGAAGAATGACAGGGTGCTGCGCAGGCCGCGGCCTCTCATCTACGAGTGTCACATCGGGATGAGTTCGGAGGAACGTAAGGTCGCCACTTTCAAGGAGTTCCAGGATAATGTCCTTCCGAGGGTGAAGAGACTCGGGTACGACACGGTCCAGATCATGGCGCTTCAGGAGCATCCGTATTACGGATCGTTCGGCTATCAGGTGTCCAACTTTTTCGCCTTGAGTTCCCGTTTCGGTACTCCGGAGGAGTTCAAGGAACTGGTGGACACGGCTCACGGAATGGGTTTGGCCGTGGTGATGGATCTTGTCCATTCGCACAGCTGCAGCAATGAGAATGAGGGACTTGGCCTGTTTGACGGCCGGGAGGACCTCTATTTCTACAAAGGGCCGCAGGGACATCATCCGGCGTGGGGGTCCAGATGCTTCGACTACGGCAAGGACGAGGTCGTCCGCTTCCTTCTGAGCAACTGCAAGTACTGGATGGAGGAATATCACCTCGACGGTTTCCGCTTTGACGGTGTGACGAGCATGATGTACTGGGGTCATGGGCTTGGAAAGGATTTCAACGGCTATGAACCGTATTTCGACGCCGGTGTCGATGAGAGTGCCGTGACCTATCTCGGCCTTGCCAACTTGTTGATCAGGCAACTTAAGCCCGGGGCGGTCACGATTGCGGAGGACGTGAGCGGGATGGCCGGTCTCGCCGCTCCGTTCGAGGCCGGCGGCATAGGATTCGGCTTCAGGATGGCTATGGGCGTGGCTGACCACTGGATCAAATGGATAAAGGAGAGGAAGGACGAGGACTGGAGTCCGGGCGAGATCTGGTACGAACTGACGAACAAGCGAGCGGACGAGAGGACCATCAGCTATGCGGAATGCCACGATCAGGCGCTTGTCGGCGACAAGACCTTGATCTTCAGACTTCTCGACAAGGAGATGTACTTTTCCATGAATATGGATTCTAAGAATCCGGTGGTGGATCGGGGAATAGCCCTCCACAAGCTGATCCGTCTGGCCACCATAGGCACAGCCGGAGACGGCTACCTCAATTTCATGGGCAACGAGTTCGGACACCCCGAATGGATAGATTTTCCGCGCGAGGGGAACGGCTGGAG
The DNA here is from genome assembly GCA_963639865.1 of bacterium. GTDB lineage: Bacteria > Bacteroidota > Bacteroidia > Bacteroidales > UBA932 > Cryptobacteroides. The sequence goes on along the minus strand of CAVHWO010000045.1, from coordinate 78,535 downwards.
TTACGAGCATGCCCGCCGCATGTGGTCTCTGGCTGACAACGGGCTGTTGAGGTACCATTGTCTCCAGAACTTTGACCGGGCGATGATCCATCTCGTAAAACGATACGCCCTGCTTGCGGCCTCTCCGGAGCTTTTGAGAGCGGACGAAGAAAAGAAAATCTTGATTTTCAAGCGGAAAAGTCTTATCTTTGCGCTGAATTTCAATCCTGTGGAGTCGTTCGCCGACTATGCCTTTCCGGCTCCGTCCGGAGGCTATGTCAAGGCCCTTGATTCGGACGCCGGGGAGTTTGACGGGTTCGAGAGGCTCGAGAATGACGGGGAGCATCTGACGGTTGACGGCCGCTTGAGTCTTTACCTTCCGAGCCGTTGCGCCCTTGTGCTGGTTGAAAAGAATGAAGGAATATAAATTTAACCGATATGGCTTTTTTGAAGTTCAACAAGTCCGAGTTGGTAAATCTCTCATATTCATTGAAAAGGGAGATTATTTGCGCCAACAAGACCGGTGCCTGCTGCAACACTTCCATAGTGACTTGCAACACACGGCGCTATCATGGTCTGCTGGCAGTTCCTGTGGACGCTTTCGGAGGCAAGAAGCACCTGCTTCTGTCCTCTCTGGACGAAAGCCTCATTCTTAACGGCAAGCAGTTCAATCTGGGCATCCATTGCTACGGCAACGTCTATGAGCCGCGCGGTCACAAGTACATCATTGATTTCGAGGCTGATCCCGTGCCTAAAATCACCTACAGAGTCGGGGAGATCGAGTTTGCGAAGAGCATCCTGCTGGTTCCGGACTCCGATCAGGTTATGGTATGTTTCGAACTGGTCAAAGCTCCGGCCAAGGTGAAGCTGCTGCTCACGCCGTTCCTGGCTTTCAGGGACATCCACGCCTTGACAGACGAGAACCCTAACGCGCGCACCGAGGGTCGGGAGATTCCTGACGGGATGGCTTTCAACCTCTACGAGGGGTTCCCGGACCTGAACATGCAGTTCAACACGAAGGATGTCTCATTCGTGACATCGCCTTGCTGGTACAAAGGCGTGACATATTCCGATGAGTACCGCCGCGGTTTCGCCTGCAGGGAGGATCTCTACGTTCCGGGACATTTTGAGACGGAAATGAAACCGGGGGACGCCATCGTGTTCTCCGCTTCCGTGAGCGTGGCGAATCCTTCCGGACTGAAAAGGAAGTTTGACTCGTATGTGGCCAAGGCGGCCAAGATCACCACAAGCCGCGAGCAGCTTGAGCACTGCGCTGACCTGCTGAAACAGGACAGGGGCGCTCATAAGATGATAACGGCCGGGTTCTCATGGCTTTACACCGGTCTTCTGAGAGAGACTCTGGAGGCTCTTCCAGGGCTCACCCTTTATGCGGACGGGAACAAGGCCGAATTCGAGGAAATCCTTGACAACCTCATAGCCGACAATCAGGAGCGCCTTTTCCACAGGACAACCCAGGTGGAGGCTCCGCTGAGGCTGGCGGACATCCTTGAGCGCTACATCGAGTTCGGCGCTGACCCGAAGGCTGTCTGGAAGAAATACGGCCAGACCCTCAAGGGTATTCTGGAAAGTTACCTTCCGGGACACAGGGCGGAGGTCGCCATGCAGCCGAACGGACTTCTCTGGGCGCAGCTCGACCATTGGGCTCTCTCCTGGATGAACACCTATGTCGGGGGCGATCCTGTGACTGAAAGGGCCGGTTATCAGGTGGAGACGAACGCCTTGTGGTTCCGCTCCGTCCTGTTCGCCGTGACAATGGAGCGGAGATATTCACCGAAAAACAGTGCTTTCCTGGAGGAATGGTCCCGGATTCTGGAACTGGCCCGCAAGAATTTCCAGAGCACTTTCTGGAATGAGCGCGCCGGCTACCTTGCCGACTATGTGGACAACTCCGGCCAGCACCTTGAGGTTCGCCCGAACATGCTGTACGCCCTTATGGGAGAGGACATCCCTGTTGAACCTGAGGTGGCGCGGAAGGTCTTGCAGGTCATTGACAATGAGCTTGTGACGAGAAGAGGGATCCGCACGCTTTCCCCTCGTCACGCCGAGTACAAGGGAGTCTATGAAGGCACGCAGATGGACAGGGATCTGGCCTATTACAACGGTTGCTGCCTCACCTATCTTCTCGGCCCGTACTGCGAGGTCTGCTTCAAGATGAAAGGAGCCGCCTTCGGAAATAAGGCCCAGTGGCTTGTCAACGGATTCTATGAGGACCTGAACAAGCACGGGGTCGGGGCGTTCTCCGAAATCTATGACGGAGACCCGCCTCACGAGCCTCACGGGGCTATCTCATCGGCCTTGAGCACGGCCGCCTTGCTGGAGGTCGAGTACCTTAAGAACAAATACAGGGAGGAGTAGGATCATGAGAGTCTTGATGTTTGGATGGGAGTTTCCTCCTCACATTGCCGGAGGACTGGGGACAGCCTGTTATGGAATAGTCAAAGGGTTGGCCTACAATGGGGTGAAGGCCCTGTTCGTGATGCCTTCCGCCTCCGGGGACGAAGACCAGAGCTCGGCGAGGATCATCAATGCCAGCGATGTTCCGGTCGAGTCGTTCGGCTCGTCGGTCGATGAGTTTCTGGACAAGGTGAAGTTCGTGCGCATCGGCTCGAACATGATCCCGTACGTCGATCCGGAGGAGTTTCACGAGATGGTCGAGTCGGAGCGCAGGCTTCAGGGCGAGAATCTTGCCGGATGCATCGGCAGGAAGTTCCGTTTCTCGGGACGTTACGGCTCCAACCTCATGGAGGAAGTCGCCCGCTACGCCATGGTCGGCGGCACGATCGCCATGGAACACAAGGATGAGTTCGACATCATCCACGCCCACGACTGGCTGACCTATCTGGCCGGAATCGCCGCCAAGGAACTGACCGGAAAGCCGTTGGTTGTCCACGTGCACGCCACCTCGTTTGACCGCGGCACCGAGGATCAGATCGACAGCCGTGTCTATGACATCGAGAAGAGAGGCATGACGGCAGCCGACAAGGTGATCGCCGTCAGCGACCTGACCAGAAACATCGTCATCAACAAGTACGGAATCGACCCTGCGAGGGTCGTGACTGTCCACAATGCCGTGGACTTCAGTGGCCGCGGGGATGTGAAGGCCGAGAGGGGAGTGCGCGACAAGATCGTCACCTTCCTCGGCAGAATCACTTTCCAGAAAGGTCCTGAATATTTCATCGAGGCCGCAGCCAAGGTCCTCAAGCGAACAACCGGAGTACGTTTCGTGATGGCCGGAAGCGGGGACATGATGAACCGCTGCATCCGTCACGTGGCCAAACTGGGAATCTCCGACCGTTTCCACTTCACCGGTTTCCTGCGCGGGGCCGAGGTCCAGAAGATGTTCGCGATGTCGGATGTGTACATAATGCCGTCTGTCTCGGAGCCTTTCGGAATATCCCCGCTTGAGGCGATGCGCTCGAATGTTCCGGCCGTCATCTCCAACCAGTCCGGAGCTGCCGAGGTGCTGAAATACGCCTTCAAGGTGGATTTCTGGGATGTTGACGCCATGGCCGACGACATCTACGCATTGCTGAAATACCCTGCTTTGGCCGACTTCGCGGCGAAGGAGGGCTATGAGGAGGTCAACCGCCTTAAATGGAACATCGCGACGGCGAAACTTAAGAATGTCTATGAATCAGTTGTGAACAATAAGAAGCTGTTTAAAAATGATTCCCGAATTTGACATGCGGAATTTTTGAGACAGTTTCGGCTTTGGAAGAGGGAGCGCAGCCGTAGCTACGTGACCGATGAGAAAGATGAGAATGGCCGGAAAGGCCGCGTAAGAAAAATTTTTAAACAGCTTCTAAATAAGGGAACGTTATGAAAAAGAGCATTTGCCTGTATTTTCAGGTCCATCAGCCAACCAGACTGAGGCAGTACCGATTTTTCGACATCGGCAAGGATTCCCACTATTATGACGACTTCGCTGACAGGACCATCCTCCGCAGGATAGCCCAGCGATGCTATATTCCGATGAACACGCTCCTGCTGGATCTCATAAAGCGGCACGGAGGAGCCTTCAAGGTGACATTCTCGATCACCGGCTCCGCTCTGGAGCAGTTTGAGAGATACGCTCCGGAGGTGCTGGAAAGTTTCCGCCGGCTGGCCGAAACTGGTTGCGTGGAGTTCCTTGGGGAGACATATTACCACTCGCTCGCCTCACTCGCCAGTTTCGGGGAGTTCAAGCATCAGGTGGAGAAACATTCCGCGGCGATCGAGAGGTATTTCGGCGTGAGGCCGACGGCTTTCAGGAACACCGAGCTGATTTATTCGGATTCGATAGGCCGCGATGTGTATGACCTGGGTTTCAAGGTGATGCTGACGGAGGGCGCCAGGCATATTCTTGGATGGAAGAGTCCGGACTACATCTACACCGACAGCCAGCAGAAGCGTCTGAAACTGCTGCTGCGCAACTATTCGCTCAGTGACGACATCGCCTTCCGTTTCTCCGACAAAGGCTGGAAGGACTGGCCGTTGACAGGTGAGAAGTACCTCTCGTGGCTGAAAGCGGCCGACGGGGACATCGTGAACCTGTTCATGGACTATGAGACCTTCGGCGAGCATCAGAAGGAGAGTTCGGGAATATTCGATTTCATGAAGTATCTTCCAGAGATTGTGTTGAATGACGGCTCGTTCGAGTTCACCACTCCTACGCTGGCCGCTAAGAAGTTGAGGCCTGTCGCCGAGATCGAGGTCCAGGATCCAATTTCCTGGGCTGACGAGGAAAGGGATGTGACCGCCTGGCTGGGCAACGAACTTCAGCAGGATGCCTACAACAAGCTTTACGCCCAGGCCGAGAAGCTGGCCATTCTGAATGATCCGGTCCTTTGGGAGGATTTCGGTCATCTTCAGGAGAGCGACCATCTTTATTATATGAGCACGAAGTTCTTCTCTGACGGGGAGGTCCACGGTTACTTCAATCCTTACAACACTCCGTACGAGGCATTCATCAACTACATGAATGTGTTGAGTGACTTCATCATAAGGATTGACGACGCAATGACCACTTCGGGGAAGAAGGCCGCTTACGGCACTTCGGCAAGCCCGGCGGCTAAAAGAAAGGAATCTGCGGTCACTGAGCCTGTCGAAGCGCCCGGAAGGGCGAAGAAGACTCCGTCTAAATCAAGGACAACCAAACAAGTAAAAAAGAAATAAATGACAAACGAACTGACAAATCCGGACTATTTGTTTGAGGTCAGTTGGGAGGTGTGCAACAAGGTCGGCGGCATCTACACAGTGATCGCGACCAAGTCTCTTTACCTGAAGCAGCAACTTCATAAGCACCACATCCTGATTGGCCCTGATGTCTGGATGGACACTGAAAACAATCCGGATTTCATCGAGGATCCGCATTCTTACAGCCTGTGGAAGGCCCATGCCGCCTCGGAGGGGATCCGGGTTCGGATCGGGAAATGGAACGTACCGGGAAATCCGATCGCCATCCTGGTGGATTTCAAGCAGTTTCTCACCCGTCAGGATGACATACTGTCCAAGTACTGGGAACGTTTCCAGGTGGATTCCATCACCGGAAACTGGGACTACAAGGAGAACTTCCTGTTCGGCTACGCCGCCGGAAAAGTCATAGAGAGTTTCCGGAACTTCAACCTGAGCGCCTCCGACAAGATCGTGGCACAGTTCCATGAATGGCAGACCGGAGCCGGACTCCTTTACCTTAAGTACAGGCAGCTCCCGATAGCGACAGTGTTCACGACCCATGCCACGGTTGTAGGACGCTGCATCGCCGGCAACAATCTTCCTCTGTACGATTCGATGGCTCTTTACGACGGAGACCAGAAGGCCCGCCAGTTCAATGTGATCGCCCGTCACTCGCTTGAGAAGAAGTCGGCGCAGAACGCTGATGTGTTCACAACCGTCAGTGAGATCACTGCCAGGGAGTGCGAGCAGTTCCTTCAGCGCAAGGTGGATGTCGTGACCCCGAACGGTTTCGAGAACAGCTTCACTCCTGCCACGGAGGAGGAATATGACGAAAAGCGCCGCGCCGCCAGAGCCAGGCTGATAGATGTCGCGACGGCGATGTCCGGCGAGGAAGTGTCCAAGGACGCTGTCCTCGTAGGCATCGGAGGGCGTTATGAGTATCGCAACAAGGGAATCGACGTGTTCATCGACGCCCTCAAGAAACTCGATGACACCGAACCTCAAGGACGTGACATCCAGGCGTTCATCATGATCCCTTCCGGCCACAACGGCGCCGACAAGGATCTGGTGGCCAAACTCGCCGGCAACGGGTCCGGCTACACGACCCAGGTCTCCCACTACCTGATGGACAATGAATATGATGTCGTCACCCGTCGTTTCAAGGAATTGGGATTCACCAATGCCAAAGGCAGCCGTGTGAAGGTCTATTTCATTCCGTCCTACTTGAACGGAACGGACGGGGTGTTCAACATGAAGTACTACGACCTGCTCGTAGGTCTTGACCTGACCTTGTTCCCGTCCTACTACGAGCCTTGGGGCTACACCCCGCTGGAGAGTCTTGCTTTCAGCATTCCTTCCCTGACCACCAGTCTGGCCGGATTCGGCCTTTGGGTAAGGTCCCACTATGGCAAGGATCATTCCGGCATCACGGTTCTGGACAGGAACGATTCGAACTATTTCGAGGTCGTGGACGGAGTCGTGGCGAGAATCAAGGAGATCGCCGCCTTGGATGACGAAGGCCGGAAGGCCTGCATGGCCTCGGCGAAGGATGTCTCCGCGATAGCCCTGTGGGGAAACCAGATTCAGTATTACAGGGAAGCATATTCAATGGCCATTGAGAAGGTTATTGCGGCCAAAGGTGCTTTCCCGGACGAACTTGACGAAGACAAATCAATGACGTACGACAAGATAGAAATCAACAATCCGACTTGGAAGAGCGTGATGGTGACCCGTCACCTTCCGGCGGCACTTTCCGGACTTGAGACACTTTCAAAGAATCTTTGGTGGTGCTGGAACGAGTCCGCCAAATCCCTGTTCAAATCGATTGACCCGGTCATCTGGCACGACACCTGCCACAACCCGATGGCCCTTCTGGATGCCGTGAGCCTCAAGAGATTCAAGGCTTTGGCGAAGGACGAGGCGTTCCTCGGCGAACTCAAGTCGGTCATGGACGAGTTCAATGCCTACATGGCTCTTAAATCCGAGCGCAAGAACCCTTCCATCGCCTACTTCTGCATGGAGTATGGCCTTGACACATCGTTGAAGATCTACTCCGGAGGCCTCGGACTTCTGGCCGGAGACTATCTCAAGGAGACCAGCGACATGAACGTCAACCTTGTGGCCGTCGGTCTTCTGTACCGTTACGGCTACTTCACCCAGATCATCACCGGTCAGGGCGAGCAGGTGGCCCGTTACGATGCCCAGGACTTCACCAAGATCCCTGCGGAGCCTGTCATGGACGCCGACGGCAACTGGATGACCACGAGCGTGGCGTTCCCGGGACGCGCGATCACGGCCCGTCTCTGGAAGGTGGCTGTCGGACGTACGGATCTCTATCTGCTTGACACTGACTATGAGGCGAACTCTCCGGAGGACCGTCAGGTGACCTACCACCTCTACGGAGGCGACTGGGAGAACCGTCTGAAGCAGGAACTCCTGCTCGGTGTCGGAGGAATCAGGGCCCTGCGGAACCTCGGGATCAACCCGCAGATCTACCATTGCAACGAGGGCCACGCCGCTTTCACCGGGCTTGAGAGGCTTCGTGAATATATTCAGAATGACAATCTTGACTTCGGGGAGGCTGCCGAGGTCGTGAGGGCATCCTCGCTTTTCACCACCCACACTCCGGTGCCGGCCGGACATGATGCGTTTGACGAAGGCCTGCTCAGGAAATATATCGGCCATTATCCTCAGCGCCTGAAGGTTGACTGGGAGACGATGATGGCTTTGGGCAAGGTGAACGGCAATGATGTGAACGAGAAATTCTCCATGAGTTTCCTTGCCGCGAATCTGTCGCAGAACGTCAACGGAGTGTCGATGCTGCACGGCGATGTCAGCAAGGAGATATTCAGCGGCATCTACCCCGGCTATCTGCCTGAGGAACTGTTCATCAGCTATGTCACCAACGGTGTGCACTACCCGACTTGGGCCGCCGCGGAGTGGAAGAAGATCCACGCCCGCGTGTTCGGTCCGGAGTTCGCGACACACCACTACGACAAGTCCTGCTTCGAGGGCATCTACAAGGTCGCTGACAGTGAGGTCTGGGAGACCAGAAAGACTCTCAAGAAGAGGCTGATCGACATCGTGAAGGAACGTCTCTCCGATCCTGCGCAGTGCGGCCATTATTCTCCGAGCCAGATTGTGGCGATCAAGGAGAATCTTCGTGACGATGTGCTGACCATAGGATTCGCCCGCCGCTTCGCGACCTACAAACGAGGCACCCTTCTGTTCTCTGATCTTGACAGGCTTGACTCCATCGTGAACGATCCGGAGCATCCGGTGCAGTTCCTGTTCGCCGGCAAGGCCCACCCGGCGGACAAGGCCGGTCAGGATCTCATCAAGAGGATCATAGAGATCTCCAAGCAGGACCGCTTCATCGGAAAGATCGTCTTCATCCCCGGCTACGACATTTCCCTCGCCAAAAGGCTTGTGCAGGGTGTCGATGTGTGGATGAACAACCCTACGAGACCTTTGGAGGCCTCCGGTACTTCCGGCGAGAAGGCTTCGATGAACGGTGTGATGCACTTCTCCGTGCTTGACGGCTGGTGGGTAGAGGGCTACAGGCCGGGAGCCGGCTGGGCTCTTCCTCTGGAGAGTACCTACGATGACCAGAACTACCAGAATGAGCTTGACGCCGCCACGATCTACACGACCATCGAGAACGAGATCGCTCCTGCCTATTATGATGTGGACAAGGCTCTCGGCCTGTCTCCTACCTGGGTGGGCTACATCAAGAACACCGTTTCCCAGGTGGCGAACAACTTCACGACCAACAGGATGCTGACGGACTACTGCCGGCAGTACTACGATCCGCAGTCCGAACGATCCGGCAGGATGGTCGCGGACGACTACAGGATGGCCCGTGAGATCTCGGCGTGGAAGAAGAGGATGCGCCGCGCCTGGAAGAATGTCGAGGTCATCTCTCAGACCCATCCGGATCCGTCCTACAGTCTTTCCGAGTCCAACTCGCTGACATCCGAGGTTGTCCTGAATCTTGGTGACCTTTCTCCACAGGACATCGGTGTGGAGATGCTGTTCGCGACGACGGACGTGAAGCATCAGCTGCACATTCAGGAGAAATGTGAATATGAGGTCGCGGAGTGCAATGACGGTGTCGCCAAGTACCGCGCGTCCATCCTTCCGGACAGGACGGGCATGTACCAGGTGGCGATCAGGATGTACGCCAAGAACCCGCTTCTGCCTCACAGACAGGATTTTGAACTTGTGAAATGGTTGTAGCGACCGGATTCTTTGACGGTGTCCACATCGGACACCGTTTTGTGATTGAGCGGCTTGTGGAAGCGGCCGGGGAGAGGGGCGACGGAAGCATGGTCGTCACTTTCTGGCCACATCCCCGCAACGTGCTTCAGGACGACGCGCGCAACCTTCGGCTTCTCACTTCGCTGGACGAGAAGAAGGAGCTGCTTCTCGGCCTCGGCGTGGACCATGTCGAGGTGCTGCCTTTCACCAAAGAGTTCAGCAGACTGACCACTCGGGAATATTTTCGGGATGTCCTCGTCGCCCGTTTCGGCGCGAAGGCGATCCTGATCGGTTACGACAACCGGATGGGCTGCGATCCGCAGACTCCGGAATCAATCGGGAGAATCGCCGAGGGTGAAGGTCTTGACGTTGTCCGTCTGGGCAGCGTCACCTCTCCTTCCGGCGTGACGGTCAGCTCAACAAAGATCCGCGAGGCCGTTGCCGCCGGGGAGATGGAGTCCGCAGCCGCCATGCTCGGGTATGAATATTCATTGCTTGGGGTGGTGGTGGCAGGCAACCGTCTCGGCCGCACGATAGGTTTCCCGACGGCGAACATCCAGCTCTACGAGCCGCTTAAACTGCTGCCGGGCAACGGTGTCTATTCTGTCGAGGCCGAGACCCTTGGCCGTAAGTTCAAGGGAATGTGCAATATAGGTGTCCGCCCTACAGTCCGCACCGGCGGGCAGCGCACCATCGAGACCAACATCTTCGACTTTGACGAGGACATCTACGGTCTAGATCTCAAAGTCACCTTCCACCGTAAGATCCGTGACGAGCGCCGCTTCGACTCCATAGACGCCCTCCGCTCCCGACTCGCCGCCGACAAGGCCGGCATTCTCGGATTCGGTTTTTGAAATAAAATTTACTATATTTGCGGAAACGGGAAGGGTTCCGCCGGAAAGGGCGGGACTCCGTTTTGATATTATGGCTCCGAAAGGGGAGGGCGGAGGGCAATGGCCGCCGGAATATTCATAAATAATCTGCCGACAGGTGATTGCCCGCTTGCGGTTAAATGAAAAAGGAACATAATTAGTTTCATTATGGCTGAAATTCATTATATGACCCAGGACGGGTTGGATAAGCTGAAGAAGGACCTCGCCGACGCATTGGCGCAGCGTCCGGTGATCTCCGCGGCCATCGCGGAGGCGAGGGAGAAGGGTGACCTCTCCGAAAACGCGGAGTATGACGCGGCCCGTGAGGCCCAGGGCCTGCTGGAGGTCAGGATTGCCAAACTGAAGGATCTCGTGGCCAACGCCAAGGTCATCGACGAGTCCAAGATCGGTACGGACAAGGTGCAGATAATGAACAAGGTGAAGGTGGAGAATGTGGCGGCCAGGCAGGTGATGGAGTTCACCATCGTCGGTGAGACCGAGGCTGACTTCGCCCACGGGAAACTCGCCTCGACAACGCCTATAGCCAAGGCTCTGATCGGTCACTCGAAAGGCGAGGTCGTGGAGGCCAAGGTGCCTTCAGGAGTCATCAAGTTCAAGATTCTCGACATTTCACTTTAGAAGACGATGGCTACGATATTCACGAAAATCGCGAAAGGGGAGATTCCTTCGTTCAAGGTGGCCGAGAACGATGAGTTCTACGCCTTTCTGGACATAAGCCCTCTCGCGAAAGGGCATACCCTTGTCATCCCGAAGAACGTTGAGGATGACTACATCTTCCATCTGGACGAGAAGACCTACGGGGGGCTTTGGGCTTTTGCCCGCAAGGTGGCTGTCGCGATAAAGGCCGCGGTGCCTTGCCAGCGCATCGGAGTCTGCGTGCTTGGGATGGAAGTTCCTCACACCCACATCCATCTGGTTCCGCTCCAGACCGAGGCGGACATGGACATCAAGAAAAAGAGACTGGAGATCTCGCCGGAGGAAAACAAGGCGATAGCCGCCGCAATATTCAATGAATATGAAAAATTGTAGAAACCTGCTTTTCGCGGCGGCAGTCCTGATTGCCGCGTCATCGTGCTCGGACAAGGTTCAGATCAAGGGTACTCTCGCCGGCGCTCCTGACACTCAAGTGGTTGTGAAACAACTTTCCGGCAACTCGATGGTGGTGCTGGACACCGTCAAGACTGATGCTTCGGGAGCATATTCATGCAGGATTGATGTCCTTAAGGGACAGCCGCAGTTCGTCTATCTTTTCAAGGGAGATGTCAGGATCGCGTCGCTGCTGCTTCAGAAAGGGGATAAGGTGAGGGTCGCTTCAGACACGCTCGGGAAATATTCCGTTGAAGGCTCCGCCGAGAGTGAGAGACTGCGCCAGGTCGAGGAGGAGTTCTCCGCGTTCATGGACAGGTTTGCCGCCGATGCCGCCGCAGGTGACAATGCCGCGGCTTCGAGAGACTACATCGAGTACTACCGCGGGCGCGTCAGGTACGTCATTGAGAACACCAAGTCCATGACATCGGTTCCGGTTCTGTACCAGAAGGTCAATGAGAACTTCCCGATTTTCAGCCAGACGACGGATGCCATTCTGTTTCAGAATGTTCACGACTCTCTGATGACGGTTTATCCGGAGTCGAAGTACGTGGCGGCGTTGAAAAAGGAGGCGGAGAGGAGATTCAACATATTCAATCTCAACCAGCAGGTGCGGAACGCCACCGAGTCTTCGTACCCGGATCTGAACCTCCCGTCGGTTGACGGATCGAAGGTGAGGCTCGGCGAGGTGGATGCCAAAGTGGTGCTGGTCTATTTCTGGCAGGCCGCCGACGCCGCCCAGAAGATGTTCAACCAGGATGTGCTGCTGCCGCTTTACAAGGAGTACCACCCTAAGGGTCTGGAGATATATTCGGTTTCCCTTGACACCGACAAGGGTGTCTGGGCGAGTGCGGTTAAGAGCCAGAACCTGCCGTGGATCAACGTCTGCGACGGTTTGGGTGCCGCTTCGCAGGCGGCTGTGCTTTACAACATCAGCCGCGGACTTCCGGTCGCCTATCTGATCGTGGATGGAACCTTGGCTCCTGATGTCATCAGGACGGACAAGGATCTGCGCAAGGTCATCGCTTCAAAACTTTAATCATGACCGGAAAGACAAGGGTAAGATTCGCGCCGTCGCCGACCGGTCCGCTGCACATGGGCGGAGTCCGAACGGCTCTCTATAACTACCTCTATGCCAAACAGCGCGGAGGCGATTTCATCATCCGGATCGAGGACACGGACTCCCACCGGTTCGTGCCGGGGGCCGAGGAGTACATCATCGAGGCTCTGAACTGGTGCGGAATCATCCCGGACGAGGGAGTGGACGGGAACGGAAAGGTTGTCGAGACCGCTTCCGGGCGTCATCCGCACGCTCCTTACCGTCAGAGCCAGAGGCGCGGAATCTACCGCAAGTACGCCGAGCAGCTGATCGAGAACGGCTACGCCTACTACGCATTCGACTCGTCCGAGGAGCTTGAGAAGGCCCGCGCCGAGGCCGAGGCCTCCGGCCAGACCTTCATCTACAATCAGGTCACGAGAATGAAGATGCGCAACTCGCTGACCCTTCCGAAGGACGAGGTGAACAGACTTCTTGAGGGGACCTTCGACTGGACGGTACGTTTCAGGATGCCTTCTGACACTGTCGTGAAGATGGACGACCTGATCCGCGGCCACATCGAGGTGAACACTGACACTCTTGACGACAAGGTTCTGTGGAAGAGGGCTGACGAACTGCCGACCTACCATCTCGCCAACATCGTGGACGATCATCTTATGGAGATCACAGAGGTCATCCGCGGTGAGGAATGGCTCCCGTCCCTGCCGCTCCACTACATGCTTTACAAGGCTTTCGGCTGGGAGGACACGATGCCCCGATTCGCCCATCTGTCCCTGCTTCTGAAGCCGGACGGGAAGGGCAAGCTCAGCAAGCGCGACGGGGACAAGCTCGGTTTCCCGGTGTTCCCTCTCAAATGGGTGAACGCCCAGGGTGAGGTCTCCAGGGGTTACCGTGAGGACGGCTATTTCCCGGAGGCGTTCGTGAACCTGCTTGCCTTTCTCGGCTGGAACCCCGGCGACGACCGCGAGATGTTCACGATGCCGGAACTCATCGAGGCTTTCTCCCTTGACCGCATCGTCAAGTCCGGTGCCCGCTTCAATCCCGAGAAGGCGCGCTGGTACAACAAGGAGTATCTCCGTCTGAAGTCCGACGAGGAGCTTGCCGGGTTGTTCGTCCCGGTTCTTGAGGAACACGGGGTGAAGGTGGCCGAGTCCGGTGCCGATCCCGACAATCACATATTCACAAAGGGTTACGTTCAGGATGTCGTCTCTTTCATCAAGGAGAGAGCCACGTTCGTGAAGGATTTCTGGACGGTCGCGTCGTACCTGTTCATCTCTCCGGAAGACTTTGAGAAGTTCGGAGTGAAGGCCGGAGCCGCCGTGGAGCTGCAGAGCAACGATCCGCACCGTCAGGCCGACCCTCGCGCCAAGGTTTACGACGATGCCGCCACAGCCCCTTTCCTCGCCAAGGATGTTGACAAGTTCTGGAAGCCTGAGAACGCTGAATATGTCGCCAAAGTCGCTTCCTTTGTCGATGAATATGCCGGCGAATGGACTGTCCCTGCCTTCGGGACAGCTTTGGAGGACTACATCCGCGGCAACGAATGGCCGATGGGCAAGGTCATGAACGCCACCCGTCTGGCCTTGGCCGGAGCTGCCAGCGGCCTCGGGATCGCCGACATGATCGTCCGCATAGGCAGGAAGGAGACCCTTTCCCGCATAGCCTACGCCACCGCCCGCCTGGCGTAAGCCCTGTCCATTTAGAAATCGCTTTGTCCGGTGAAAGCCCATTTCGCCGGACAAATTGCGTGTTGTCGCCAGTCCGTAAAGATGTTTCAGTTCTTTGTTTTTATGGAAAACTTTGCAAGATCTTAAAAATATTTCTATTTTTATAACGTTTTTGACTTTAGGAACGTATTTGTGAAAGTGTTATTGCTCCGCACTTTCTGTGTATTGGAACCAATAGCCCGTTTGGAGTGCGGGCTGGATAAAAAACTGTTTGACAATGGAAAACAATTTCCTGAACCAGAACATGCCGGATGGCATTGACAAAAACGCATGGATGACCGTAACCAAGCAGATGTATTACGGAGTTCTGATCTATTCAATCTGTGGAGTACTCGCCAACGTGGTCGGACCGATCAGTACTGTTTCTTCCGGCATTTCCATGGTAAGCGGCAACGGTGGCGGTGGTGGCGGAGTCTTCAACATCATCATCTCGCTGGCGATCATCGCTGGCTATGTGATGTTTTTCCTTGGACTTAAAGACTTCAGAGCTGTGGTCAACATTCAGGACAGGGATGCCGTGCAGAAATTGTTCACAGCCACGATAATCAGCATCGTAGGTTACGTTCTTGGGCTTATCCCTGTAGCAGGCTGGCTGCTTAAGGGAATATGCGTCATCGTCTCGTGCGTCATGATGCTCATTGGCTACTCTGCTCTTAAAAAGTCACAGACGTTCCCGACTCTTGCCTGTGAGGGCGCTTCCAAACTTTACACAGCTATGATCCTTTCAATTATCGGAGCTGTCATAGGTCTTATCCCTCTTGTCGGAGGAGTCATCGGCGGTATTCTTGACATCATAGCCCTTATCTTGATTATCCTCGGCTGGAAGAGAATCGCGTCTGTTTATTGATCTCGTCTCGTATGAGAAAAGCCATTATTTATTGATGATTTGTGCATAAAGCACAACCTCTACATAGAATACAAGTAACACTGTGTTAATGAGTTGTGATTGGCTATTGCACAGGCTGCCAAAACAGTTGAGTTCCCTCATTGAGGGAACTTTTTTGTATCATTCTTCCCTCAATGAGGAAATTTTATTATCTTTGAGATATTGTTCAACCAAACATCTAAAAATCGATTCATTATGAAGTGTATGAAGTTTCTGACTGTGGCGCTTGCCGCATTCCTTACCGCCACATCCATGAACGCACAGTCAACCGGAGTGTCCGCCCACATAGGTTATTCACCGGTAACGTTCCGCGCTGACTCCGAGAGTTTAAGCATGACCGGACTCCGGGTTGGAGTCGCCGCCGGGAACCTTGCTTCCACCAGTGTGCCGCTTTATGTTGATTATGGCCTCAATCTCAACTATGCCTGGGACGAGATAGGCGATGCGAAAGTCAACTATATCTCCGCCGCGATTCCCGCAAACATCGGCTACAAGCTTGATGTGCAGGGTTCTACCTTGTCCTTTAGCCCATACGGGGGTCTTTCTGCCAGAGTGAACATCTTGGCGGAGGGGAAATACAACGGCGAAAGTTACAGTCTCTTTGATGGCGATGATGACAATCATTGGAAAAGATTCCAATTGGGTGTCCAGCTTGGACTCAAGGTCACGATCGGCGACAAATACATCATCGGCTATGAGTTCAACCCTAACGTCATGGAGATTTCGGATAACGAGAAGACAACATTCAACACATTTTTCGTAGGGATCACTCTCTGACGATCAGGCGGACCGTTGTCCGCCGCACAGCTGACAGACGACCTGAAAGTCCATGCCCTGCATGGGGTTGTCATGGCAATTTTTTACAAGGAGAATTACAGCAAGACCGGCCACAAAAGCCGGTCTTCTTGTTTTGTTGAAATCCTTGTGGAAAAATTTGGAAAGAGGTGGAATAAAATGGAAAAATATTCCTAACTTTGTCACCAAGCGTGAAAGGCGAGAACTTATGGTCACATTCATCGGAGAATATTCGGGTAAGATCGACGACAAGGGGAGAGTGGTTTTCCCTTCGCCGTTCAAATCCCTGATGTCTTACGAGGGCGACCAGAGGTTTGTCATAAAGAAAGACATCTTCGAGGAATGCCTTGAGATGTACACCTTCGAGGAGTGGGAGCGCCAGTCCGGGGAGGTCAAGTCAAAGTTGAATTTCTTTAATCGTGCTCACGCCGCTTTCTGGAGGGAGTACATGCGTGACCGGGCAGTCGTCGAACCTGACGCGAAACTCGGGCGCATCTCTATCCCCAAGAAGCTTCTGGAGTCAATTGGTGTAACGAAAGAGGTGGTCTTCTCGGGCAACGATTACAAGATCGAGATCTGGGCCAAGGAAAAGTACGAGGCCTGTGAAATCTCAAACGAGGAATTCTTGAACATTGCCGGGCAGCTGTCTCAGGAGAGATAGGAGGACCGAGTGATGTCAGAATACCACACACCAGTGATGCTTGACGAGAGCGTTTCCGCCCTTGTTATCAATCCGTCAGGGACATACGCCGATGTCACATTCGGGGGCGGTGGTCACACCGCCGAACTACTTTCACGCTTAAATGAAGACGGTCACGTCATCGCCTTCGATCGTGACAGCGACGCCATCAGTAACCGGATAGACGACCCGCGCCTCACAATGGTGCGCGCCGATTTCCGGTTCATAAACAATTTTGTGCTCTTCCTGGCACATGAGACACAGGACAGGATGCTCGCCGAAAGGCTGACAGGAGGAGGTCTGGACGGGATCCTCGCCGACCTCGGAGTGTCCTCGCACCAGTTCGACACGGCGGAAAGGGGATTCTCCTTCCGCTACGACGCACCGCTGGACATGAGGATGAACCGCGAGGGAGGAAAGACGGCCGCGGATGTGGTCAATGAATATTCTCAAGAAGACCTTGAGAGGATTCTCCGCATCTACGGCGAGGTGGACAACGCCCGCAAGGTCGCCCGGCTCATCGTCACGGCAAGGGACCGCGGTCCGATCGGCACGACAGGCGAGTTCGATGAGGTGATCAGACCGGCACTGCCGAAATTCGCCGAGCACAAGCACCTCGCAAAGGTCTATCAGGCCCTCAGGATCGAGGTGAACCACGAAATGCGCTCATTGGAGAAATTCCTTGACGGAGCGGTGGATGCCCTCAGCCCCGGAGGCCGGCTCGTTGTCATCACCTACCACTCTCTGGAGGACAGGATGGTGAAGAACTTCATCAAGACCGGGAAGGCCGACGGAAAGGAGGAGAAGGACGTGTTCGGGAATATTCACGTCCCGTTTAAGGCGGTGAACCGCAAGCCGGTCCTGCCTCGGGAAAGCGAGATAGCCTCCAACACGAGGGCGAGGAGCGCCAAGTTGAGGATCGCCGAGAAAATCATGGATGGAGGGAACAGGTCATGACGGAACTGAGGAAATGGAAATTCTCCGATATCTGGCTGTGGCTCAGGAACGCGGCTCTCGCCACGGTCAAGGGTGAACTTCTGATGAGGCTGCAGATCAGCCGCTATTTCATCCACATCATCTACACGTTCTTCCTCTTCTGGATGAGCATCTGGTTGAGTCTCAACATCGAGAAGACCTTGACAAAAGTCGGGGACAACAGGAAGGCACTGGAGGATGTGGAGATCTATCACGCCCAGAAGACCATCGAGCTTGCGGGTCTCTCAAGGATTAGCAGAGTCCGGCGGATGCTTGAGGAATCAGGATCGAAACTGACGATGCCGGCAAAGCCGGCCGACAGGCTAAGTGAATAAGGGAATGGACACATCTAGGCAGAACACGACCAAGAAGGAGCGGGACAGGATCGGGATGATCCTGTACTGCCTCTACGCCGTCGTTCTGATTGCCGGCGTGGCCATCGTCGGCAAGATGGCCTACATCCAGTGGTTCTGGGAACTGGACAGGGACGTGGCCAGATTCTTCCTTCCTTCAAGCACAAGAAGCGTCATCGAGCCGGAACGAGGAGCCATCATCGGCTGCGATGGAAAGATCCTGGCCATGTCAACCCCGATGTACCAGCTTTACATGGACTGCACCGTGCTCAAAAACGAGTTCCGCGCCCAGAAGGACAGGCACAAGGCGGACAGCCTTGAGAACAACTGGCTGGGCAAGGCCAGAGAGTTCGCCGCGGGCCTTGCGGCCGAGACAGGCGGCGACGCCGGCAGATACTACAGTATGATCGCCGCCGGCAGGAAGGACGGAGACAGGTACATGAAACTGCTCGGAAGCCTTGACAGAGGGACTCTCCTGCGTCTCCGGAAACTGCCTCTGATGAACGAGGGGCAGTACCGGAGCGGAATCATAGTCAGGAAGAAGGACTCCAGGCAGTACCCTTACGGGACTCTGGCGAGGAGAACCATCGGCTACGTCAAAGACAACAGCAACTCCAACGGCAACAACCACATAGGCCTTGAGGGGAAATATGACTACGCTCTCCACGGCAAGGAAGGCGAGATCTGGCTCAGACCGACCGACAACCGGGAGAAGATCCAGAACTACGACAGCACCTACGTCAAGCCGGAGGACGGGATGGACGTTAGGACGACCCTTGACATCACCCTCCAGGACATCGTTGACAGGGCCATGAGGAAACAGATGGCCGCGAACCCGAAGGTGGTGGAGGGATGTGCCGTGCTGATGGACGTGAAGACCGGTGCCATACGCTCGATGGTCAACCTGACAAAGGATCCGAAAGACAGCAGTCTGAACGAGGTGTACAACATGGCCATAGGATTCGGAGCGGAGCCGGGTTCGGTGTTCAAGGCCACCACGCTGATGACAGCCATCGAGGACGGATTCGTCAAGTCGCTGGATGACGTGATCCCGAAGAACAACGGAGTGATTACGGGCTACCCTCGGGACGAGCACATCAACGGAAACGGAGAGATCTCCATCCTGCGCGGATTCGAGGTCTCCTCGAACTATGTGTTCCGCTACCTTGCGGTGAAGAATTACGCGGACGACCCGAAAAAGTTCTTCGATAAACTGTACATGTACAAGCTCGGACAGGCGTTCGACTTCGATCTGGAGGGTCTTCAGGAGCCGTCCCTGCCGTCACCGGACTCCAAGCGATGGAGCTCCACCGATCTCGGTTCGACAGCCATCGGCTACTCAATCAAGGAGACGCCGCTGCACATCCTGACATTCTACAACGCCATCGCCAACAAGGGGCGCATGATGAAGCCGTATCTGGTCGAGAGCATAGAGAGGAACGGAACGGTGAAAATAAAGAAGGGACCGAGTGTCCTGAACGCCTCGATCTGCTCCAAGGCCACGGCCGACACAATGCTGAGGGCGATGCGGGCGGTGACCTCCGAAGGAACGGCGACAAGGCTCAATGGAGCCAAATTGAAAGTGGCAGGAAAGACCGGAACCTCAAGACAGGTCCTCTCCGGAGAGGAGATCAAGGAGTACGGGATGTCGTCGCCATACATCACGAAGGACGGAAGTTACCACAATCTGGCGACATTCGTAGGTTTCTTCCCTGCCGAGAATCCGAAGTACAGCGCGATCATCTGCATGAAGTCCGGACTGATCAGAGGCAGTCTGTACGGTGGAGTGGGACCGGCGGCGGCGATGCGGGAGATAGTGGATGCGGTCTATACCCTTTATCCTGAATGGGGTGCGGAGATCACCAGTGCCGGCAAGGTTCCACAGATGGAACTTGACAGAGAGGTCAGGATGCGGTCGGAGGAAAAGAATCAGACCGTTCCCGATGTCACCGGATTAGGGCTGAAGGATGCCATATTCCTGATTGAGAACAGCGGACTTAGATGCAGTTATTCCGGGACAGGACACGTCACGTCGCAGAGTCCGAAGGCCGGGCAGAAGGCTGCGGACGGTTCAACCATAACCATCACTTTGAAATGAGACTGGAAAACATCATAAGGAACGCGGGAGTCATCGAGGTGCGGGGGAACCGCAGCCTTGAGATAGCCGACATCCGCAACGACTCCAGGGAAGTCACCCCCGGAGCCATATTCATTGCCGTCAAAGGTCATGACAGTGACGGACACGCCTACATAGGCAAAGCCATCGCGTCCGGAGCGGCGGCCATCGTCTATGAAGACGAGGCGGCTTTGGCGAAGGCGGTTTCCGAATATGACAGGTCAACCCTCGACGGACTCACGTTCGTCAAGGTCGCCGACTCGCGTCACGCGGTGGCGATGATGGCTGCGGATTTCTTTGACAACCCGTCCAGGAAACTCTACCTTGTCGGAATCACGGGAACGAACGGAAAGACCACGACTGTGACGCTGCTCTACCGCCTTTTCATGTCTCAGGGCTACAACTGTGGGCTGCTGTCCACAATAGCCAACTACGTGGGTTCCAAGCGCCTGGAGACAACGAATACCACAGCCGACCCGATCACGATCAACCGGCTGATGAGCGGGATGGCGGATGCCGGCTGCGAGTACTGCTTCATGGAGGTCAGCTCGATCGGAGTGGAACAGGAGCGCGTGGCGGGTCTTGAATTCAAGGTCGGGATCTTCTCGAACCTCACCCATGACCATCTGGACTACCACAAGACTTTCGCCGAATACCTCCGCTGCAAGAAACTGTTCTTCGACAACCTTCCCGCCACAGCCACGGCGATCACCAACATCGACGACAGGAACGGGGAGGTCATGGTGCAGAACACCAAGGCAAGAATTGTCAGATACTCATGCAGAAGCATAGCCGACCACACCTGCCGCATCATGGAGGAGACTTTCGACGGCATGCTTCTGAAGATTGACGGCCGCGAGACCTGGACAAGGCTCATCGGAGAGCACAATGCCTACAACATCCTCGCGATCTACAGCGCGGCCTTGGCTTTAGGCGCTGACCAGGAGGAGACCCTTGTGGCGATAAGCAGACTTGAATCAGCTCCGGGAAGGCTTGAGGTCATCCACGGACCGAGGAACCTTTCGGTCATAATAGACTACGCCCACACTCCTGACGCATTGGATAATGTCCTCAAAACCCTGAAAGACATCGACAACGGCAAAGAACTGATCTGCCTGTTCGGTTGCGGGGGAGACCGGGACAAGACAAAGAGGCCGGAGATGGCCGCGATAGCCGAGCGGTACGCCGACAGGATTGTCGTGACTTCGGACAACAGCCGCACGGAGAAGACAGAGGACATCCTTGAAGACATCCGTAAAGGGTTCAGCGGGGACGGATTGTCAAAGGCGGTTTTCATCGCCGACAGAAAGGAGGCGATCCGTACCTCCATCATGTTCGCAAAGGACGGCGGAGTCATCCTGCTCGCCGGCAAAGGTCATGAGACCTACCAGATAATCGGAACCGAGCATCGTCACTTCGACGAGCGCGAGGTGGTCAACGGAATATTCAACAGCTTGACGGCAACTAAATAAGGAGGGACAGTGATGATCTACCATCTTTTTGAATATCTCAGACAATACGACATCCCCGGACAAGGACTTTTCACCTACTTGTCCTTCAGGGCTATGCTGGCCAGCGTCACAGCCATGCTCCTCTCGTTCTTCGCCGGACGGAAAATCATCAGATGGCTGCGGCTCAAACAGATCGGAGAGACAATCCGGGATCTGGGGCTTGAGGGTCAGATGCAGAAGAAAGGCACCCCGACGATGGGCGGAGTCATCATAATCCTCGGGATCGTGGTCCCTGTCCTGCTGTTCTGCAACTTGAGGAACATCTACATCCAGCTTCTGCTCCTCACCACCGTCTGGTGCGGGGCGCTCGGGTTCGCCGATGACTACATCAAGGTCTTCCGGCACAACAAGGAAGGACTTCATCCAAAGGCCAAACTGATCTGCCAGCTATTTCTCGGACTGGTCATCGGACTCACCGTCTGCTTCAGCGATGACATCGTGGTCAGAGAGAAGGTTCCGGTCATGCCCGGCGTTGCCAATGTTGTCGAGCAGGGCGACAGCGGTTCCCTTAACGTTGACACGGAGACACTTGTGGCGCAGGACACAGGATGGAAGATGGAGAACGTGATCAAAAGCACCAAGACCACGATCCCTTTCGTGAAAAACCACGAGTTTGACTACAAATGCTTCTCCCCGTTCAAAGGCAAATGGGGCTGGTACTGCAAATGGGCTGTCTATGTGCTGATGATCGTGGTTGTGATCATGGCCTGCTCCAACGGCACGAACCTGACGGACGGGATGGACGGACTGGCGGCCGGGACAAGCGCCATCGTGGGAGTGGTTCTGGGGATCCTGGCATGGTTGGGAGGCAACCTGATAAATTCCGGCTATCTGAACATAATGTACATTCCCGGCAGCGGGGAGATCGCCATCTTCATGTCCGCTTTCGTCGGTGCGCTGATGGGATTCCTTTGGTACAACTCCTACCCGGCACAGGTGTTCATGGGCGACACGGGAAGCCTCACGATAGGAGGAATCATCGGAGTGAGCGCGGTTCTGATGAGAAAGGAGCTGCTGCTGCCTGTTCTCTGCGGTATATTCCTGGTGGAGGCCCTTTCCGTCATCATGCAGAGAGGCTATTTCAAATACACGAAGAAGAAATACGGTGAAGGCAGACGAATCTTCAAGATGACTCCCCTGCACCACCACTATCAGAAGGAGGGCATACCGGCGCTGATCAGCAGGCCGGATCACGCCATTCCGGAAGCGAAGATCGTGACCAGATTCTGGCTCATAGGGGTCATCCTCGCGGTCACGACACTCGCATTGTTGAAGATCAGATAAAAAATCAAGGATATGAGCAGGATTGTAGTTTTGGGAGGTGCGGAGAGCGGGGTCGGAGCCGCTGTCCTCGCGAAAGTGAAAGGATTCGATGTCTTCCTTTCCGACTACGGCAGGATCTCCGAGCGTTTCGCGGATGAACTCCGCAAGTGGGACATCGGTTTCGAGGAAGGCCATCACACGGAGGATCTCATTCTGAACGCCGACGAAGTGATCAAGAGTCCCGGGATTCCGTGCGGCGCGCCGATCGTCAAAAAGATCGAGGAGCAGGGTATCCGCATCATCTCCGAGATCGAGTTCGCCGGACGCTACGACACCGCGAAGAAGATCTGCATAACAGGAAGCAACGGCAAGACCACGACGACAACCCTGATCCACTACCTGCTCAGGAACGCCGGCCTCAACGTCGGTCTCGGCGGCAACATCGGCAAGAGCTACGCCTATCAGGTGGCAACCGAACACTTTGATTACTACGTTCTGGAGATCAGCAGTTTCCAACTCGACAACTGCTACGATTTCCGTCCGGACATCGCGATCATCACCAACATCACCCCTGACCATCTGGACCGCTACGACTACCGGATGGAGAACTACGTGAAAGCCAAGTTCCGCCTGACACAGAACCTCAGGCCGGAAGACTGCTTCATCTTCGACTCCGACGATGAGATCACGATCGACCACCTGAACAAGATCATCCTTTCGGCCAAGCGTCTGCCGTTCACCCAGAAAGCGGAGGTGAGCCAGGGAGCGTTCCTGAAGGATGACAAAATCGTCGTGAGGTACGGCGAGGACGAATGCGACATATTCCTGAAGGAACTCGCCCTCGGCGGCAGACATAACATCTACAATTCGATGGCCGCGGCTCTTGCGGCAAAGGCTTCGGGGATCGATGACAAGACCATACGCGAGGCCCTCGCCACATTCCAGCCGATAGAACACAGGCTGGAGCCGGTGCTCAGCGTCAAGGATGTGCTCTACATCAACGACTCCAAGGCCACTAATGTCGATGCCGCATGGTATGCGCTTGAATGCCAGAAGCGTCCGGTGGTCTGGATTGTCGGAGGCACAGACAAGGGCAACGACTACGAGGTTCTCAAGGATCTCGTCAGGGAGAAAGTCAAGGCTATCGTCTGCATGGGGCTTGACAACCACAAGTTCCACGAGGCGTTCGAAGGCATTGTCGGGAAAGACATGATCGTGGACACGAAATCCGCCGACGAGGCCGTCAAGGCAGCCAGCGGATTTGCGGAATCCGGAGATGTCGTGCTGCTCAGCCCGTGCTGCGCCAGCTTCGATCTATTCACCTGCTACGAGGACCGCGGAGAGAAATTCAAGGAAGCCGTGAGAAGGCTCTAAAGATTCAAGGAATATGGCTGAAGAGACAAAGAAAAGGAAAACTCTCTGGAACTTCGTGGATTCCCTCGAAGGAGACAAGGTCGTGTGGATGATCGTCATCCTGCTGATCCTCTTCTCCATCGTGGCCATATTCTCATCCACCTCCCTGCTGGCTCTCAAGCAAAAGACTACCAGAATGGCCATCATCAGCGAGCAGTTGGGGCTGTCATTGATCGGTCTGGCTGTCATCTTCATCTGCTGTTGCGTCAAGAGAATAGGCTTTTTCAGGATATTCTCACAATTGGGCTATGCGGTCTCCATAGGGCTGCTTCTGATCCTGGCGCTTCACATCGATAAAGGGCTGGTCAAGGCTCTTTACCTCAACCAGGCATGGAGAATCGTGTCCGTCTTCGGATTGCAGGTCCATGTGTTCGAAGTCGTGAAGGTGGCGATGATCATGTATCTGGCATGGGCCGTGAACGCTTTGCGCAATGACAGTTTTCTGGTCGCCAATCTTCTGTCCGAGAAACATCCTGTCTGGAAAAAGCCTCTTGTCAAGAAGATCACCTACATCTACTTCCCGATTTTCAGCGTCTGCCTGCTCATGATGATCGGAAGCCTTTCCAGCACCCTGTTCATCGGAGGCATGATGTTCATCACGATCCTCATCGGAGGGATCGACCTCAAGGATCTCATCAAGCCGATCGCCATAGGAATAGGATTGCTGGCGGTCTGCATCGGTCTGAACGCGGTCTGCGATGAAGGGAACAAACTGTTCCCGCATCTGGACTCAGCCCTCAACAGGGTCACGGGAGATGCCATAGAGGACAATTTGAGGATAATGCGTGAGAGTCCGCAGAACAGCGTGGAATTCCAGAAAGCCCTCGACAAGGTCAAGCAGCCTATCAGCGCGAAGATCGCCATCCACGAGGGCGGGCTGATCGGCAAGGGTCCGGGACGAAGCACCCAAAGGTACGTCGTGCCGATCATGTTCGAGGACTACATGTTCAGTTTCGTGGTCGAGGAATACGGCCTGCTGGGCGGGATCTTCGTCATCATCCTCTACATCAGCCTGCTGGCAAGAGGTTCAATCATCGTCAGGAATTGTGACAACCATTTCGCCAAGACCGCCGTGGCCGGACTGGTGCTGCTCATCACGGGACAGGCCATGATGCACATCGCGATCAACTGCGACATGGGACCGCTCACAGGACAGACGCTTCCGATGATCAGCCACGGAAACTCTTCGTTCCTGATGTTCAGTCTGGCGTTCGGCATCATTCTGTCCATCAGCAAGATGGCGAAGAGAAAGATCGCGCGGGAGGCGTCCAAGGCCGAACCTTTGGTTGACAGGGCCATAAAAGACGATGTCAGCAGCGGTCTTGACGAACTTGACCTGATGGAAAGCGGATTCAGCGTACCGGATGACGACATTGAAGGGATGACGGGACAGGCTTATGAAGCCCCTGTGCATGAGAATGACATCCCGGACTACGGGATTGACGACCATAACAATGAATAGGATGGAACACAAGGCATTGAGAGTCATAATCAGCGGCGGCGGCACAGGAGGTCACATCTTCCCGGCCGTCTCGATCGCGAACAAACTGAAGGAACTGAATCCAGGGACAGAGATCCTGTTCGTCGGAGCGGAAGGCAAGATGGAGATGGAGAAAGTTCCGGCCGCTGGCTACAGGATTGTGGGGCTGCCGATCGTGGGATTGCAGCGCCAGTTGAACTTCAGGAACATCCTCAACGACCTCAGCGTGCCGTTCAAGATCGTCGCCAGCCTGTTGAAGGCGAGGAGAATCATAAAGGAGTTCAAGCCTCAGGTCGTGATCGGAGTCGGAGGCTATGCGAGCGCTCCACTGCTTTGGGCCGCCACCGGAATGCACATCCCGTCATTGATCCAGGAACAGAACGGATTCGCCGGGTTGACCAACAAGAAACTCGGGAACCGTGTGCAGTCCATCTGCGTTGCCTACGAGGGGATGGAACGGTTCTTCCCGGCGGACAGGATTGTCATGACGGGCAACCCGATCAGAAGCATCATCGTCCCGGCCACCCCCGGAATGAGGGAGGAAGGGATCAAGGAATATGGTCTCGATCCGTCCAGAAAACACATCTTCATTGTGGGAGGAAGCCTCGGGAGCGCGCGGTTCAACCAATGCATGCGGAAATGGATCTCGGACGGATGTCCGGAAATGGATGGGGTTGACATACTGTGGCAGTGCGGCAAGCGCTACAAGCCGGAAATCGACCGGTTTATGGCTGACCAGGGCCGGGATGTGGTCAGGAATATTCATTACTCTGACTTCATAGGCAGGATGGATCTTGCCTACGCTGCGGCCGACGTGGTGATCTCGCGTTCCGGAGCCAGTTCGGTGTCCGAACTCTGTGCCGCCAGGAAAGCTGTGATATTCATTCCATCCCCTAATGTGGCGGAGGATCATCAGACCCATAACGCGATGGCTTTGGTCAGGAAGGACGCGGCTGTGATCGTCAAGGATTCGGATGCGATGGAGAAGATGATCCCGACGGCTCTTGAGCTGCTGAAAGATCCGGCAAGGATAGCCGCGCTTGAGGAGAATGCCGGAAAGATGGCCCTGCCTGACGCGGCGGGGGAAATCGCGGAAGAGGTTTACAAATTGATCAAAGGTTAGAAATGTCGAAATATTCAAAGATTTATTTCATAGGCATCGGCGGCATCGGGATGAGCGCCATAGCAAGGTACTACAAATTCAAGGGTTATCCGGTCGCGGGTTACGACAGGACTCCTTCCGACCTGACACACGCCCTTGAGGAAGAAGGGATTGAAGTCCATTACAATGATGACCCGGACTGCATTTCGAAGGATGTGGCCTCGACATTGGTCATCTACACGCCTGCCGTCCCGTCAGACTTGAAGGAACTGGTGTACGTCAGGGAGCATGGCTACACGCTGGTCAAGAGATCACGCATGCTCGGCGAGCTGGCCGAAGGGCAGACATGCCTTGCCGTGGCGGGAACGCACGGGAAGACCACCACAAGCACCCTCGTGGCGCACATCCTGACAGAAAGCGGGAAGGGATGCTCGGCGTTCCTCGGCGGAATCTCCAAGAACTACGGGACGAATCTGCTGACAAGCCACACGCCGACGATGGTGGCGGAGGCCGACGAGTTCGACCGCTCCTTCCTCCAGCTGCATCCGGCGATAGCGGTCATCACCGCGATGGACGCCGATCATCTGGACATCTACGGCACGCTTGAGGAATACCGTAAGGCGTTCAAGGCATTCGCCTCGCAGGTGAGCCGCACACTGATCGTGAAATCCGGGCTGGACATCACAACCGAGGACACCAAGGCCAGGATTCTGCACTACAGCTACGACAATCCTTCGGCGGACTACCATGCGGTCAATTCCAGACCGGACGAGACAGGACATTACATCTTTGACCTTGTCTGTCCCGAAGGAGTGGTCAAAGAGATCAGAGTCGGAATTCCGGGCTGGGTCAATGTGGAGAACAGCGTGGCCGCAGCGGCGGTCTGCCTCAACCACGGCGTGTCCCCGGAGGCTGTCCGGAAGACTATAGGAACGTATTCAGGAGTCAGGCGCCGGTTGGACGTGCACCTGAACACCCCGCACCTGTCCTACATCGACGACTATGCACACCATCCAAAGGAACTGGCGTCGGCAATCTCTTCGCTGAGGGGGATATTCCCGGGAAGAAGGCTCACAGCAGTGTTCCAGCCACATCTTTTCACCAGAACGAGGGATTTCGCCGATGATTTCGCCGCCGCTCTGAGCAAGGTGGACAAACTGATTCTGCTGGACATCTATCCGGCCAGGGAAGAACCTATCCCCGGAGTCACTTCCGGGATCATCCTTGACAAGGTTACCTCCTCGGAAAAGGTGCTGATTAAGAAAGAGGAACTCTTGTCTTACCTTGAGAATGAGCCTCTTGACGTACTGGCTACATTCGGAGCCGGCAACATCGACAGGTTCATCGGACCGATCACGGAACTTCTTGAAAAAAGACTCGGGAAATGAAAGAAGGTCTCAGGATAACCCTCATCGCCGCTGCGTTCTGTCTGACCGCCTTTGTCTGTCTCGTCATCTTCAGGATGAATGACAGGCGGGTCGGGCAGCTCACGTGCGCGGGTGTCAAGGTGGAGTTCACGGACAATTTCAATTTCGTGACCGCCAAGGACGTGGAAGGCTACCTGAACAAGGATTACGGAGCCTACATCGGGCAGAGGCTTGACAGCGTGGACTTGCTGAAAGTGGAGACCATCCTGGACGGCAAAAGCGCGATCCTCAAGGCCGAGGCCTACACGACTCCAGACGGCTATCTCAATGTGAGGATCCGGCAAAGAGAGCCGGTTGTCAGGTTCCAGAAAGGCAACAACGGCTATTACGCCGATGAGAAAGGATTCCTGTTCCCTCTCCAGAAGAACTACACATCCAGGGTTCCGATCATTGACGGGGCGGTGCCGCTGAATGTGGAGAGAGGGTACAAAGGCGAGCCGAAGACAGAGGCGGAGCGAAGATGGCTGTGCGAGGTGATCAGTCTGGTGAATTACATGAAGGGCTCCGTAATCTGGGAGGAAAACATCTGTCAGATCACTGTCAGGGACAACGGGGATCTGGTCATGATTCCGCGTCAGGGAAAAGAAAGGTTCATCTTCGGCCATCCGTCCGGTTTCGAAAGCAAGTTCGACAGGATCGGCCGCTACTACTCCGCCATCCTGCCGGAAAAAGGCGCGGGATTCTATTCGACAGTGAATGTTAAGTACAACGGGCAGATTGTCTGTAGAAAATAAGATTGTGAATATGGAAGAGAGATACATAGCATCCGTTGATTTGGGAACGTCAAAACTGGCCGTGTGCGTGGCCAGGGTCCAGGATCAGAATGTTGAGGTGATTTACTACCGAGAGTCACCGTCGCTTGGCATACGCTACAGCTATGTCCTGATTCCGGGCAAGGTCAAGTCCGAACTTAGGGCAGCCATAAGCGAGGCTCAGCAGGCTCTCCGGATCAAGATCCAGCAGGTGATTGTCGGTCTGCCGCGCTGGTACGTCCGCCAGGAGACAGCCTCGGCCAGCATGACCAGACCGGAACCGGACGATCTGATCCAGGAAAGCGAGATAAGAGCTCTGAAATCCATGGCATTGGAGTCCTACCCGTTGGAGGATTCGACAAAGGAAGTCATCTACGGAGCCGTAGCCCAGTCATTCTCGACGGAAGACTGCATCAACGAGCCGGAAAACGACATCGTAGGCATGGCCGCAGAGACACTTGAGGGCAACTTCAAGGTGTTTATCGGAAACAGGAGATACTCATCGAACATCGACAGTGTCTTCAACGATCTGGGGATTGCCATCGCCAAGAAATATTTCACCCCGGGCATCACCGCCCGCGCCGTGCTGAAGTCCGAGCAGATGGAGAACGGTGTAGCGCTGATCGACATTGGAGCCGGAGTAAGTTCCGTCACCATATTCAAAGACAAGATCATGCGGTTCTATGCCGCCATCCCGTTCGGTGGGAACAGCGTGACGAATGACATAAAGTCGGAATGCAATTTTTCCTTCGAACTGGCCGAGAACATCAAAAAGGCCTACGGGGCGTGCATGCCGAACAAGTTGTCCTCGCTTGGCGAGAAGTCCATCCAGATCGTGGATGAGGACGGGAACGCCACCGCCCAGGTTTCGGTCAAGTACATCTCCGAGATCATCACGGCGAGGATGAAGGAGATCATCGAAGCCCTCCTGTTCAGGATTCAGGAAAGCGGCTACGCCTCCGAGGAAGACCTCAGGGCCGGCGTTGTCGTGACGGGAGGCGGAGCGGAACTTGTGAACTGCGCCAACTACATCAAGGAGCTGTCGGGATATTCAGTGAAGATCGGCAGACCGAGACGGTTCTTTTCCTGTGAAGGCTGCGTCGAGGCCAGCGAGGCCAGCGCCTCGACATCTATGGGCATGATCCTGTCCGCGAAGGGCGACAGAACCCTCAACTGCATCAATGGCGTCGCGGTGAGAGTGCCGGTAGCCGCCGATGCGAAAACTGTCACAGCCACGCCTGAAGAGGAGCCGGAGGCCGCCGGAAAAGAATATGAGACCTTCTCAGCCGGAACAGATGCCGTCACGGAGGAAACGCCGGACATCCGGCAGGAGAAACCGCATGGTGATGTCCTTGAGACTGAATATGATCCTTATTCCACAATCGGACAACCTGCCATAGAGGCCTCAGTCGCCGCCGCTCAGGATAATGATGAGAGGCCAGGGGTGTTCGACGAGCCGACCGCGGAGGAGATCAAGGACTATGAGGACAGGAAACGGAAAGAGAAGAAGGAAAGGAAAGAGCACCGCGGCCTGTTCAATTTCACATGGACAAAGCACATTGTGGACAAGTTCGGCGAGAAGGTCGGAGACCTGTACGATGAAATGAGTAACGAGGAGGTTTAAACAGAGAAGTTTATGGGAGACATGATTGACAATTTCGACATAGATCTGGCTGAGACCAGCCCGATGATGACACCTATCCAGTCGATGATCAAGGTGATCGGAGTGGGCGGAGGCGGTTGCAACGCCGTGAACTACATGTTCAGGGAGAAGGTGGAGGGTTGCAGCTTCATTGTCTGCAACACCGACCGCCAGGCTCTTGACGGGAGTCCTGTCCCTGTCAAGATCCACATCGGGGAGAATGCCCTCGGAGCCGGAACGGATCCCGCGAAGGGCCGCAAGGCCGCGCTTGAAGCCCACGACCAGATCGAGAAGGTTGTGCTTGGGTCCGACACCCAGATGCTGTTCATCACCGCTGGAATGGGCGGAGGCACCGGTACGGGAGCCGCTCCGATCATCGCCAAGATAGCCAAGGACAAAGGAGTCCTGACCGTCGGTGTGGTCACCCTGCCGTTTGAGAACGAGGGAGAGAACGCCATGTCCCGCGCGATCGACGGCATCCATGAACTGGTGAAGAACGTGGACAGCCTTCTGATCATCAACAACGAGAAACTCTACGATTTCTTCGGCAGCCATCTTGTCCACGAGGCCTTTCCGAAGGCGGACGAGGTCCTTTCAACCGCCGTCAAGGGCATCACGGAGATCATCAGCCGCCCAGGCTACATCAACGTCGATTTTGAGGACATCAAGACCATGATGCGGAACAGCGGCATGGCCTTGATGGGATGCGGCACCGGCACCGGCAAGAACAGGATCGAGGATGCGGTTCATGGAGCGCTCCAGTCCCCTCTCCTGAACGATTTTGATCTAAAGACGGCCAAGAGCCTGCTCATCAACATAACCTGCGGCAAGAACGACAAGGGACTGACAATGGATGACCTCTCCGAGATCAACCGCAAGATTTCCGAATATACCGGAAACGTCAAGAAATTCAAGACAGGCCTGGTCTGGATGACAGACCCGGAGATCGGGGACAAGATTCAAATCACCGCCATCGCCACCGGATTCAAGGTCAACGATTTGAGGAAAATCGCAAGAGCCGACCTCGGCAACATCATCCTGATCGGCAAGGATTTCAGGTTCGAGAGGCAGCCCCTGCCCGAACCCGAGGACGAGATCAACCTTACCGGCAAGGTGAAGATCATCGGCTACAACACCTCCGACAACGTAAAGCGTTTCCATTTCGACCCTGACAAGAAGCCCGCTCTCGCAGTCGAGCACGGTCAGAACCTCGCCGAACTGGAGCGCATCCCCGCCATCAAACGCACCGACCGTCAGGAGAAGGAGCAGGGATAGTTCCGGACCCCTTCGCCCATAACTTGATTTCTTTTAGATTATCTGCTTGTCCAGTTTCTCACTGAAATCACCTCAATCGTGTGTCCTTTCTTTTCCAGAATCTCATCCTGATCCCACATGATTATTTGAAGCCTGTTGACTTTAAGTTCCTCCGCACACTCAATCAGAGAGTCGATTTCTCTTTTTTTGTTTAAGAACAGCCTCTTTCATCCAATAAATCATTCATAATGGACAAACATAGCACTTTTATCCATTACGCAAATGATTTTGGATAAAACGGCGTTTGTCATGGTATTATCTTTTAGCCTGGAACAATCCCTGAAAAGGTGAGTCTGCATATCCGAAAATATTCCTATCTTTGTCTGATTATAGAAAAAAGTCTCCCTGACGTTACCGGCATCAACCGAACTTCCCGACAGAGCATACATCAGATTCGGGTTGTCGATGTAAACTTTCTCAACCTTCCCCAATCCACGGAGACCTCCGGTCTCATCCCGCAGCTGGCCGATAAGCCCCGTCTTCTCCAGATATGTCAGATATTCAGGAACATTGTTCTTGCTCACGCCTATCTCCACAGCCAGTTTCTCCATACTCGGCTTGTAAGGTGCCAGCGAAGCGATGATGGCAAGCATCTTCTTCAGCTTGCGGGCAGTGGAAGCTTTCAGGTTGGCGTGCTGGGCGATGTCCGATTCAATCGTACGCGACACAACCTGCTGCAGACGCACCTCGAATCCAATCTCCCCCGAAAAAGGATAGCAGCCCTTCTTCAAATATTCTCGGAAATATGGCAACGGATGCACAACACCCGGAATCTCACCCTTCCCCGCAAGAATCTCTTCCAATGAATATGTCGGTGTGCCGATTTTGTGGAAGAGTTTCAAGTACTCTCTGAACGAGAGTCCGCTCATCGGATAAACCAGCGCACGACGACTCAAATCCGCCGCACCATCCTCTATGTCCAGAATAGACGAGCAGGTGAACACCACGTGAAGTTCCGAATGAACATCATAAATCTGCTTCAGCTCCCGTGACCAGTCATTATATTTATGGATCTCATCGATGAACAGATGCGTCCCCCCGTCCTTGGCAAACTCGTCCGCCAGATCGGATAGTCTATGGTCAGCGAAATACGTGTGGTCAGCCGAGACATAAAGAAATCGTCCCTTGTCTTGATTTTCAAGAATATACTGCCTTATCATTGTGGACTTTCCGATTCCTCTCGCCCCGGTGATCCCTACAAGTTGCGCCTCCCAAGGAATATCCTGATAAAGATACCGACGGAACTCCGTTGGAGTTTTCCGCAGCATCTCCATCGTATATTCTTTAAGTTGTATGTCAATCATAACTGCGTGAATTTGTATAACTTCAGCACAAAGATGGTGAACTTCCCTCATTGAGGGAGGAAATATCGAAAAGAATTCCCTCATTAAGGGAGGAGGGCACCGCGCTCGATTTTACCGATTGTCCCATTGACTATGAAAAGACTGCCGGCTATGAATAATTCAGGCTAAGTTGACGGACATCTGCTCAATAAATTGTCGTTGGAAGGAGATTACTTCTCCCGCGGCAGGAAAGCGAAATGTCCGGGGATGTCTCCGGTGGTGGCGCTCCATTTCAGCACTCCGGACTTTGAGTAGCAGTAAAGTGCGCCGCTGGAGGTGTAGTTCTTCGCATCGGTGATGTAGATGTCTCCGTTGGACGGATGGACCGCTATTCCGTATGGCGCCACGATCCGGCTTTCCGTTCCGTCAGTTATGATCTTGCCGGATACGACACTGCCCCGTGAGGCATCGATGATGGTGTAACTGATTGTGCTGCTGGAGGTGGCGTAGTTGTACTCGCTGCTGTAGATGTAGAGTGAATCGTTCGCGAGGGCCATGTTGGACACGGGAATATTCATGGTCTCGGCGACTTTGTACTGTGTGCCGTCTTTTTCCAGGCGGTACAGGTTTGAGGCGACATCGGCATAGTTGCCGTTGGAGGACACCCACAGATTGCCCTTGGAGTCGGCCTTGATGTGGCACGGATTGATGCCGACATCAATCTTGTAAATTTCTTTCATGGAGTCCAGATCGATGACGGAAACAGTCGAGTCATAATTCGGTTTCCAGCCTCCTGAGTTCGCCACGTAGGCGTTGGAGCCGATTATGGCGATCTCTTCCGGCTGGTAGCCGACCTGGACTTCACCCTCGATCTTGTAGGTGTCAAGATTGACTTTGAATACGGAGCCCTTGCGGTCTGCCTGAAACTCCGCGTCGGAACCGACATAGGCGGTGACGTAGGCGTGGTTGTCCTTGAACGCTATGTATCGGCAGTTGGCGATGTCGATCTGCGTGATTCTCTTTGCGGTGTATGCATCCATCACCTCGACCTTGTGCGAGCCGTTGATGACAGCGAACAGCATTCCGTCATGGATCTGGAGGTCGTTGCCGGTGTCTCCAAGACCTTTGACGACCGTCGGATTATTTGCGGCGTAGATTCCGCAGGCGTAGGACGCCTCACGGTAATCGAGGAAATCGATGTCGGCCTTGTTGCTCCCCATGTTGCCCTCGTTCAGGACGTACATTCCTATCGGGTCGGCATCCGGGTCTGTCAGGAACCCCAGAGGGCCGTACACCGGAGGGACTATCGTCTCTTCCTTGCGGCATCCGCACAGTGCCGCGCCGAGGAACAGAATCAATGCCGCGGCTTTGATGATTTTGTTGAAATGTCTCATAACGTATTGAGTTAAAAATTAAAACTTATGACAAACCTGCAATTGGTCTTAGGCATAGGGTAGTTCAGCACCACGTCGTAGTCCTGGCCGAAGAGGTTGTTGACCTCGGCGGAGAGCTTGAGGGTGCGGGTGCTGATGGCGAAGGACTTCTGGAGGGAAAGGTCGCTGGTGTACCACGGCTGGGTGTGGTTCCGTGGGATGTTCTCCTGCTGGTTGTAGCGCTCACCCGTGTAGATGAAACTGTAGTTCAGGCCCCAACCTTTGTGGAAGAGCGACAGTACGGCCGAGCCGCTGTGGCAAGGAATATATGGAATCTGGTCCCGGTAATATGTGTCCGCAGGGTCCGTGACATCTATCGCTTCCTGACAGGTGTACTGGAGCCTGGCCGTGGCCTCTACCTCGCCGAAGACCCATACGGTGTTCAGCGCCGCATCCACGCCCTTGATGTCCACCTCCCCGAGATTGAGCATCGTCCAGCGGAACTGCTGGCCTTTCGGGTAGGCTATGATCTTGTTCGTGATGTGGTTGCAGTATGCGTCCACGGAAGCGTCAACGGTCCGCAGAGCGGGCATATTCATAAAATTCTTTGTGTATTTAAGCCCCACATTGAATTGCCGGGCATATTCGGGTTTCAGGGAGGCGTTGCACATGTCCGTGTAGTAGAGGTCATTGAACGTCGGCATCCGGAACATCCGTTTGTAGAACGCCCGCACCGACAGGTCCTGTCTGCGGAACGGCTTGTAGGACAGGAAGAAAGCCGGTGTGGCGACGGCCTTGTCCGGACTGGCCACGAACCGCTTCACCGCCTCGTGGACGAAATGACCCAGCACGCTTGCCTGTCCCTTGAACCGTCCCCACTCGAACGCCGTGGCAAGCGCCGCCATGTGTGAATATCTGGTAGGGTAGGGGAAAGTGCCGTCGCTCTGGGTCGGCATGTAGAACGCCGCGTCGAGGGTGTTCCACTGGAAGTCGTAGGCGAGCGAGACATCCCAGTTGTCAAGAATGTTATAAAGGTTGGCGCAGGAGACGTACATTTCCTTCTGCCTGTAGGTATTCTTGGTCTGGATAAGTTTCGCGTCCTGATTCTCGTAACGGGTGTAGTCGGCTGCATATTTGGCGTTGAGCAGGGATCTGAGCTTCGGTGTCCACCTGTTGGTGAAAGTGCCTTGGATGAACGAGTTCCTGTCCCAAAGCCGCTCGCCGCCCCGGAACACGTTGCTCACAATCGCCCCCGGAATGCCTCTCTCGGAGTTGTAGGAATATGCATGTACGGTCCACCGTCCCTCTTCCATGACTCCGTGCAGCGCGGCCTCCAGCCTTGTGGCGTCGATGTCCCCGTTGTGGCGGACGGCGGTTGTGTCGTAAACGATTTCGCCTAAGGAGTTGCGTCTGCGGTAGCGGAACTTGTACTTGCCGGTGGCATTGACCCATTCTCCGCCGAGCGAGGCGCTCACTGCATCCGAGATTCTGTACTCGCCGCGGATGGAAGGATTGACAAGGCCGAAGGATCCGGTTTTCATGGTCGCTTTGAAATTGGTCTTCCGGTCCTTCTCGAACCGAGGTCGGCGGGTGGTGATGTAGATTGTTCCCGAAGCCCCGAAATCCTTGGCTGACTGTAAGATGTCGCTTTTCTGCCCGTTGTGCAGGGAGATTTCCTCCACATCATCGAGCGAGAACCGCCCCAGGTCCACCTGCCCGTTCAGGGCGTTGCCGAGCTGGATTCCGTCATAGAACACGGCCATGTGGTTCGTGCCCATCGAGCGGATGTTCACGGTCTTCAGACCGCCGACCCCGCCGTAGTCCTTCAGCTGGACTCCTGAGAAATAACGGATGGCGTCCGCGACCGAGAGACTGTTCAGCCGTTGGAGTTCCTCTTCCTTAAGGGTCTGCGCCGGGATGATCTCGCGGTACCTGTAGCCTGCCGGGGCGCCGATGATGATTGACTCCCTGATCGTCTGCGTGCTGTCCGATGGGATTCCCTTCCGATGAACCGACGTGGTGTCACCGGATGTCTGCGCAAAAGCCGCTGATCCGCATCCCAGAAGGCAGACCGAGACTATGAGACGGTATGGTCGTTTCATAAATTTTGTCCGGCCGCCGCCCGTAATCCCGCAGACAAGGCCGTAAAGTTCCGCGAAGGCAGGTCTTCTGACTTGTTCCTGCCGCGGCGCCTTCCCGGAGTGTGGAAAACTGAATATTCAGCATCCTGCCAGTGGCGTAAGAAAGCCGCGTCATTTTTTTGATGACTGTAATGAAAACAGCCATTCGCCCTTTGGTCCTGGAGCGTAAGTGGAACTCACAGCAGCGGGTACTGTCTCGGATTCGCACCGGATTCCCTTTTGATCCTTGGCCTAAAATCTGATCCAAAGAACCTTCGCGCGTCAAAGATAGCAATCATTAAAATCATTGGCAAATCAAAACACCTTTTAGTAAGCGTTAGATTAAGCGTTAGATTAAGAGTTAGATTAAGATTCGGCCGTATTTTCGAGGATAGAGTTCTTTTTTAACGCTTACTCACGTCCGGGAACGGTATTTTTTCGTAACTTTGAACCATGAAAAAGTTCATTCTTTCGGCGGTGCTGCCGCTGCTTTGCGCCACGATGCTTCCGGCGCAGACCAAAATCATGTCCCACAGGGGATTTTACACCCATCCCGGTTCATTCGAAAACACTCTGACCAGTCTGAAAGATGCCCAGACATTGGGTGTGGAAGGTGTCGAACTGGATGTGCATCTGACCACGGATGACTCATTGGTGGTTCTGCACGGCCCCGCTGTTCCTGGGACGAAGTACAAGGACATCCAGAAACTTGACTATGCCACGGTGAGAAGCTGCACTCTTCCGAACGGTGACCATATTCCATCTTTGAGGGAATTTTTCATCCAGGCGAAGAAGACCCCGGCGATGAAGGTTTTCCTTGAGCTGAAGTCCCATCCGACCCCGGAGCGGGAGACTTTGCTTGCCGAGAAGGCCGTCGCTCTCTGCGATGAGATGAACATGTACGACCAGATGTGCTTCATCTCTTTCAGCGAGCATCTCTGCGATGAGGTTCTGCGCCTCCATCCGGGAGCCGAGGTCGTGCCGATCAGTTCCAAAAAGAAATATTCAGTCCAGGAACTGAAGAGTAAAGGGTATGCGGGAGTGTCCTATCATTACAGTGTCGTGCTGGATTCTTCCTACCTGCTTGACGAGGCTCATTCCGCCGGGCTTCAAACGACAATCTGGATGGTGAACGGCTACGACTTGGCTGATTTTGCGATGAGGCACGGTGTGACCTACGTCTCCACTGACCATCCGCAGGGGATGAAAAGGCTGATGGACTCCATCCGCGAATTGAGGTGGAAGCAGCAGAAGAAGCTGATTTGCTTTGACTTGGACGGAACGCTCACTCAGCACAAGACCCCTTTGACCGCAGCGAACAGAGCGGTGCTCGACACGCTTGCCAAGCGCTACGAGATCATCATGGCCGGCGGAGGCGGATGCGAGAGGATCTACAGGCAGATGGGTGAATATCCTGTCACGATCCTCGGCAACTATGGCATGGAGGAGAGCCGCATCATTGACGGCAAGTTCAAGATGGTCAGGGAGGAGAAGTCTCCTGTGGACAGGAAATTCTTCCAGAAGAACTGCGATTACCTGAGAAAGAAGTACGGCTACACGGACTACAAGGGAGAATCCCTGGAGTTCCACGAATCGGGCATGGTGACTTTCGGCCTGCTCGGCACCAAGGCTGACAAGGCCTCCAAGCTGACTTTTGATCCGGACAAGATCCGCAGGCGCGCCATGTTTCCGGAGGTCAGTGAAATCTTCAAGGACTATTCCGTGTTCATCGGCGGCACTACCTCATTCGACATCACCCCAAAGCAATACAACAAGTTCGACGCTGTGATGCGCTATGCGGCCGAAAAGGGATATACGCTTAACCAGATACTTTTTGTCGGAGACGACTTCACCGACGGCGGCAACGACAGCCAGATCCGTCTGGGTGGCATGGATTATATTCAGATTGATGACTATACGCGTCTGCCTGAGAAGTTGGAATTTCTCTTCTAGAAATTCCAGCTTCCTTTCCACCCCAGTCACTTCGTGACAGCCCAGGTGGGGTACTGGGGACCGTATTCCCCAGGCCCCTTGCGTCGCTACGCTCCGAATAGGTTTGATCGGTTCGGGACTTTTTTGGAGGCTAAACCGATAAAGTCAAAAAAAATCATTGAGTTTAAGAATTGATTTCATAACTTGCGCCGTCAAAATTACAAGAAGGATGACACTTGAAGCCCACACATACCGACAGCAGTGGTTCCAGCAGGGATTTCAGAGCCAGCAGGCCCTGAACGCTTTCGTGTGTGCCGGTCTTCCAGCCTGACGGCATACTCATTACGAGGGGAAGGATATTATGATTTGAATATTGAAGGCTGGTTCCTTGCGGATCAGCCTTCTTCCTTTTTTATCAGGCCTTGAAGAGGATTGACGGAGACAGTTTTGACTGCACAATATAATAGTTAAGGAGATATACACCTTTAACAAATAGACAAATTATGAGCATTGACAGATTTGATCTGGTGAAGGAATCCTTCGAGAAGAAGGCTGTTCCGGCTGAGCGCCCTGAGGGCAAGACCTCCGACTACTACGGAGAACTGGTCTTTGACCGTCCAAAGATGCACAAGTACTTGGATGCCAAGACTCTGAATGCACTTCTCGACTGCATTGACAACGGCAAGTCCCTGGATCGGGAGACCGCAGACGGCGTGGCCAGAGGAATGAAGGAGTGGGCTATGGAGCACCATGTCACCCATGTGACCCACTGGTTCCAGCCTTTGACCGAAGGTACGGCCGAGAAGCACGACTCGTTGATCGACTACGACGGCAAGGGAGGAGTCATCGAGACTTTCAACGGAAAGTCCCTCGCGCAGCAGGAACCGGACGCCTCCTCTTTTCCCAACGGAGGCATCCGCGCCACATTCGAGGCCAGAGGCTACACGGCCTGGGATCCGACTTCTCCGGTGTTCATCATCGATGACACCCTCTGCATCCCTACCGTGTTCATCTCCTACACAGGTGAGGCGCTGGACTACAAGACTCCTCTCAAGAAAGCTCTCAAGGCTGTTTCCGATGCGGCCATTCCGATCTGCCGCCTTTTCGACAAGTCTGTCACGAAGGTATATTCCTACCTCGGATGGGAGCAGGAATATTTCCTTGTGGATGAATCCCTCTATGCCGCGAGGCCGGATCTGATGATCACAGGCCGTACCCTGATGGGACACAGCTCGTCCAAGAACCAGCAGCTGGACGACCACTATTTCGGAGCCATCCCTTCCCGTGTGGCCGAGTTCATGCGTGACCTCGAGATCGCGGGCCACCGTCTTGGCATTCCGCTGAAGACCAGACATAATGAGGTGGCTCCAAATCAGTTCGAACTCGCTCCGATCTTCGGTGAGACCAATCTTTCCAATGACCAGAACCAGATTGTGATGAATCTGATGAACAGGATCGCGCGCAAGCACGGTTTCGTGGTTCTTCTTCACGAGAAGCCTTTCGCCGGGGTCAATGGATCCGGCAAGCACAACAACTGGTCTCTGGGAACCGACACAGGCACGATGCTTCTGGCTCCGGGCAAGGACGCCAAGGGCAACCTGCAGTTCGTGACGTTCTTCGTGAACGTGCTGGCTGCGGTGCAGAGGCACAACGCCCTGCTGAAGGCTTCCATCGCCACAGCCACGAACGCCCATCGTCTCGGCGCCAACGAGGCTCCGCCCGCGATCGTGTCCGCATTCCTTGGCAAGACAATGACCGATGTGCTTCACAAACTGCTGGAGGTCCCGTCCGACACTCCAATCGAGATCGCCGGCAAGAAGGGCAAGAGCGTCGGTCTGGTGGAGATTCCTGAGATCTTCGTGGACAACACCGACCGCAACAGGACCTCTCCGTTCGCTTTCACCGGCAACAGATTCGAGTTCAGGGCGGTAGGCTCGCTGGCCAACTGTGCCGGAGCGATGACGACCCTGAATGCGGCCGTGGCCGAGCAGCTCATCTCCTTCAAGAAGAGTCTCGACAAGGAACTGGCCTCCGGAAAGGCTTTGAATGTGGCCATTCTGGACACTCTCAAACCGATCATCGCCTCCGTCATCAATGTCGTCTGCTTTGACGGCAACGGCTACTCTGACGAGTGGAAGGAGGAGGCGAAGAAACGCGGTCTGGATGTCGAGACAAGCGTTCCGGAGATGATAAAGGTCTTCACCGCCCCTGCGTCAGTGAACATGTTCAGGGAGACGGGGGTATATTCAGAGAAGGAACTTCAGGCCCGCAATGAGGTGAAGTGGGAGACCTACAGCAAGATGATCCAGATAGAGTCGCGCGTGATGGCGAGAATGGCGATCAACCACATCATCCCGGCCGCTCTTGAGTACAAGTCCAGGCTGCTGAAGGAGGTGTCCCTGAGCAAGGATGTCTTCGGAGGTACGGACGAGTGCAGGGAGGAGGTCTATCTCATCCGGAGCATTTCCAAATATGTGGACCAGATCCGCGAGAAGGCCACCGCGATGGTCGAGGCGCGCAAGAAGGCGAATGTCCTTGAGGATGAATATGCCAAGGCCGTAGCCTACCACGAGATCGCCGAGAGCCTCTCCGCCCTCCGCCGTCCTGTCGACAAGCTGGAGGAGATCGTGGACAACCGCACTTGGCCTCTTCCGAAGTACCGCGAACTGCTGTTCATCAGTTAGTTATTCCGGCCGCTTGACTTGAGCAGGGAGGGGATGGACGGGAATCAGACAAGTGCGATCACCTTGTATTTCGGGACCAGAACCTTCATGATGCTCCAGCCGATCAGATATGCGGTGGCGCACACGCAGAAGATTATGAAATAGCCGGCGGGCTTTCCTGTGAATCCGAGGAATGACAGACTGACCTCCTCGGAGTACACGAAGAGTTCGCCGGCGACTTTCTGAAGCAGCATGGAGCCGAGTCCTCCGGCCATTCCGCCGATCCCGGTGATGGTCGCGATGCTGGACTTCGGGAACATGTCCCCTACGGTCGAGAAGATGTTCGCGGACCAGGATTGATGGGCCGCTCCGCCGATGCCTATCAGTATGACCGGGAACCAAGGTGAGACCCTGCCCAGAGGCTGGGCCAGCAGGACGACCAGCGGCAGGAAAGCGAAGATCAGCATCGCTTTCATTCTTGCGGCATACGGGTCGAACGCCTTCCCTTCCTTCATGGCCTTGTTGATGAATATTGTAGGAATCTTTCCGCCGTAGATAGAGAGCATCGTGATGGCGTAGAGCGTGAAGATCAACGCCATGCCCATCGGATCACTGGTCTTGATCCCGAATTGCGTGTTGAGGTAGGATGGAGTCCAGAACAGGAAGAACCACCAGACACCGTCGGTCATGAACTTGCCGACGGCGAACGCCCAGGTCTGCTTGTACTTGAGGCAGTCCTTGAAACCGATCTTCCTGGTCTGACCGTTGCCGGCGATCGTTTCATTGTCAAGTTCCTTGTCCTGCTCGATGTAGGCCAGCTCTTCCTTGCCCACATGCTTTGAAGCCTCCGGCTTGTCGTAGAGGAACACCCAGAATCCCATCCAGATGAAGCCCAAGGCTCCGATGATGATGAATGAGACCTCCCATCCGAAATTCTTGGCGAGAACCGGAATTGAGAGTGGTGCGAACAGCGCTCCGATCGATGCTCCAGCATTGAATATGGACGTGGCGAAGGCCCTGTCCTTCTTTGGGAAATATTCGGCGGTGGTCTTGATCGCCGCAGGGAAGTTGCCCGCCTCTCCAAGGGCCAGAATGCTTCTGGCGACGAGGAAGCAGTACATGCTTGTCGTGGAGATGAGAACCGCCGTGTCACCTGTGGCCTGAACAAGTTCCGCCACGGTGTGCAGCCCTACGATGTTCTCGGTCACGATTCCGCAGAGAGCATGCGCGCAGGCTCCCGCCGACCAGACGCCTATTGACCAGAGGTAGCCTTTCTTGGTACCCATCCAATCGACGAAACGTCCTGCGAACAGCATGCAGATCGCATAGATGATCGAGAACATGGATGTGATCGTGCCGTAATGAGATTCATTCCAATGGAACTCCGGTTTGATGAACTCGTCCCAAGTCAGGGACAGCACCTGTCTGTCAAGATAATTCACGGCTGTGGCGATGAACAGCATCGCACAGATCACCCATCTGAAATTGGTTTTGGTCTTACTTGTCATCTCTTTTATTCACTGATTGTTACAGCTGGTAATTGGCGGACCTTCCTTGTAAAGTTGTGGCTATGGCGAAAAAGGAAATGCCTGTTAATTTACCATAATGTTATCTCTGAATATGTCGGTATGTCTGCAAATATAGGCTTTTTTTTGGAATCGTGTGCGCACACGGAAAGATCTTGCGTATTTGTCCGTTTTTAATTAATATTGTTTTCCGACACTGTCGGCTATTGATGAATATTATGCGGAATGTAAAAGTTACGATCAAGGACGTTGCCAAGGCCGCCGGCGTGACTGACGGGACGGTGGACAGGGTTCTCCATAACAGAGGGGAAGTTGCTCCTGACACGAGAAAGAAGGTTCTTGAGGTGGTGGAGAGGCTCGGCTACAAACCGAATGTCTATGCCTCCATGCTGGCCAGGAACAAGGCTCACAGCATCGCCGTGGTCATGCCGAGTTTCAATAAAGGTGATTTCTGGGAATTGGTCCTCAATGGGTTGAGACAGTCGGAGGAATATGCTGAAAGATTCTCGGTCAGTGTCGTTGTCTATTATTACGACCAGTACGATGTGGATTCTTTCCGGAGTCAGTGCCGGAAGGTTCTGGAGGATGGCCATTCGGGTGTGATTCTGGCTCCGATGTTTCTGGATGACGCGCTGAGTTTCTCCGGGCTGCTTTCCGGGAACAGCATACCGTACGTGATGCTGAACACAAGCGCAGGGACGGACGGACATCTGGCCTACTTCGGCATGCCCATATACGAAAGCGGGCGTTGCTGCGCCGACATCCTGATGTCGATGTCTGACGAGGATCAGAAAGGCAGGGTGTTCATGGTGCGGATAGAACGAGACAGCAAGGGCCTTTCGGATCCTTCGGCGGACAGGCGGAAGGGTTTCATGGATTATCTGTCGCGCTACTGTCCGGACACGGAAGTCACCAATGTGATGATCAATCCCAACAGCCCGGAGCAGACTCTTGAAGTCCTTTCCGGGGCCTTTGACGGAATGACAGGGAGACTGAACATAGTGACGATGAACTCAAGAATATTCCTTGTGGCCGATTATCTGCGTTCCAGGAATATGCAAGGGATGAATGTCGTAGGGTATGATGTGCTTGAAAGGAACTTGAAAGCCTTGCGTGACGGTCATGTCCGCGTGCTCCTCGGACAACATTCGGACAGGCAGGCCGCCGGAGCCGTCATGGCTCTCACAGACTATCTCGCGCTCGGCCGCAGACCGAAGGTCCGTGACAACTATATGTCCATTGACATTCTTACAAAGTATAACTGTCAGTTCTACGACAGCCTGTAGGACCGTGCCAGGTCTGTTAATGACTCCCGTAAGTCATTCCATGAGGCTGCGTCTTACAGCAAAGGGGCGAAGAGACGCAGGAGACTCTCGAGGATGCGTGAGTACCAAGGGCGGGCGCTCCATTCCTTGAGGGTCAGCTCATGGCATTGGCGGAGGTCGTACTGGAATATTCCTTTGTTCATGAGGGCTGCCTCCTCGTCGTAGATGTAGGTGTTGACCTCGTAGTTGATGGCGAAGCTGCGGAAGTCAAGGTTGGCCGAGCCGATGCTGGAGAGGTAGTCGTCGCAGACGAAGGTCTTGGCATGGATGAACTCTCCCCGGCGCAGGAATATTTTTACACCTGCCTGCAGGGCCTCTTCGTAGTAGGCTCTGTTGGCCGGACGCATCAGCAGGTTGTCGGCCACCTCCGGGAGCATCAGGCGGACATCGACACCGCAGAGCGCGGCGGTTTTCAGCGCGTCCATGACCGGCTCTGTCGGGACGAAGTACGGGGTCTGGAGGTAGATGTACCTCTTGGCATGCTGGAGAGCCCATTCGTAGCTCATCTGGAGGATTGGCAGAGGGAAATCCGGCTCGTCAGGGACAATCTGTATCAGTTTGTCCCTCAGAGTAGGATGGGTGGCGTGGAAGTCGATTTCTCCGGCCGCGGAGCCTGTCGAAGCGATCTTGTCAAAGGTGTCGTTTTCCTGCATGGTCGCTTCGACAGGCTCAGTGACCGGATGAGAAGAGTCGGTGGCCGGTTTCCTCGCCATCGGATAGTAGTCGATCATCGGCTTGTCGATCGTGCCTCCTCCTGTCAGCCAGGAATCCAGAAAAGTGTGCTGGAGCACTGCC
The DNA here is from genome assembly GCA_963639865.1 of bacterium. Taxonomy (GTDB): domain Bacteria; phylum Bacteroidota; class Bacteroidia; order Bacteroidales; family UBA932; genus Cryptobacteroides. Next base: position 33,633 of record CAVHWO010000045.1, on the reverse strand, counting down.
ACGGCATTGCCTGTGATGCGCATGTGTGTGTCCCTCCACAGGCGGAAATAGTGGTCGTTGATGTTCATTCCGCCCGTGTAGCCGATCTTCCCGTCGATCACAACGATCTTCCTGTGGTTCCGGTAATTGAGTTTCGTCGCCAGGTCCAGCACGTGCATCCTTGGATTGGTGAATTTGACGACCTCGACTCCGGCTTTCCTCATGTCGTTGTAGTAGGCGGACGCTATCGGAAAATTGGCGATGTTCTCGTACAGGAAACGGACCTTGACCCCTTCCTGCGCCTTCTGCATCAGAAGACGCTTGATCGCTTTGCTGCCCTTGTCGTTCCCGAAATGAAAATATTCAATGTGGATGGATTCCCTGGCCGCCAGGATGTCCCCGCGGAGCAGGTCGAACTTCCTTTGGCCGTTTGTGATGATCTCCAGATCGTTGCCGTAAGTGACGGACGGGTAGTTCTCCGCTCCGAGAAGCCTTGCCAAAGGCCGGAACTCCTCACGGACGCGGGGTTCGCCGTCGTGTCCGAAAAGGATTCTGTCCAGTTCCGGTGTTGTCCCGGCCTCAAAGATGTCCTTGTACCTTTGGTGTCTCCGGTTGAAGATCCAGTGATGCCGGTAGTTGATTCCGAACATAAGGTAGAGAGCCAGGCCGACAACGGGAAGCACCGCGATGACAAGCAGCCATGCGAACTTCCTTCCTGAATCTCCCCGGTCAATCAGAATGATTGTGAAAACGCTGAGAATCAGAAGTATGTACAGGACTGTGAGAATCCATTGGAGCATGGCCCGCTATACTGTCTCGCCGATCAGGGTCGCCGATGTGCAGGAAAGCACCTTGACGTTCACATAGTCTCCGGCCTTGTGGCCTTCGCCGGGGAAGACACACATCTTGTCGCTGCCGGAGCGTCCGCAGAGCTCTTCCGGGTTCTTTTTAGAAGGCCCCTCCACGAGAACCTTGAACGTCTTGCCTATGTCGTTCCGGTTGCTTTCCAGGCTCAGCTCGTTCTGGAGGGCGATGATCTCGTTCAGTCTTCTGGTCTTGACATCCTGGGGCACATCGTCAGGGTAATGTCTTGCCGCAAGCGTTCCCGGTCTCTCAGAGTAGTAGAACATGTAGGCGTAGTCAAAGCCGACCTTGCGGAACAGTTCCAGCGTCTCCCGGTGATCCTCCTCGGTCTCGGAGCAGAACCCGGCGATGACGTCGGTAGTGATACCGCAGCCCGGCAGGATCTCGCGGATCTTCGCCACGCGCTCAAGGTACCATCCTGACGTGTAGCGCCTTCTCATCTTCTCAAGAAGCCTGTCGCTGCCCGACTGGACAGGCAGATGAATATGATTGCAGATGTTGTCGTACCTTGCCATCGTCCCGATCAGATCGTCGCTGATGTCCTTCGGATGATTGGTGGCGAAACGGACCCTCAGCTCAGGGCTGATCCGGGCGACCATCTCCAGCAGCTTCGGGAAGTCGCATCCTTCGCCCACGGCCGGCTTCCAGTTGTAGGAGTCCACGTTCTGCCCCAGCAGAGTCACTTCCTTGTACCCTTTGTTGAAAACATCACGGGCCTCATCCACAATGGTCCGCGGATCGCGGCTCCTTTCGACTCCCCTTGTGTATGGCACCACGCAGTACGAGCAGACGTTGTTGCACCCTCTCATGATGGAGATGAAGGCCGAGACTCCGTTCCTGTCCGTCCGGACCGGCACGATGTCGGCGTAGGTCTCCTCGTGGGAGAGCATCACGTTGATCTGCGGTTTGTCCGGCGCGATGTCCCGGAGCAGGGCCGGCAGCGTCCTGTAGGAATCCGGCCCGGCGACAAGATCCACCTTATGGGTGTCCAGAAGCTTGTCCTTCAGCCTTTCGGCCATGCAGCCGACAACCCCCACAACAACATTGTCCCTTTTCTCCTTCTGTTTGTGGAACACCTCGATGCGCCCCCATATCCTTTGCTCGGCATTGTCCCTGACGGAGCAAGTGTTGGCGAGAACCACGTCAGCCTCGTCCATGGACTCCGTGCGCTCATATCCCTCCTTCCCGAGAATCGAGAAAATCACCTCCGAGTCTCCTACATTCATCTGGCAGCCGTAGGTCTCTATGTAAATCTTTTTACTCATCCTATCTGTGATAACAGTCTTCCGCAAAGATAGATAATAATCCTTGAATAATGGCTTGGTAATCCTCGTCAAATCCATTCGGAATGCTTATTATGGATTTTTTCCTATCTTTGTGGAAACAGTGTTGACAAAATGAAGACACCCGGAAGAACAATAATCGGCACTTTTATTGCTTTGCTGGCCTGCGCGGTCTTGTCAGGATGCTCCGGCTTGTCCAAGGTAAAGGACATCAAGGTCACCTCGTGCGGTCTGGAGTCATGCTCGCTGAAAGGTCTGCGCTCTGTTGACGCGGTACTTGCGGTGGGAATCGACAATCCGACGTTCGCATTCAAAGTGACGGATGTGAGCGGTGTCGTAAAGTACAACGGGGAGGATTTCGCGACCTACACGGCTGACACGATCAGAGTGGACAGGAAATGCTCCCGGGTCTATGACCTGCCGTGCTCGGCGACCTTGTGCGACGGCATAAGCCTGATGAAGCTGATGCAGATAATGAAAAAAGGCGACCTTGAAGGATTCACGACTGACGTGACGGCAACTGTGAAGCTCAAAAGCGGAGCGGGGACTACTTTGAGACTCAAGGATATAGACCTTAACAAAATAACGGAGTAGATTTATGAATGTTTTGGTTCGGAAGATTTTTGCGGTTTCGCTGGCTCTCATGGCGACGGTTTTTCTGGCGGCCGCTCAGGATGTCACGGAGAGACGGGACTCTGTCATCTACAGGCAAGGCGCATTTATGGACTCGACTCTGGTGGGGAAGGATATATTCAATCTTCTTTCCGCCAATGGTGCTGAAGGGTCAAATGTGACCGTACATCAGTCCAGGGACATCCTAGATGCCTTTGAGTCGCATGTCGCCGCCAATCCGGAAAGAACATCCACAGGATTCAGGGTCAGGATATTCAATGACAACAAGCAGACTTCCAGGAATGATTCCGAGGCGGCTCTGGACCGCTTCAAAGGAATGTTTCCTGGGGTTTCGGCCTACCGTACATATTCAAATCCCTTTTTTCGGGTGACAGTGGGGGATTTCCGCACCAAATCCGAGGCCATGCAGCTTCTTCTGCAGCTCAAGGGGGCTTTCCCGACCGCTTTCATCGTAAAGGAGGCGATCGGTTATCCTGTGGTTGACCGGTCCCGTTCCTACACCGTAGAGACCGTTAATCAAGAATAAGCCATGCTCAAACAGGGATTAGAACTCAAACAGACACAGAAACTTTCTCCGCTTCAGATTCAGACGATCAAGCTCATCGAGCTGCCGATTCAGGAACTGGAGCAGAAAGTGAAGTCTGAACTCGAGGACAATCCGGTGCTGGATGACTCTCCGGCTCCTGAGAAGAGCGAGGACAATGATGAGCCGAAGGACATCTCCATCGATGAGATAGACGAGAATGATCCTATTCCAGCCTACAAACTGCGCGTCAACAACTACGGCAAGGACGAACGCCCCCAGTACAACACTTTCTCCGTCAAGGAGAGTTTCACGCAGAGCCTGATGGAGCAGCTTGGCTACCGCAATCTTTCAAAGCACGGTCACGATGTGGCCGCTTTCATCATCGGCAGTCTGGACAGCGACGGGTACCTTCGCAGGGACATCGACAGCATCGTCGACGATCTTGCCTTCAGGGCTAACATCGAATCCAGCCCGGAAGAGGTGCTGAATATGCTGAAGGTTATCCAGGAGTTCGAGCCTGCGGGGGTCGGGGCCAGGGATCTGCGCGAGTGTCTTCTCCTTCAGTTGAAGGCCCAGAAACAGACCAAGGTCGTGCAGGTTGCCGAGACTATCCTCACGGACTATTTCTCCGAATTCTCCAACCGTCATTTCCAGAAGATCATCACAAAGCTTGGTCTTAGTGAGGATGAGATGAAGGCTGTCATGGCCAGGATTGTCAAGCTGAACCCTGCTCCCGGCGGTCAGATTGATGACTCCTACAACGATCAGGCCCAACAGATTGTGCCGGATTTCGTGCTTGACATCGTGGATGGGGAACTGAAACTGTCCATGCCCCGTTTCAACATTCCTGAAATCCGCGTGAACCACAAGTACGCGGAACTTCTCGCCGACGCCCGCGGTTCCTCGGACCGTCAGAAGAAGGAGGCCGCCACATTTGTCAAGCAGAAACTGGATTCGGCCAAATGGTTTGTGGAGGCTCTGAAGCAGCGCTACAACACATTGGAGAGTACGATGAAAGCCATCGTCGACTACCAGCATGAATATTTTATGGACGGGGACGAGTCACATCTCAAGCCTATGGTCCTGAAAGACATAGCAGAGCGTACCGGTTTTGACATCTCGACAATCTCAAGGGTCGTGAACAGCAAGTACATCGAGACGCATTTCGGGATCTATCCGTTGAAATATTTCTTCTCCGAGGGCCTTGAGAATCAGGACGGGGAGGAGGTCTCCACCCGTGAGCTGAAAAAGGCTCTGAAGGAATGTGTGGATGCCGAGGACAAGCGCAAGCCGTTGACGGACGACCAGTTGGTGGCCGAGATGAATAAACGCGGCTACAAGGTGGCCCGCCGCACGATCGCCAAGTACCGTGACCAGCTTGACATCCCCAAAGCCCGCCTCAGAAAGGAACTCTGAAAACACCTACCACAATTTTTTTTGCACTCCGCTTATCTATGGCTCCATCGGAGCGTAGCGACGCAAGGGGTCCGGGGAGAACGCTCCCCAGTGCCCCACCGGGGCTGTCCCGTAGGGACTGGGGGTTGAAGGCAAAGCGCGAAGCTGTTTACAGCTTCGCTCCGTAGGCCAGATCACCGGCGTCTCCGAGACCGGGGACGATGTAGGAATGGCTGGTCAGTTCCTCATCGACAGCGGCTGTCCAGAGAGTCGTGTTTTCCGGAAGGTGCTTCTGGAGGAACTCGATGGCGTAGATGCTGGCGATAGGGCAGACGAAGTGGGTATGTGCCGGATCTCCTCCTTCATGAATGAGCTTGCGGTAGGCTATCTCTACGGAAGATCCGGTGGCAAGCATCGTATCGGCTATGACAAGAGTCTTGCCGGTCAGGTCTGGACAGGTGCAGTACTCCACGTTGATGTGGAACTCGTCACCCTTGTCGTACTTCCTGAAAGCGGCGATGAATGCGTTCTCCGCATTGTCGAAAATGTCAAGGATGCCTTTGTGGAGAGGCAGCCCGGCGCGCAGGATGGTAGAAACCACAATCTTTACATCGCATGTGCGGACCTTCGCCGTGGCAAGAGGAGTGATTACATCCTTCGGACTGTACTCCAACACTTTGCTGAGCTCGTAGGCGAAAATGTGTCCCAACCTTTCAAGGTTGTAACGGAAACGGAGGCTGTCTTTCTGAACGGTTTTGTCACGCATCTGCGCAACGATGTTGTTGAGGACCGAATCGGTCTCGCCAAGATTGATGACTTTCATTGGTTTCTCGAAATTGATTTTTCGAAAACCGAAAGTAGGGATTTATTTCCACACCTGCAAATTTTTTGAGCCACACCCACTTGAAATGCGACATGACCGATGACTGTTCCCGGAGCGATGTCGTCATATTCCAGAATGGTCCGCAGCTGTCACCCTGTCATCGGCGAAACTGAAGTAGCAGTCATCGCAGACGACGATGTGGTCAAGCAGGGCGATGTCGAAAGTGTTCGCCGCCTTTTTCATCCGCTCTGTCTCGGCAATGTCGCTGCGTCCCGGACGGGGATTGCCGGAAGGGTGGTTATGAACCATGATCATGGCGCTCGCCCGTTTGTCCAAAGCCATTCTCACGACAAGCCGGGAATCGACAACCGTGGAGGAGATCCCTCCGAGACTGATCATCTCCTTGTGGATGATGTAGTTCGCCCGGTTCAACAGGATGATCCAGAACTCCTCGTGATCCAGACCTTTGAGGCGTGGGAGCATCATTCTGTACACGATCTCGGCATCGGTCATCGGGATTTTCTCTATCCCTGGATCCTCAAGGCAGCATCGCCTCCCGAGTTCGAAGGCGGCCGCGATGGCGGTGTATCTGGCGCTGCCTATTCCTCCGATCTCTTTCATTCTGACCGCATCCATTCCTGCGATCGTTGACAGTCTCCCCTCGCCATCGGCAAGCAGTCTGTTAGCCACCTCAAGGACGTTTTCTTTCCGGGTTCCGGATCCTATAAGAATCGCAAGCAGTTCCGCATTGCTCATCGCGCCCGCTCCTTTGTCAAGCATTTTCTCCCGCGGCCTTTCGCCCATGCACAGGTCTTTGATTTTCATAGTCTGTCTTCCATTTGCGGCCGACATCAAGGAATATTCCGGAGAGAAACCGGGATATTCTTTTATGCCCGCAGTGTTCGTCGCCTGCAAGATAGGCAGAGCAAACAGAAAAAAAGTTAAGAAACATAAATGTCTCCTAACTTTTTTCTGTTTTTTATCGAATGTTCCGGTCAATTCGACGGCTCGGTGATTATTGCATCGGCCGCCGAACCTTTCGAAGCGCGTCTTCTATTTTCTTTCCAGAACTTTCTTTGCGGCTTCTACGATGTGTGCGGCATCCATTCCATAAGCCGCGAGAAGCTCGGAAGGAGTTCCGCTCTGACCGAACTCGTCACGTCCGTTGACATATTCAATCGGCTTTGGCGATGTGGCGGCGAGCACTCCGGCGATCAGTTCGCCAAGACCTCCGGCCATGTTGTGCTCCTCGGCGACAACGACAGCCCCCGTCTTGATGGCGGAAGCGATGACAGCCTTGGTGTCGAGCGGCTTGATGGTCGCGATGTCGATGATCTCCGCGCAGATTCCTTCGGCCTCAAGGGCTTCGGCTGCCTGGAGGGCTTCCCAGACCATGTGTCCTGTGGCGAAGACGGAAACGTCCTTGCCTTCGTTCAGCACGTAGGCCTTTCCGATCTCAAACGGCTCGTCAGGCATGAAATCGGCCACCTTGGGCCTCCCGAAACGTAGATAGACCGGCCCGTCGTACTTTGCCGCGGCGATTGTGGCGTTCTTTGTCTGGGTCCAGTCGCAAGGGTTGATCACAACCATGTCCGGAAGGGCGCGCATCAGGGCGATGTCCTCCATTGTCTGGTGTGTGGCGCCATCCTCGCCGAGGGTGATTCCGGCGTGGGAGGACGCGATCTTCACATTGGTCTTGCCATAGCAGACCTCCATTCTGATCTGGTCATAGACACGTCCCGTGATGAACTCGGCGAATGAACCTGCGAATGGAATCTTGCCTGCGAGGGCCATCCCGGAAGCGACTCCGATCATGTTGGCCTCCGCGATTCCGCATTCATAGTATCTTTCCGGGAACTCGGCCGCGAAAGCGTCCATCTTGAGCGAGCCCTTGAGGTCGGCGGTCAAAGCCACGACTCTTGAGTCTGCCTTTCCGGCCTCGGAAAGGCCGGCTCCGAAACCGCTGCGGGTGTCCTTCTTACCTCTGTCTGTATATTTTTTCATGATATTACTGAATTAAAAGTCTCCCAATGTCTCCTCCAGCTGGCTCAAGGCGTTCTTGCACTGATCCTCGGAAGGAACGCTGCCGTGCCATTTGTGGGTGCCGGCCATGAAATCAACTCCGTGTCCCATCTCTGTCTTGAACAGGATCATCTTGGGCTTGCCGTTGCCGTTTCCGGCCTTTGCCTGTGCGAACGCCTCAAGAACTTTGTCCATGTCGTGTCCGTCAGCCACAATGACATCCCATCCGAAAGCCTTCCATTTGGCCTCAAGGTCGCCAAGACCGGCGACATCCTCTGTGGTACCGTCAATCTGCTGGCCGTTCCAGTCAGTCATCGCGATCAGGTTGTCTGTCCTGTGGTGAGCGGCGAACATCGCAGCCTCCCAGATCTGTCCCTCCTCTGTCTCCCCGTCTCCGCAGAGAACATAAATCGTGTGCGGGTCTTTGTCAGCCTTCTTCGCGAGAGCCGCACCTATGGCTACTGAAAGGCCCTGGCCGAGGGAACCTGCCGCCTGAACTACACCGGGGAGGCCTTTTCTTACCGAAGGGTGTCCCTGAAGCCGGGTCCCGTACTTACGGAACGAGCCCAGTTCGGAGATCGGGAAATATCCCGCTCTGGACAGGATTGAGTAATACATCGGCGTAAGATGCCCGGCCGAAAGGAAGAACACATCCTGTTCTTTCCCTTCGCGCGTCCATGTCGCCGGATTCTGTTCCATGACATTGAAGTACAGCGCTGTCATGAAGTCGGCGCTGCTCAGGGATCCGCCCGGGTGTCCGGAGTTGGCCTGGACGACCATCCTGATGATGTCTCTCCTCACTTGGGAGGCAATCTTTTTCAGATCTTCTGTTGACTGCATTTTCTATTTGATATTTTGAATTTGAAATCTGCTAATTTGCAAATGACATGCAAATATAATCCTTTTTTATGTCAGAAAGAAATTTTAACTTTGTCTACATGAGATATCGTCAGAATTTTCAGGATTCTGGGACGGTGTCCGACAGTGAAATTTGATAATCATTATAATTAATGGCACACGTAGTTATCATGCCCAAACAAGGGCAATCCGTAGAGAGTTGCATTGTTACTGAGTTCAAGAAAAAAGTAGGAGACAAGGTCGCCGTAGGCGATGTCCTTTTCAGTTATGAGACGGACAAGGCATCCTTTGACGAGGACTCCAAGGTCGAGGGTACTGTCCTGGCCTGTTTCTTCAGTGACAATGATGAGATTCCTTGTCTGACCAACGTGATGGTCATCGGCGAACCGGGGGAATCTGTTTCTGAATATGCTCCTTCGGGGGCTGGCGCGCCGGCGGCCCAGGCATCAGGGGCGGCATCCCCGGCCACCGCGTCTGCTTCATCGGTCACGGAGCCTGCCGAAGTGACCCCGGCCAAGACTCCGGACGCTCCGACAGGCTCGGCGACCGGCGTGGCAGGTGCGACCGCCACAGTCATCGCCAACGCTCCAGTTTCCCCGAGAGCCCGTAAATTGGCCGCTGAAAAAGGTGTGGACACAGCACAGATCGCCGGCACGGGCCCTCACGGCCGCGTGATAGAGCGCGACGTGATCGCCGCCCAAGGCGCTCCTAAGTCCGGACTTGCCAAGGCCATGATGGCGGACGGAGGTCTTCAGGCACCAGCCGCTGGCTCCGGTCTCGGCGGGATGGTCAAGGGGGCTGACCTGAAGGTCTGGAAACCTACCCACACCGAGAATCTTGCCGGAGAAGGCGAGGAGTTCAAGGTCGAGAAGATGTCCAACATGCGCAAGCTTATCGCCAAGTCTATGTACAACTCCCTCCAGAACACGGCCCAGCTCACCCACATGCTCGGTGCTGACGCCCGCCGTGTCCAAGCTCTCCGCAAGAAAGCGAAAAAAGCTCTTGAGGAGGGGAGGATCGATGCCAACATCACGATCAACGACTTTGTCTGCTATGCTGTCATCAAGGCTCTCAAGAAATTCCCGAAGGTCAACTCGCACTGCCTCGGGGATGCAATGCGGCTGTTCAATGTCGTCAACCTCGGCTGCGCCGTTGACACAGAGCGCGGACTGATGGTGCCTTGCGTCAAGCATGCGGAAGATTTGAATATCATAGGGTTGAGCAAGGCTCTCAAGAAGGTTGCCGAGGACTGCAAGAAAGGTTCGATCAACCCTGATCTGCTCTCCGCCGAAGGCGCCTCGTTCACGGTCTCCAACCTCGGAGGATTCGGGGTGGAATGGTTCACGCCTGTCATCAACGTGCCTCAGAGCGCGATTCTCGGTGTAGGAACGATTGTCCCACGTCCGAAGGATCTTGGAGCCGGAGTCTATGCCTTCGTCCCTTATCTCGGCCTGTCCCTGACCTATGATCACCGGGCCCTTGACGGCGGAGAGGCGACCCGTTTCCTCAAGCAGGTGGCTGTTGAGATTGAGAATCTTGAAGTCGAATTCTAAATAAATTATCAATATGTACGATTTAGCGGTAATAGGTGGCGGCCCGGGCGGTTACGTGGCCGCTGAAAGAGCCGGAGCGGCCGGCCTTAAGGTTGTCCTTTTTGAAAGGAAATCCCTTGGAGGAGTCTGCCTCAACGAGGGGTGCATTCCGACCAAGACGCTTCTCTACAGCGCGAAGGTCTATAACTATGCACTCACCGGAGACCATTACGGGGTCTATGTCAAGGAACCTGCGTTCGACTATTCCAAGATCGTGGACCGCAAGGACAAGGTCGTGAAGAAACTTGTCGGAGGTGTCAAACTGGCGATGAAGTCCAACAATGTCGAGGTTGTGGCCGCGGACGCCACGATTCAGGGACGTGACGCGGAAGGCATAAAGATCATCGCCGCCGATCAGACTTACGCTGCCCGCAACATCCTGATCTGCACAGGTTCAGAGGCTGCGGTACCTCCGTTTCCCGGCCTCAGGGAAGCCGGAGACGTGATTGTCACCAACCGTGAGATCCTTGCTTTGAAAGAACGTCCGGCGGAGCTCGTTGTCATCGGCGGCGGTGTCATCGGAATGGAGTTCGCCGCATTCTTCAGCACTCTCGGAACGAAAGTGACTGTGGTGGAGATGCTCCCTAAGATCCTCGGTCCTCTTGACGATGAGATCAGCGCCATGCTTCAGAAGATCTACGCAAAGCGTGGAGTGAACTTCTGCCTGAAGTGCAAGGTCACCGGAATCGAGGGCGACACCGTCGTCTATGAGGATCCTGATGGCAACGTCCGGAGAGTCAGCGGGGACAAGATTCTCGTCTCTGTGGGTCGCCGCGCCAACATCAGCGGCTTCGGCCTTGAGAACCTCGGCGTCGAGATGCTCCTGAACAGGGGCGGAAAGCCTTGCGGAGTCAAGGTGGACAGCAGGATGCGCACGAATGTGCCGGGGGTTTATGCCGCCGGTGATGTCACAGGCTTCTCGATGCTGGCCCACACGGCGAGCAGGGAGGGCGAGGTCGCCGTCAACAATATTCTCGGAAAGGAAGATCGTATGCGCTATGACGCAATCCCGGGAATCGTCTATACCAACCCTGAGGTGGCCGGAGTCGGTCTCACCGAAGAGCAGGCGAAGGCTTCCGGAAAGGAATATTCAGTCGTCAAGCTCCCTATGGCCTACGCCGGTCGCTTCGTCGCCGAGAACGAGGGCGGCGAGGGAATATGCAAGATCATCGTCGGGAAGAAATATCACGAGGTTCTCGGCGTCCACATGCTCGGCAACCCTTGCTCGGAGATCATCCACAGCGCCTGCATCGCCATCGAGTCGGAGATGACCCTTGAGCAGCTCAGAGAGGTTGTGTTCCCGCACCCGACCGTTTCCGAGATCATCAAGGAGACAGCGTTTGCGTTGAAATAGAGGAATTTACAATATTGGTAAAGTGACTGTTGCCAACGGTCGCCGCCAATTGATCACGAAAACAATAAAGAATATACTGATATGCCAAAAGCGCTTTACATTGATCCGAACGAGACACTGCGTCCGAAGGATCACGAGCTGAAACTTCCGTCGATTCCTGTGATGAAGTACAAGAAGACCATCAAGGAAGAACTTAAGGAAGGCAATTTCACAAAGGAGGATCTGCTCCGCATCTACCGCGACATGTCCTACATCCGCGAGTTCGAGACCATGCTCAATCTGGTCAAGACCACGGGAGGCTACAACGGAGTCGCTTACAACAACCCCGGACCGGCTCACCTTTCCGCCGGTCAGGAGGCCGCCGCTGTCGGAATGGCCTACTGCCTTGACACCGATGACTTCATCTTCGGCTCACACCGCTCCCACGGCGAGATTCTCGCCAAGGGTCTGCGTTCAATCCAGATTCTCCCCGAGAAGGAACTGAAGAAGGTGATGGAGGAGTTCTGGGGCGGCGCCACCCTTGATGTGGCCAAGAAGGCTTACGACGGCAAGGACACCAAGGAACTCGGAATCCGCTTCCTGCTTTACGGAGCGATGGCCGAGATCTTCGCCCGCACGACCGGATTCAACAAGGGCCTTGGCGGTTCGATGCACACGTTCTTCACTCCTTTCGGAATCTACCCGAACAACGCCATCGTGGGCGGTTCCGGCTCTATCGCCGTGGGAGCCGCCCTCTACAAGAAGGTCAACCGCAAGAAAGGCATAGTCGTAGCCAACCTCGGTGACGGTGCCATGGCCAGAGGTCCTGTGCTTGAGGGCATGACATTCGCCTCCATGGATCAGTTCAACACCCTTTGGGAAGGTGACATGAAGGGCGGGCTTCCTGTCCTCTTCAACGTGATGGACAACCAGTACGCTATGGGCGGCCAGACCAAGGGCGAGACAATGGGCTACACTTTCCCTGCACGTCTGGGTGCCGGATTCAAGGCCGACGCGATGGATGCCGAGAGGGTTGACGGTTACAATCCGCTCGCTGTCATTGACGCGTTCAACCGCAAGAAGGCCTATCTGCTTGAGAAGAAAGGTCCGGCTCTTCTGGACGTTGTCACCTACCGTTACAGCGGCCACTCTCCGAGCGACCAGTCATCTTACCGTACGAAGGAGGAGATCGAGGCCTGGGAGAAGGAAGACTGCATCGTAGCGTTCGGCGAGAGGCTGAAAGAGGCCGGTGTCGCTGATCAGGCTGCCCTTGACGCCATCCGCGCCGAGGTGAACTCCAACATATTCGAGTGCTACAAACTCGCCATCGACACAGAGCTTTCTCCACGTATGGATCTCGCGAAGGAGAGCGAGCTTCTGGGTGACATGATGTTCTCCAACCAGAGCATCGACTCCCTCAGCGACGCGAAACCGGACGTGAACATGCCTCTTGAGGAGAATCCTCGCGTGAAGCAGATCGCCGGAAAGTCAAGGTTCTACCTCGACAAGGACGGCAAGCCTGCCAGCAAGATGAAGACCTACAACATCAGGGACGGAATATTCGAGGCTGTCGTGGACCGCTTCTACAAGGATGCCTCTTTGGTGGCTTATGGTGAGGAGAACCGTGAGTGGGGCGGCGCTTTCGCTGTTTACAGAGGACTGACAGAGGCGTTGCCGTATCACCGTCTCTTCAACTCTCCGATCGCCGAGGCCGCGATCATCGGAACCGCCATAGGTTATGCCATGTGCGGAGGCCGTGTGATTCCGGAGATCATGTACTGCGACTTTCTCGGCTGCTGCGGAGACGAGATATTCAATCAGCTCCCTAAGTGGCAGGCGATGTCCGGCAACATCCTTAAGATGCCGGTTGTGGTCCGTGTGTCCGTCGGTTCGAAGTACGGCGCCCAGCACTCTCAGGACTGGACTTCACTGTGCTGCCACATCCCTGGACTGAAGGTCTGCTTCCCTGTCACTCCGTATGACGCGAAGGGTTTGATGAACGCCGCACTTCAGGGCACAGACCCTGTGATATTCTTTGAAAGTCAGAGGATTTACGACAAGGGTGAGATGTTTCATGAGGGTGGTGTGCCTGAGGAATATTATGAGATCCCGATCGGCGAGCCTGATGTCAAGAGAGTCGGCAAGGATGTGACATTCCTTACGATAGGCGCAACCTTGTACCGCGCTCTTGAGGCCGCTGACATCCTGAAGGAGAAGTATGGAATGGAGGCAGAGGTCATCGATGCCCGCTCCCTCGTTCCGTTCAACTACGAGAAGGTGCTTGAGTCAGTGAGGAAGACCGGCCGCATTGTCATCGCCGGAGATGCCTGCGCCCGCGGTTCCTATCTCAATGACATCGCCGCAAACATCACCGAGATGGCCTTCGACGACCTCGACGCCGCTCCGGTAGTGCTCGGCTCCCGCAACTGGATCACACCTTGCCACGAGCTTGAGGAAGCGTTCTTCCCTCAGCCGTCCTGGTTCCTGGACGCCATCAACGAGAAGATTGTTCCGTTGAAGGACTATGTTCCTGTAAGCAACCAGACCGCGGCGGAGCAGATCATCAGGGCAAAGAAGGGTGTTTAAAAGGTAACGACCATGCTTACTAAAGCCGTTAGATTATATGGTAAGGAAGACCTTCGTCTCGAGGAGTTCGAACTCCCCGGGATGAAGGATGACGAGATTCTCGCCAAGGTCGTCAGCGACAGCCTCTGCATGTCTTCCTACAAGTCTTCCCATCAGGGTTCCGACCACAAGAGGGTTCCGGACGACATCGCCGAGAATCCTACGATCATCGGTCACGAGTTCGCCGGAGAGATCATCGAGGTCGGCTCCCGGTGGAAGGATCAGTTCAAGCCGGGGGACAAGTTCTCCATCCAGCCTGCTCTCAACTACGAAGGCGGTCCTGTGGGGCTGCTGTCCGCTCCGGGATATTCCTACCGCTACGCCGGTGGTGACGCCACCTACATCATCATCCCTTCCGAGGTGATGGAGATGGGCTGTCTGCTGCCTTACAAGGGTCCGGGATTCTATCCTGCCTCCCTCAGCGAGCCACTTTCCTGCGTCATCGGCGCGATGCATGCCTGCTACCATACTCATTCCGGTTCTTATGTACACCGGATGGAGATCAAGGACGGTGGCAAGATGGCTCTTCTGGCCGGTGTCGGCCCGATGGGTCTCGCGATGATCAACTATGTGCTCCGCCGTGAGGACAGGAAACCGTCCCTCTTCGTGGTGACGGACATCGACCAGGCCCGCCTTGACCGCGCCGCGGCTCTCTACACCAAGGAGTTCGCCGCATCAAAGGGCATTGACCTTCGTTATGTGAACACCGGCGTTGTCGAGAATCCTGTCGAGACATTGAAGGAGATTTCCGGAGGCACGGGCTATGATGAGGTCATTGTGATGGCTCCGGTTCCGGCCGTTGTGGAGCAGGGTGACGACATCCTCGGGCAGGACGGCTGCCTGAATTTCTTCTCCGGCCCCGGCCGCTCCGATTTCAAGGCTCCGTTCAACTTCTACAACGTCCACTACGCCTCAACCCACGTGGTCGGCACCAGCGGCGGCAACACGGATGACATGAAGGAGGCCTTGAAGATGATGAGTGAAGGTCTTGACCCGGCAGGTCTCGTGACCCATGTCGGTGGCTTGAACGTTGTCCCTGAGACCACGCTGAACCTCCCGTCGATCAAGGGCGGCAAGAAGCTGATCTACACCCATGTGGAGATGCCTCTCACCGCCATCACCGACTTTGAGGAAAAAGGCAGGACCAACCATGTCTACGCCGAGCTCGACCGCCTCTGCAAAGCCCATAACGGCCTTTGGAACGTTGAGGCCGAGGAATATCTCCTCTCCCACGCCGCAGAGCTAAGCAAGTAGTCTCATCATAGGGTGTGGCCCGCAAAGAATTTCCCCTTGCCGAATTTTACACGTTACAAAAATTCGGCAAGGGGAAATTCTTTTG
This sequence comes from bacterium, assembly GCA_963639865.1. Lineage (GTDB taxonomy): Bacteria > Bacteroidota > Bacteroidia > Bacteroidales > UBA932 > Cryptobacteroides. Next base: position 18,361 of record CAVHWO010000045.1, on the reverse strand, counting down.
CGGACTGCTGTTATGGCCGGAAAGGCCGCGTAATTGTGCGGAAGTTATAGGAAAGGATTGAGACAAAATACGTATCTTTGGAGGAATCATTTGTGAACAGCTTCTAAATAACACTAAAAACGATAGAAATGAGGACGGCAAAATCATTGGCGGCCATTTTGGGTTTGATATTGGTCGGCATTGCGATCGGATCATGCATAAACGGCGGTAACATGGCGCCGGAATCCCTCAAGTGCGAGTACCAGGAGGGGAATGACATCATCATTGACACGCAGACACCAAGGCTCTCGTGGATAAACAACACCGCACAGTCAGCCTGGCAGATTCTCGTGGCCACCAGCAGGAAAGCCCTCAAGGAAGGTGAGGCGGACATCTGGGATTCAGGAAAGATGGCGGGAAGCGAGTCCCATCTGGTCGCATATTCTGGACCGGAGATGAGCTCCATGAATGATTATTGGTGGACTGTCAGGGTCTGGGATGCTGACGGTAAGGTGTCCGCATGGGCTAAACCGGCTCACTGGACTACCGGAATGTTCAGCGACAGTGACTGGCAAGCTCGGTGGATCGGCGCCTCCTGGCAGGATGACAGTGACCCTTTGGCGGACAATTCCGCACCCATATTCAGAAAAGAGTTCACTGTCAGAGGTGGCCTTGTCCGTGCGAAGGCCTTTGTCTGTGGCTTGGGCTGGTTCGAGATGTCCGTCAACGGCAGCAAGGTGGGAGATGACTTTTTTGTCCCCGGTCTGACCGACTACACGGTGAGGCCGGCGCTTATCACCAATCCGAGAATCCCTCTGGAGCCGGAAGTCACGGCCTACAGGACCATGTATCTGGTCTACGACATCACCGAAATGCTGGGGAAAGGCGGAAACGTTGTCTCGATGCTTCTGGGGAGCGGCTACTTCCATGAGGGACTGTTCAACAACAACACCATAGCCAACTACGGCTACCCGAGATTCATCCTTCAGATGAAACTTGAATATTCAGACGGCAGTACCGAATATGTCTGCTCGGACACCAGTTGGAAAGAAGCGCGTTCTCCGGTTGTGTTCAGCAACCTCTATCAGGGAGAAGTCCATGACGCCAACTTTGAGATTCCAGGATGGCATGAGGTGGGCATGGATGATTCCTCGCTGGGTCATGCCGCCCTTAAGGAGGCACCTCTCGGCAGGCTCACCGCCAACATGGGGCCGAAGGACAAAGTCTTGGAAGTCCTGAATCCTGTCTCTTTCGAGAAACTCGGCGACGGTACGTACAAGGTTGATTTCGGAAAGGTCATCTCCGGTTGGGTCAAACTGGACGGAGTCTCGGTCAGCAAGGGCGACACTGTCAGGGTCAACCATCTGTCAGAGTATCCGGCAGGCAGGTGTGAATATGTCTGTGCATCCGACGGGAAGGTCACGGTCAATCCGAAGTTCACATGGTACGTGTTCAGGGAAGCTGTCATTTCCGGAGTGGATGACCTTGACGCATCGGAGATTGTGGCCGAATCAGTCGGCAGCGATGTAAGACCTGACGCCGAATTTGACTGCTCGAATCCTATGTTCTGTCAGATCGAGGAGATCTGGAGGCAGTCACAGGTTGACAATATGCACGCCGGAGTGGCCTCGGATTGTCCTCATAGAGAAAGACTGCCTTATACTGGAGACGGTGAGGTCGCGATGCCTATGGTTCTTGCCAACTTTGACGCCGCCTCTTTTTACAACAAATGGATCGGTGACGTGAGAGGCAGTCAGAATCCGGAGACGGGATATGTTCCGAACGGTGCTCCGTGGGAGCCTTGCTGCGGAGGCGGACCTGCTTGGGGAGCCGCCATTTGTGTCATGCCTTGGGAGTTTTACAAACATTACGGAGACAAGGATCTTCTGGCAGGCTGTCTTGGTCAGATGAAGGCGTTTGTGCGCTACTACGACACCTGGCGGACAGAGGACGGGACTTCGTCATTCCACAGGTTGACACCGCAGGGAAATCCGTATGACTGGTACAACCTCGGAGACTGGGCTCCGCCTTTCGGACTGCCTGAGGATGAGCTTGTTCACACATTCTTCTACTGGCTGTGCGCCGACATCACGGCCAAGACCGCAAAGGTTCTTGGTGAGGAGAAATGTGCGGAAGAGTATTCGGAAAAGGCTGACGTAATCAAGGATGCGTTCAACAAACGTTACTACAATCCTCAGGCAAAGAGCTACGGGGATTTCGGCAGCAATGTCTATGCCCTCTACATGGGTGTTCCCGAGGAGAGGCTTGACGATGTCCGTGCCACGCTTCGCAATGAGTTGATGGTCAAGTATAACGGCCATGTCAATGTCGGGTTCATCGCACATCGTTTCATCTATGAGACCCTTGCGCTGAACGGGATGAACGATGTGGCGTGGACTCTGCTGAACCAAAAGGATTTCCCGAGTTTCGGGTGGTGGCTTGAGCAGGGTGCGACAACGACATGGGAGCAGTGGAACGGAGCCGATTCGCGGAACCATCCGATGTTCGGCGGCGGTCTGGTCTGGTTCTACAAGATGCTGGCCGGAGTTCAGACGGATCCTGATGAGCCTGGTTTCAAGCACATCATCATCCGTCCTATCCCTGTAAGGGAGCTGGAGGATGTCTCCTACACGACCCAAACTCCTTACGGAACACTCGTGTCCAAGGTCAAGGTGAACGGGGAAAGGGTGCGGATGGAAGGCAGGATCCCTTTCGGAGCCCGTGCCACGGTCTATGTCCCGAAGAGTACGGAAGCCGCGATCCTCAGGCCTCTTGACAACAGCAGCTACGATGTCCATGAGGTCGGTCCCGGGAAGTACTCTTTCTGACCCGGATTCTTACGATGTCGTTTGCTTTAAGCAAGCGTTAAGTTATTTTTAGGAATCACTAAACAGCTTCTGAAAGGGCAACGCTACTTGCGCTGCGCCTCGTAGTCGGCCTTGACCTGCTCCAGGAGTTTGTCGGCTTTGGCGTAGCCGTCGGCCGGGGCTTTCCAGATGATTGCGAAAAGGATGACTCCCACTATGCCGAGGGCGATGGCGACCTCGAAGACAGAGTTCCAGCCGAATTTGTCGGCCAGGGCGCCGAAGACAAGTCCGGAGATGGCGGTGCTGGCGTAGCCGAGGATGCCGGCTATTCCGTTGGCGGAGGAGGCGACACGTTTGGTGGCCTGGTTGGACAGGCATATTCCTATAAGAGCCTGAGGCATGTAGATGAAGAAGCTGGCCGTTATGATGAGGGCTACCGACAGACCGCCCATTTCCTTAGGGGTGAGCCAGAAGAGGATGAAACAGGCTGTCGCGCTGGCAAGGCCGATGAGACAGGTTCTGTGGGCCTTGCTGCCGAAGAACTTGTCTGTAGCCCAGCCTCCGAGAAGGGTTCCCACGATGCCCAGGACCTCTGTGATGCCCACAACGGTGGCTGCTGTCTGTATGCTCAGGCCTCTGTCCTGCGTCAGGAAGGTGGCGCCCCAGTCCAGAATGGTGAAGCGGATTATGTAGATGAAGAAATTGGATGTCGCGAGGATCCAGATGATAGGATTCTTGAATACCATCTCCTTCACGAATCTCTTGTAGGCGAAGTCGGTGAATTCTTTGGGCTCGGTGACCACTTCTTTCACCGGAGCGTTGTCATCGATCTCCTCTGGAGACGGCATACCCACCGAGGCGGGGGTGTCTTTTAGACCGAACAGAATCAGGAAGGCTCCGGCTATGGCGAGGAGCGCAGGGACGAAGAAGCACCACTGCCATGCCGAGTATGAGAAGTGGTTCAGGATGAATGTTCCGCAGAGGAATGCCACAAGGCTGGCACCGATGGAGTGCGAACTGTTCCAAAGGGCCTGCTTTGTGGCAAGTTCGGAAGGCTTGATCCAGTGCGCCATCAGGCTGCCGCATGGAGGGAAACCCATCCCTTGGGTGTAGCCGTTTATCAACCATAGGCTCCCGATAAAGGCGATCATGCCCATAGTGGCCTTCCCCTCGCCGTCAAGGAAGTTGAACAGGCCGTCCATTTCAGGGCTGAGACCTATGAATATATTCACGAGTGCGGAGAGGAAAAGTCCTGTGGCCATCATCTTCTTGCGGCTGACGCGGTCGGCTATGAATCCGTTGATGAATCTGGAGATGCCGTAGATGATTCCGTGCAGTGTCAGGAACAGTCCGAGCTTGACCTTGCTGATTCCGAGCTCCGACTCCAGAGCCGGCATCGTGATGCTGAAGTTCTTCCTTACGAAATAGAAAAGGGCGTAGCCGATCATCAGGATGATGAGGGTTCTCCACTGCCAGTAATTGTACTTCTTCTTGATAGATTGATCCATTGTTCGGCGTTTTAAGAACGTGGTATGCAAAGGTACAAAAAACGGCATTCTTAATGAAGAAATTATTACTTTTGCAGGTTGTGAAAATCATCGGTCGTTGAGCTTGCCGAAGGGGCAAAACATAGAAGTAGTTAATTAAGGAATATGAACATGACAGAAAACCATAACAAGTCTCTGACTCCGGAGCAGAAGGCCAAGCTCCGCCGGATCAGGCATCTGGCACTTGACATGGACGGAACCATCTACATGGAGAACAACGTCTTTCCGTTCACGGTCGAGGTGCTCGGCACGATGAAGAGGAACGGGGTGGGATATTCATTCCTGACGAACAATCCGACGAAGTCGGTGGAGGATTATCTTAGGAAACTTGCCGGAATGGGAATACCCGCCGATGAGGGGAACATGTACACTACCCCGATCGCGACGATCGACTACATCAGGAAGAATTTTCCTGACGTCAAGAAACTTTTCATGCTGGGGACTCCGAGTATGATCGGGCAGTTTGAGAGGGCCGGGTTCATCTCCTGCGCCGACGATCCTGATGACGTTCCGGACATGCTGGTCGTGGCATTCGACACCACGCTGGTATATTCACGCCTCTGTAGAGCCACCTGGTGGGCGAAGCAGGGCATCCCTTATGTGGCGACGAATCCGGACTGGGTCTGCCCGACCGATGCGAGGACGGTCCTGGTGGACTGCGGTTCGCTCCAGAAGTGCATTGAGGCGGCTTCCGGAAGAAGGCCCGACAAGGTGATGGGCAAGCCGGATCCTACAATGCTCGACGGCATCCGCGACCGCAATGGGCTGCGGGCTGACGAGATTGCTATGGTCGGCGACCGGATCTACACAGACATTGCGATGGGGCACAATGCCGGTGCCGTCAGCGTGCTTGTACTTTCCGGAGAGACGACCCTTGAGACTGCTCTGAAGGTGGCCGAGGAGGCGCGGACGAACCCTCATCCGGAGCATTATCCGGCAGACTTCATTGTCCGCGACCTCAAGGAACTCGGCGACATGATCCTCGAAAGCCACAAAGACTGAATCTCGATGAAAGTGCTTTTCATCCACGGACTCGCCTCGTCCGGAGCCTACAAGATGGCATCTTCCCTGCGGATTCTTCTGAAGGGAAGCGAGGTCATCGCACCGGATGTCCCCATCGAGCCCCGCAAGGCTCTGGGTCTTCTTGAAGGAATATGCCGGGACTGCCAGCCTGACCTCATTGTCGGCCTGTCCCTCGGTGGATTCTGGGCGCAGAAACTCCGATGCTACCGGAAGATCCTCGTCAACCCCGACTTCCACATCTCCCGTCTCCTCCGCGCGATGACGGGGGAGCGTGAATATCTTTCCCCTCGCCGCGACGGAGCCACCACGTTCACCGTCACCGATGCGCTGTGCGATGAATATGCCCGTTTGGAAGATATTGAGTTTGATGGTATTACTGCTGAGGAGGTAGCGTTGACCACCGGTATGTTCGCCGACCGTGACGAGATGGTCAACTGCAAGGATGAGTTTGAAAGATTCTACCCCGGCCGGTCGTATTCCTACCCCGGGACTCACCTTCCTAACTACCCGGAAATCAAGAAGTATATCCTACCTGTAATCGATCATGAGGTATCTGATAAATAATTCCACCGACCCGTATTTCAACCTCGCGTTCGACGAGTATTGTCTTGAGAACATTCCGTCCGAGGAGCCGTACTTCTTCCTCTGGAGAAACCGTCCTGCCGTGATCATCGGCCTGAACCAGAACGCCTACAGCGAGGTGAATCTGGACTACCTCAATGCTCACGGAATCACTCTGGCCCGACGTGTCACCGGTGGCGGAGCCGTCTATCATGACCTCCAGAACATGAACTACACGATCGTCGGCAGGAATCCGTCCCCGCAGCCGATGGTGGATGCCCTGCGCAGCCTTGGCGTTCCCGCTGAGCTGACAGGCCGCAACGACATATTCGTTGAGGGAAGAAAGGTCTCCGGCTACGCCCGCCGCGTCTCCCGCAATCAGGAGATCATCCACGGCACTCTGATGTATGACGTTGATCTTGACACTCTTGTCAAGGTTCTGGACACCCCGGCCTCGAAGATGCAGGCCAAAGGAATCGCCTCGGTCAAAAGCCGTGTGGCGAACCTGAAAGAGTACTTGCCACAGTTCAAGTCTCTGGACGAGCTTCAGGCCAGGCTTCAGGAAATCCTCTCCGCCGGTGACGGTCAGATGCCCCTTTCGGACGAACAGATCACCGAGGTTCGCAAGCAGGCCGCCGGGAAGTTCTCCACCTGGGATTTCATCTACGGCCATTCCCACGAAGCTGATTTCCGCTGTAAGTCCAAACTCTCCTGCGGCACAGTCGAAGCCGATCTCAGCGTGGACCACGGCCTCATAACCCGCCTTGATTTCACCGGTGATTTCCTCTTCGACACTCCATCCGACGAGTTGTCAGCCAAGATGACCGGCCTTCGTTACGACCCCGCTGTTATCCGCTCATTCCTTGAGACCCGTCCCGTCGCCTCCTATTTCCGCGGCGCCACCGCCGCCGACCTCGCAGACCTCCTCTTCAAGCCGACCGGAGAATAACTTCGCAGCCTTTTGTTCAATCCAATCGCAGAGTGGTCCAGTGCCCTGCCTCTCTGGTCGCGAATGTCCTCGAAAACGCTCCTACGCCAGTATTCATTTGCGTATCCACGGCCGCAAAAATGGCGGAAAGTGTCGCCGTGATCCACAACATAGCCCTTCCCGGTAACGAATGTGCTCCAAAATGTCACCAGGCGGTCGGGATGTTTAAAAACAATTTGTGAATATGAAAGTTAGAGTAGTTACGATTATATCGTTGTTTGTGTGCTGGTTCAATGTCGGTGCACAGACTTTTGCTCAGGAGTTGACTCCGTACAAGACAATATGTCAAAAGTTGACAACGTGGACCTGAAACTCAACTTGTTCCACATTGGCGTGGCATACAATCTTTAGAGCAATCTGTACCTGTCGTTCAGCGTTGATAACGACTAAAAGAAAGATCTTGCATCATCCGGACGCCGATGAATTTGACTACTTTGCTCTTCACGTCAACCGTCTGGTGATTTCAGCATAGCCCGTGATAATTTCACTTTATCTCACCTTTATGATGGCATAAAGTGAAATTATCTTGTTTTTTGTGAATTGTCTATGAGGAACGTGCTTCCGTCATGTTGACATACGCCCAGAAGGTGACTGGTGGCGAGAGTGGGCGGAAGTGCTGCCGAAGGGAGCAGGGGAAACTACACCATTCCGAGGTCGGAGAAGAGGCGGCGGTAGGCTGAGGCTTTCCTGTCGAGGGAGAGGGGGTAGGCGCGGGAGGATGATGGCATCCGGTAGAGACGCATGAGACGATTCTCAAAATTGAATTCTGAATATTCTCCCGTGGCCGGCGCATCGGTTCCGAAAGTCTGGCAAAGGGTTGATGTGGCTTTCTCTCCGGTGGTGACAATGGCTTGACACTTGGAGATTTTCATTAGCAGAGCCGGGATGTCGGTCGGAGTGACGACCTCCAGAAACTTGTCGGAGGCGTTGTCTTTGAGGCGACGGACGGCGGTGGCGGTGTCGTACATCGCTAGGCCTGTCTTAGTGCAGAAAGCGACAATCTCTTTCAATTTGAATTTCTTGGAGGCAACGTCCACGAAGCGGTTCCTGTCATTGAAGAAGATCAGACCGAGAATCCGCCACATGTCGTTGATGAAATTAGGGTAGTAGAACTCCATGCTCCAGCGTTTGGACTGGGGCGGGAAACTGCCAAGCATCAGCACTTTGGCATTCTCCGGCAGAAACGGCTCGAAGGGATGCCGCTCGACGGGAGGCAAAGAAATCGCTTCGGTGATCGGTGAACCTTGCCGGACCGCAGCCTTGGCGACTGCTGAGAGTGACTCGGAGACCATCGAAGCATCCAAAATTCCTCCGGGCACTTCGACAGGCTCAGTGACCGGAGGAACGGATTTAAGATTATTCTGAATATTCATTATTTGCCGGCGTCGGCGGAACCTTCGACAAAGGCGATGATCTCACCCTTGGCGACCTTGTCACCCTGCTTGCCGATGGTGGCCACGATGCGTCCGTCAACGGCGGGGACGAGTTCCTCCATTCCGTAATATGTCTGCACGAATCCTATCCCCTTGCCGGCCTTGACCTCGGTGCCGGCGATCGGAGCGGCGGAATCGTCCTCCACATCGACCTGCCACAGAAGCTGACCCTTGGCCGGAGCCTGTACCGGAACGGCGTGCGGGTAACGCTTGGCATAGTCATCGACATCGAACTTCGGCATCTCGACCACCGGACGCACCACCTCGATCGGAGCGTTTGCCTTTGCCTTGAGGTCGGCGAGCTCGGCGTTGAAACGCTGCTTGGCGACACCGCTCTTGAAATCCCTGTACTGCCGCTCGTGCATCGCGAACTCGAAGAGCTCCTCCTCGTCCTGACCTTCGTCCCAGCCCTCTTCCTTCATCATCTGACGGAATTTAGGAAGTTCGTCCGGGTACATCTCCTGAGGATCCCCGGTGTAGAACTCCAGACCTTTCTCTTTGGCGAGATCCACAATCTCCGGAGCAAGCTCACCAGGCAGACGGCCCATCTTGCCGAGGATCATGTTCCAGGTGTCCTTGTCGATGGTCGTCCAACGAGGCTTGCCGTTCAGGAGGTTAAGCAGGTTCATCAGCGCCGTGTTTTTCGTGTACTGGCTGAACGGGGTCACGAGCGGCGGGTAGCCGAGACGCGGCCAGACATATTCAACCTCCTGGAACAGTTTGACCATCAATGTGTCAAGGCTGATTTCCGGGCGGCCGTGAGCCCTTTCGGCGGCATTGATCGCACCCTGGAAGCCCTTGAGGTCGGCCATCATCGAACCCATCATTCCGCCCGGAAGTCCGCAGCCAACGAGCAGTGAGCTCATCTTGGCGTTGGAAGGATTGATCCAGTAGCCGAGGAAGTCGTCGATGAACTTCTGGGTAAGCCGGCGCACCTCCATGTAGGCGTCCATATTCAGATCCTTGACAAGGAATCCGTCGGCCTTGAGCATCTCCCTGATCGTGATGACATCCGGGTGAACCTTGCCCCATGAGAGCGGCTCGACAGCCACGTCAAGCACATCGGCTCCGGCGCGGGCTACCTCCAGCATGGATGCCGGGGAGAAACCGGGGCCGGAGTGGCCGTGGTACTGAACCAGAATGTGAGGGTATTTCTTCTTGATGTCCCGGGTGAGCTGGCCGAGGAAGGTAGGACGGCCGATTCCCGCCATGTCCTTGAGGCAGATCTCGTCTGCTCCATATTCAACCACCTTGTCGACGATGCCCATGTAGTATTCAACGGTGTGGACAGGGGAGTCGGTGATGGAGAGGGCCACCTGCGAGATCATTCCGCCTTTCTTGGCGAATTCGACGGAGCGGCGCAGGTTCCTGTGGTCGTTCAGGCCGCAGAACGAGCGGGAGATGTCGGTGCCCTGCTTCTTCTTGACCTTGAACATCAGTTCACGGACATCGGCCGGAACCGGATTCATCCTGAGGGCGTTCAAGCCTCTTTCGAGCATGTGGGTCTGGATGCCGGCCTTGTGGAAAGGGGCGGTCCAGCGGCGCACGGCCACGTTCGGGTTCTCCCCGAAAAGAAGGTTCACCTGCTCGAATGCGCCTCCGTTGGTCTCGACGCGGTCGAAGCAGCCCATGTCGATGATGGCCGGAGCCACTTCCACAAGTTGGTCGACGCGCGGAACGTACTTGCCGGACGACTGCCACATATCCCTGTATACCAGGGAGAATTTAATCTCTCTTGCCATGATGTTTTCGTAGTTTTACAGACTGCAAAGATACTTATAATTTTATATTTTTGATTAGGGTGGAATTTTGACTAACTTTGCCTGTTATGAAAAATGCGTTCCAGACAATAGTGATAGTCGTTCTCGCCGCCACTGCGTTGACGGGCTGCGATTTCTTCCGGAGGCTCGCCGGCCGTCCTGATTCTGAATGGATTGAGGCAAAGGCTGAAACCATCCGTCAGGAAGAGGAGACGCTGCGGATCCGTCAGGACTCGCTGGAAAAGGTCAGAAAAGCCGCTTCGGACTCGCTTGCCGTCGTCGATTCTGTACGCCTTGCCAACCATCGCTACCGTTTCTGCATAATTCTGGGGTCGTTCTCCAGCAAAGAAAATGCCGAGCGTTACATGGAGGAGATCGCCGCGAAAGGGTACAAAGGGGAACTTCTCGCTTTCAGGAACAGCACCGCTGTGGGAGTGTGCCGGACTGATGACGAGGCGCAGGTCAGGAAGTCGCTGGACGAGCTGCGGAGGCAGGATTTTTGTCCTAAAGGTGCGTGGATTTTAGAAAGGAAACAGAAATGAAAGTAAAAGTCACAATCGTTTCGGCCATCTGCGCCCTCTTCATCATCGGAATCATCCCGGCGAACGCCCAGTTCAGGGACGGTGTCTCCTACGCCGATCTGGACGACAGCGAGACGGTCCGGTCGTTCAAGGAGCATGTCTCAACCATCTCGGCCGCGGTGATGGAGGGACGCAAGGCCGGCTCCGAAGGCGAGAGGATGACGGCGGAATATGTCACTGAAATATTCAAGAAATATGGAGTTGACGTGTTGTCCGGCAAGGACGGTGACGTGTTCGGCATCCGTCGGGAAAGCGGCGACACCCTTACCTCCCGCAATGTCATGGCCTTTATTCAGGGTGGTGACAAAACATTGAGGAATAAGTACATAGTGATAGGGGCCAGAATGGACAACCTTGGCACCGACACGATGACGATTGATGGACGGACCGTGGAGAGAACCTATTACGGGGCCAACGGCAACGCCTCGGGCCTTGCGATGATGCTTGAGCTGGCCCGGATGCTCCAGACCAACAGCCCGCTGCTCGGACGTTCCGTGCTGTTCGTGGCTTTCGGAGCGTCAAGGCAGACGTTCGCCGGGTCCTGGTACTTCTTGAACAGGGCGTTCTCGGATGTGGCGGACATCGACGCCATGATCAATCTGGACATGGTAGGCACAGGTGGGGACGGCTTCTACGCCTACACCTCCTCCAATGCCGACATGAACGAGATCGTCAAATCCATGGCCGGCCGTCTTCAGCCGATCCTTCCGACCCTCACGGCGCAGGAACCATACCCGTCCGACCACAGGGCGTTCTACGACAGGGAGATTCCTTCAATCCTCTTCACCACAGGACATTACCCTGAATATGGCACCGAGCGTGACACTCAGTCGATCATCGATTTCGACACGATGGAGAGGGAACTTGAATATGTCTATAACTACTCGGTGGCTCTTGTCAACGCTCCCAAGCCGATCTTCAATCCGTCTGACCTGTCCGGCCTTACCGATGCCGGCAGCAAGGATTCCGTCGTGCCTTACTACGACTGCGACTACCGTCCGTCGTTCCTTGGCAGCCGGGACCCGAAGGTCTTCCTGGAGAAATGGGTCTATACCTACATGAAATACCCTAAGGAAGCCGTCAAGAACGGAATCCAAGGCCGTGTGCTGGTGGATTTCGTCATCGACGAGAAAGGCAAGGTCCGTGATGTCAAGGTACTTAAAGGCTCGGACCCTCTTCTGGACGAGGAGGCCGTGCGGATCATCAGCGCATCGCCTGACTGGAAGCCTGGTTTGCTGATGGGCAGGAAAGTCAAGTCCAGAATGTCACTCTACGTGGAGTTCAGACTTGAAAAGAAAGGCAGTTTCGGACTGAAAAAACACGATTATCAGTAAAATACGACAATAAATGGACTACGATTTCAGGAAAATTGAGAAAAAGTGGCAGGCCTATTGGGCCCAGAACGGCACTTTCAGGACGAAGGAGGACCCTTCGAAGCCGAAGTTTTACGTTCTGGACATGTTCCCTTATCCGTCAGGAGCGGGTCTGCATGTCGGCCATCCGCTCGGCTACATTGCCAGCGACATATATTCCCGCTACAAGAGACTCAAGGGATTCAATGTGCTTCATCCGATGGGGTACGACGCTTTCGGTCTCCCCGCCGAGCAGTATGCCATCCAGACAGGGCAGCATCCGGAAGTCACAACGGTGAAAAACATAGACCGCTACCGTCAGCAGATGGACAGGATCGGCTTCTCCTATGACTGGAGCCGTGAGCTGCGCACCTGCGATCCGGCCTACTACAAGTGGACCCAGTGGGCGTTTCTGAAGATGTTCGGTTCGTGGTACGACAACGATGAGGGGAAAGCCCGTCCGGTCGAGGATCTTGTCGCGGCCTTTGAAAAAGGCGGGAGCGCCGCCGTCAACGCCGCATGCACGGAGCATGAGCCGTTCACTGCGGAACAGTGGCGGGCATATTCGGAGAAAGAGAAGTCGGATGCTTTGATGAATTACCGGATCGCCTATCAGGGCGAGACGGCGGTGAACTGGTGCGCCGGTCTTGGAACCGTACTCGCCAACGATGAGGTGAAAGACGGACTTTCGGTCCGCGGAGGCTTCCCTGTGGAACAGAAGAAGATGAGGCAGTGGCAGCTCAGGGTTTCGGCCTACGCCGGAAGGCTTCTCGAAGGTCTTGACAGGATAGACTGGACCGATTCCCTCAAGGAGATGCAGCGCAACTGGATCGGAAAGTCCAACGGCTGCGAGGCTGTCTTCAAATGCTACAACGGTGAGACTGAACATGATGTGACCATATTCACAACCCGCGCCGACACCATGTTCGGTGTGACGTTCATGGTTCTTGCCCCGGAGAGCGACCTCGTTCCGCTGCTGACCGCTCATGAACAGAAAAGTGCTGTGGATGAGTACCTTGCCGCCGTCAAAAAGAAGACGGAGCGCGAAAGGATCGCCCAGACCAAGACCGTCACGGGCGTGTTCAGCGGCTCCTACGGCGTGAACCCGATGACCGGCGGCAGGGTCCCGATCTGGATCTCTGAATATGTCCTCGCGGGTTACGGCACGGGAGCCATCATGGCCGTTCCTGCCCACGACAGCCGCGACTATGCGTTCGCCAAGAAGTTCAACCTGCCGATCATCCCTCTCATCGAGGGTTGTGATGTCAGTGAGGAAAGCTTTGACGCAAAGGAAGGCCGGATGATCAACTCCGGCTTCCTGAACGGGCTGGATGTCAAGGAGGCGATTCCTGCCGCCATCGACTATGTCGAGAAACACGGTATCGGCCACAGAAAGATCAACTACCGCCTCCGTGACGCGATCTTCAGCCGTCAGAGGTACTGGGGCGAGCCGTTCCCTATCTACTACAAGGACGGCATCCCTACTCCGGTTCCGTTCGGGAGACTGCCTATTCAGCTGCCGGAGATCACCGAGTTCAAACCGACAGAGAACGGAGAGCCGCCTCTCGCCAGGGCGAAGGACTGGACTTACGAGGGATATCCTTTGGAAACCAGCACGATGCCCGGCTTCGCCGGATCCAGCGCCTACTACCTTCGGTACATGGATCCTCACAACAGCGAGGCCCTCGTTGACAGGAAAGCCGATGAATATTGGCGTGATGTGGATCTGTACATAGGCGGCACCGAGCATGCCACGGGGCATCTGATATATTCCCGCTTCTGGGACAAGTTCCTCTTTGACCTCGGCTATGTCTGCGAGGACGAGCCGTTCCGCAAACTGGTGAATCAGGGGATGATCCAGGGACGTTCCAACTTCGTCTACAGGGTCGTGGGCACCAACAAATTCGTCTCCCTCGGCCTGAGGGATCAGTACGAAACCACCGAAATCCACGTGGACATCAACATCGTCCGCAATGACAAACTCGATCTGGAGGCGTTCAGAGCCTGGAGACCGGAGTTCGCCGATGCCGAGTTCATCCTTGAGAACGGTGAATATGTCTGCGGATGGGCCGTGGAGAAGATGAGCAAGTCGATGTTCAACGTGGTCAACCCGGACAGGATCTGTGACGACTACGGAGCCGACACCCTTCGTCTCTACGAGATGTTCCTCGGACCTCTTGAGCAGTCAAAACCTTGGGACACAAAGGGTATCGACGGAGTGAACAGATTCCTGCGCAAGTTCTGGAGACTCTTTTTCGACGGGGATGACTGCCTCGTCACCGATGAGAAGGCCACACCTGCCGAGCTTAAGGTCCTGCACAAGCTGATCGCGAAGGAACAGGATGACATCGAGCATTTCTCCTTCAACACGACAGTCAGCGCCTTCATGATCGCCCTGAATGAATTGGCGGGAAGCAAGTGCCACAAGCGTGAGATCCTTGAGCCGCTCACGATCCTGCTCTCTCCGTTCGCCCCTCACATCGCCGAGGAACTCTGGTCTGTGCTTGGGCATGAGGAGAGCATCACATTCGCCCGTTTCCCTGAGTTCAACGCCGCCCTCGCCGCCGAGGACAACGTGACCTATCCTGTTTCTTTCAACGGGAAGATGCGGTTTACCGTAGATCTGCCCAAGTCCCTATCTTCCAAGGAAGTGGAGACCAGGATCCGTGAGATGGAGCAGACTTCCAAGTACGTTGGCGGGCAGAATGTAGTCAAGGTGGTCGTCGTTCCGGGCAAGATAGTGAACTTCGTATTGAGATAAGTCCATGGCAACAGATTCTTCGGCAATCTTCAGAGGATTCAAGGAATATCTCCTAATAACCCTCGGTATAGTCATCTACACTGTGGGCTGGTCGATATTCCTGACTCCCAACAATCTTATCGGGGGAGGGGTCTCCGGTGTGAGCGCCATCATCCAGTATGCGACAGGTCTCAAGATGGGATATTCCTACTTCGCGATCAACATGATACTGTTGATAGTATCGGTCATCATCATCGGACCAGCGTTCGGAGCGAAGACCGTGTATGCGATAATTCTTGCGTCGGTCTGTCTGAATGTCTTTCAATCCGTTATTCCCGAGACGATCATCCGGGATTTCGCATTGTCGAACGGCAAGCTGATGTGTTCGATAATCGGAGGATCGATGGCCGGTGTAGGGATAGGCATGTCCATCTCCCAGGGCGGAAGCACCGGGGGCACCGACATCATCGCGATGATCATCACGAAGTTCAGAAACATCTCCCCGGGGCGCATCATATTGACGATGGATGTGTTCATCATCGCCTCTTCGCTGTTGTTCCCGTCGTTCGGGACTGACGGTCAGGCTATTCCGTTCGATATCAAGTTCTCCATCGCTGTCTATGGCATGATCATCGTCACTGTCAACGGCTATGTGGTCGATCTCTATCTGGCCGGTTCGAAGCAGAGTGTACAGCTGTTCATCCTGTCAAGGCATTTCGCGGAGATTGCCGACATGATCGGCAGGGATTTCCACAGAGGAGTGACGGTTCTCAATGGAGAGGGCTGGTACACCAAGAAACCGGCTTCCGTCCTTATGGTCATCACCAGGAAGACGGATCTGAACCTGCTTCTGAAGTCCATCAAGAGGATAGACCCTGACGCTTTCCTTTCCATCTCCTCTGTCAGCGGAGTCTATGGACAGGGATTTGACTCGATAAAAGGCACAAAAAAAAGTTAATTTTCGCAAAAGAAAATTTTATTATTGGCTTATACCCCCGGGCATACCACTGCCCGAGGTTTTTTTGTTGTTATCTTGGCGGGGAACCATAACCTAACAAGATTGATCGCATGACAATAACCATCACACTCTTCGCCCTTGTGGAACTGTCTTTCTTCTTTATCTATGACTTACAGACCAGCAAGGGAAACCGATCTGAAAGATATGCCATCCGCCTGATGTCAAGCATGGGCGGCATAGCGCTGATCCTGATTGAGTTCGCACTGCCCGGCCGCATGGAGATGCATGAACTCTCTGTGGACATTTCATGCGTGACCGCCATGCTTGTGATGTATCCTTGTTCTTTTGAAAGGCCGGGGACCTCACTGAAAGCCTCGATTTATCTGCTCGCATTCTGTCTTGCCATGTCCGTCTGCTTTGGGCTCAGGTCCCCGGGCAATCTTGACTTCAGAGGCCAGCGTGTCGTGTTTTCATTTGTCCCGATGTTCGTGTTTGTTCTTTTCTACTACCTTTACGCCTCCTACAAACGCTTCTCGGGGATCCGGTCGATGTTCCGCAACATGGCCGTGTGGCACAATGTGGAGGAACATTCCAGATTCCTTTATTCCATAGCTTTCCTGGTGACCGGGATCATCTTCATGTGCGGCATTCCGGCCTCAGGCTATCTGAAGGACTGTCTTTCCGCATTCTCCCTGATGATGTTCCTCGGACTCTATGCGGTGCTTTTCCTCCGGGCCATGACAGGAAGGACCTATGTGCTCACCCGTGAGACCGAGAAGAGAATCAAAGACATAATCAAGGGCAATCTGCGGACCTCGTATGCCGAGAAAGCGGATGAGGACAAAAAGATGAACAACCTCTACAGAAGGGTCGTGATGTACATGGAGGAGAAAAGGCCTTATCTTGACCAGACTTTTGACATGTCGGCCCTGGCGGATCGGATGCTGACGAACAAACTGTACCTGTCAAAGACGATAAACATCCTTTCAGGCCGCAATTTCAGGCAGTTTGTGAACTATTACAGAATCCAGCGGGCGATGGAACTCTTCAAGGAGGATCCGAGGCTGAAGATCAACGAGGTCTCGGAGATGTCCGGATTCCACACGGCGGTCTCCTTCAACATGTCATTCAAGGTGAACACCGGGAAGACTCCTACGGAATGGCTGCAGGAATATGTGGCCGAGCCGGTTGCCAGGAACAAGTGGCAGTCAGATCTTCCATGACGCCGGAACCGGCGCGGTGATGTCCATCTCCTCTTTTCTGACAGGATGGACGAATCTGACCTCATGCGAGTGCAGACATATTCCTCCATCGGGATTTGAACGCAGAGCGCCGTATTTCAGATCTCCCTTTATGACGCATCCTATCCCCGCCAGCTGACAGCGGATCTGGTGATGCCTGCCGGTGAGCAGACTGACCTCAACCAATGAATATCTTTCCGTGTCCCTCAGATGGGTATAGACAAGTCTGGCGAGTTTGGCCCCAGGGGTTTTCTCTCCGCCTCTTGCGATGAAGCTCTTGTTCATCTTCTCGTTGCGGACCAGCCAGTCATCCAGTTCGGCGGACTCTTTCTCCGGAGCCTTGCAGCATAGTGCCCAGTAGGTCTTGTGAATGTCCCCGGACCGGAACATCTCAGAGAGCCGGGAGAGAGCCTTTGAAGTCTTGGCGAAGATCGTGATGCCGCTGACAGGCCGGTCAAGGCGATGCGGAATCCCCACATACACCTTTCCTGGCTTGCCGTCTCTCTGGGCGATGAAGGCTTTCAGAGTCTCTGAGAGGCATTCGTCCCCGGTCTTGTCGGCTTGGACGATCTCTCCAGCCCTCTTGTTGAAGACAAGCAGGTGGTTGTCCTCGTAGAGAATTCTGGATTCCAAATCGTCGAACTCCTCGTCTCCCAGTCGTCTGTATTCCATTACTCGATGGGAACCAACGCGAAACTGAGCGTCCCCCTGCAGCAGAGTCTGCCGCCTACCTCAAGTTTTGCGGAGCAGAAGAACAGGTTGCCTCGTCTCTCATCCAAGGATGCTGTCACCTCGCACAGGTCTCCCGGCTTTACAGGGTTCTTGAAACGGACCTTGTCAAGTCCGGCGTAGAGGGTGATGTGCCCAGGGATCTCATCCTTGACGAGAATCGCGCAGCTCTGTGCCATGATCTCGCACTGGATGACCCCCGGAACTATCGGGTTGCCGGGGAAGTGGCCTCTTGTGAAGAATTCATCCTCCTTTATCCTGTATTGGGAGTGCGCCACACCGTTCCCGTCAATGTGAGCCTCCTCGATAAGGAGCATGGGCTCACGGTGCGGCATGAATTGTTTGATTTCTTCCTTGTTCATAGTCAATGCTTTTAAGAAGAAGATCTCCGTATTAATCCTTGAATTTTCTGAAGGCCACGCAGGCGTCGTGTCCGCCGAATCCGAACGAGTCCGAGATTCCGAGCGTCAGATCTGTCCTGACCGCCTTGTTAGGGGTGTAATCAAGGTCACACTCAGGATCTGGGGTGTCCAGATTGATTGTCGGAGGGCAGATCCCGTCGCGGAGGGCGAGTATGGTGGCGATCGCCTCAGCCGCTCCGGCGGCTCCGAACATGTGTCCGGTCATGGACTTGATGGAACTGATGTGAGCCTTGTAGGCAA
>CAVHWO010000044.1:0-45573 GCA_963639865.1 bacterium | reverse complement strand
CGCAACACGGTGATCTACCTGACGGTGGTGGGGATAGCGGTGGCCGTCAGGATGACCTCCGAGTGGTACAGCAACGAGGCGCAGCGCAAAGAGATCGAGAAGAACCAGGCTGAGGCCGAATTGGCGAACCTCAAGAGCCAAGTCAACCCGCACTTCCTGTTCAACACCCTGAACAACATCTACTCGCTGATCCAGATCGACCCGGCCGAGGCACAGAAGGCCGTCCACGACCTCAGCGGGATGCTGCGCTACGTCCTCTACGAAAGCCAGAAGGACACCGTCCCGCTCTCGAAGGAATGCGAATTTCTCAAGGAATATGTCAAACTGATGGGCGCCCGGCTGACTTCCGGAGTGAAATTAAGCGTCACCTTGCCGGACTTTCCGTCAAACCGGCAGATAGCTCCGCTGCTCTTCATCCCGCTTGTCGAGAACGCCTTCAAGCACGGCATCAGCGACACGGCTGAATCATTCATCAGAGTCGGACTCAAGGAGGATGGCGACTATGTCGTCTGCCTCGTCGAGAACAGCTGCTTCCCGAAGGACGACACCGACCGGAGCGGCTCGGGAATAGGCATAACAAACCTCAAGCGCAGGCTGGATCTGCTCTACCCGGGGGCATATTCATTTGAACTTGGCAGGGTGCAGAGCGTTTACCGTTGCCTGCTTAGAATCAAGACTGGAACATGAACCCCATCCGCTGCATAGTCGTTGACGATGAGCCTCTGGCTGTCAGGCTGCTGGAATCGTACGTCGCGAAGACTCCGTTCCTCTCGCCAAAGGGAAGTTTCACGAGCGGGACAGCAGCATGGTCATTCCTTCAGGACAATCCGGTGGACCTGCTTTTCTGCGACATCCAGATGCCGAATCTCAGCGGGATGGAACTTTCGAAGATGCTGCCGGAAAGAACCAGGATCATATTCACAACCGCATTCAGTGAATATGCCGTCGAGGGGTTCCGGGTGCGGGCGCTGGACTACCTTCTCAAGCCCATTTCCTACGATGATTTCCTCCGCGCGGCGCTCAAGGCGAAGGAATATTTCGACCTTGCGGAAAAACAGGCCACGGAAAATGTCGCCACGCCACAAGAACGAAAAATCAAGAGTATCTTCGTAAAGACCGAGTACCGCCTCCAGCAGATTGACCTCGACAGAATCACCTACATCGAAGGCCTGAAGGACTACGTGAAGATCCACCTGAACGACGGCACAGACCCCATCCTCTCCCTGCTGCGCCTGAAAGCCCTTGAAGACACCCTTCCGAAAGAGGATTTCGTCCGCGTCCACAAATCCTTCATAGTCCGTCTGGACCGCATCGAAGCCATAGAGCGCAGCCACATCATCATCGGCCGGAACCGCATCCCCATCGGAGATTCATACCAAACCATCCTCTATCAGGCGCTCTCCGGCACCGCCCTGATGCCGGACAAGTGACAGTCCTGATCTGAAGCCTACGCCATGCGGATGGACACATGATTTCAGCCCGCGGAGCCACTTCGCACCTCAGAACACCTTGGCCAACACGTCCCCGATGACCTGCGGAAAATGTTCCATCTCGAGAACATGTTCCTTGGCGGCGATGTCTTCGGGAGTGTCATCGGAATTGACCGGAGTGCGGAACTGGGCGATGATTTCGCCGCCGTCCACCTTGCCGCTCACCCAATGCACGGTCATTCCGGTCTCGGACTCCCCCGCCGCCTTGACGGCCTCGTGGACATGATGGCCGTACATCCCCATCCCGCCGAACTTAGGGAGAAGGGCCGGATGGAGGTTGATCATCCTGCGGTCATATTCACGGATCAAGAAATCCGGAATGACAAGAAGGAAGCCGGCAAGCACTATGAAGTCGATTGAATATTCCTTCATCAGCGGCAGAGCCACTTCCTCCCGGTTCAATTCCGCCTTCGGCAGCACACGCGTCGGTACTCCGAGCCTTTCCGCCTTCTCCAGGGCTGGGATTCCGGCCTTGTTAGCCACCACCAACGCTATGCGCACCTTGTCGGAGCCGTTGAAGTACCTGATGATGTTCTCACAGTTCGTGCCGCCGCCGGACACGAAGATCGCCAAGTTTATCATATTCATTTACCATTATTTGCCATCCGGATCCGGCATCCGACGGATGTTGATGTCGCGCTGCGGGAACGGGATCTCGATGTCTGCCTTGTTCAAGGCGTTGTAGATCCGCTCGTTGGCCGCGGCGATGTAGCCGGTGCGCTGCTCCACCAGAATGTACTGCTTCACCACCAGATCCACGCTGCTGTCGCCGAAACCGTTCAACACCACCTGGATTCCGTACTTCTCCTCGACAACCTGCCGGCCGAATCTGTCCGGTTTGCACAACGGAGCCAAAGCCTTGACAATCACCTTTCTCGCCTGCTCGATATCTGTTCCGTATGCCACGCCGACAGGCAGGCCGAGGAACTCGTAGGAGTTGTTGCGCGTCAGGTTCTTGAAGTTCTTGGCGAACAGGGAGCTGTTCGGGAAAGCCATTATGCTGCCGTCCGTGGCCTCGATCTGGGTGCTCTGGTAAGTGATGCTGTCCACCTTCCCGCGGATGCCGTCACACTCGATGTAGTCCCCCACACGAAGACGTCCGGACATCAGCTGCACGCCGTAGAAGAAGTTGTTCAATATGTCCTTCATCGCGAAGCCGAGACCGGCGGCCAGACCTGCGGTGATCACGGACAGGGATTTCGTCGGGATGTTCAGAAGCGAGATCGTCACGATGAAATAGGCGCCCCACGCAAGGATTCCGATCACATTGTTGGCGAGAGTCAGGTTCAGTTCGTTCTCCCTGATCAGCGAGGCTCCGGTCTGCCTTAAGGTCCTGCGCAGCTTGTAAATCCTATAGAGAGCCCTCGCGACATAGCAGACGTACTTGAAGACATGGAACAGCCCCGCTGCCAGAATCATCTTGGACACGGACAGATGCAGGTACTCGTAGTTGAAGAACGGGTAGAAGAACATGTCCATGCAGATCTCCGTGAGGTCAAACACCTCGGAGGCCATGTAGAGGCAGAACGGAATCGACAGCAGGTAAAGCACCGGAATGCAGACCATCTCCATAAGGTCGTAGAGCCAGGTGACAAGGATGAACGAGCCTCTGTCCTTCCCGGCATCGTTCCGATGCCTGAGCCTGTATGCGCGGACAAGAATGTCAACCCTCCTGTGACGGTACTTTCTGAGAAGATCATCACATGCGACAATCAATTGAAGCACTGTTAGCTGAAAAATCCACCAGATGTAAACCTGCAAACCCAGCAGACTGTAACCTACAATGGAAATCACAAAAGTGATGGCTGTCACGACAAACGACGCGATGGCGTAGGAACTGTCGCTCTTCGGCACCTTCGGAGCGTTGCGGCGGATGGAAGCCCACTGCCAAAGGCCGAACACCACAAGAAGAGGCGGGAAGACCAGCGCGATCAGGCTGTTGGGTATGAATATGATTCTGAACGTGATGACCAGCAGCCCCATCAGCATGATCGGAGTGTAAACACGCATCCCGTAATTGATCTGGTTGCTGTCGTGGCGGATAAGAAGCGAGGTCAGAACCGCGATCAGCAGCAAGGCGAACTCTATCAGCAGCCCGGCCGCCATCGTGAAGAAATGCGAGGTAAGGGAGATGTTTCTGGCGACAGCGATGACGACCACGAACAGAATCGCCGCCCCAAGCATGAATATGGCCGCCTCCCTCTTGAGGAACCACTCCGTCCTGAAGAACTTGACACGGCGCATCAGCATCTTGACGGTCAGCATGCTGAGCAGCGTGGCGATCGCAAGGTAGATCAGCACCATGAACGAGAACCCGATGACAATCGGGCCGCGCCACTCACTCTTCACATCCGTGAAATAAGCCCTGCCGTACTTGTCATTGAAATCCTTCACCGCTCTCGACGAATATGACTTCAAGTTCGTCAGGATCTTCCAGTAATTGTCCTGTCCCTCGATGAATATCTTCTTCTGGACCATCTTGTAGCGGTCCTGCGCATAGTCGTAAGCCTCTTTCAGTCGCCTGTCGGTGGTCTCGTAGTAGTCATTGTCCTCGATCATGTGGTCCCGGATGTCCGTGAACATCTTCAGAAGCCTTGTGGAATAGAAAAGGCAGCTGTCCCTCGCCACCTGCGAAAGACTGTCCAGATGGAAGGAATCGTGCGCATGTTCCTCTTCCGGTCCGACAAAATGACTGTGTCCCGCATGCTCGGGATCGTCCGAGTGGGCGGACGTGTAGGAGTCGTTCGGAAGAAGATGGCTCTGAAGCGTCGATGCCAGAGAATCCAGCAGCGCCGGACCTCCGAGGCTGTCCGGCAACTCGACCAGTTCAGGAGGGAGCACCTTCAGAGCCATGACCAGCCTGTCGTACCGGTCAATCTCCACATTGAGGTAGGAGATGATGTTGTCGTACGGCATGCGGCTCTGCGTGAAGTTGTGGTACTGGTCGGTGACCTGCTGCAAGGCGTAGGTGAGGTCGAACGTGAAATCCTGCTTCTGCGAGTAAAGCATCAGCGACAGCTCGTTGCAGCTCTGGATGAGATGCACCAGCTCCTCATGCTGACTGTCATCCTGAAACTCGAATGACATCTGGTTCCTCTCCATCTCGGAATATGCCTTGCGAAGCTCATAGCGCAGAACCTGAAGCGTCTGAGCCAGATCCTTCTCATTGAAAACAGCCCGGGAGGAAAACGCGGCGACCAGAAACAGCGCCGCCGTCAAAATTATTCTTTTGAATATTCTCATTTTATTTCTGGTTGTCAAGATGCAAATTTAACAAATTCTCAAAAGATGTTTGTCCGGTTTGCCTGAAAGTTCGAGAGTGAAAGACATTCTGGACCGTATTTTGCATCATATTCTTTTTGTGACCAAATCGATACTTGCATGAAAGCTAACCATCGTCATCGGATGACAGTTGCAGTTTCAGCCCTTTTTGTCTGCCTTTGCAATCTGTCCTTCGCCCAGGATAGAGAGCCGGACACTTTGCGGAAAACAGCGGCAATGGACACGATCCGGTTTCAGCCGTTGTTCAGTGAATGCGAACAAGGGTTGAAGACAGTGAGAATGACTGACGCTCCATACGTCAGGAACGCGAAGATGGAGATGGACCGGGATGGGAACATCTGGAAGGTTTTCACCGCCGACGGGCTCGATGTACTGATGAACGTCCGCTATCTTAAGCACTACGGGCAGTACTACCGCCTGGATCTTTACATTCAGAACAATTCCGGCAAACCGGTCGAATTCGACTTCAGAAACACCTCCACCGCCTCAAGGATGGGTCCTGTCAAAATTTTCCGGCACAGGAGCTACCTCAACAGGATCGGTGCCAGGAAGGCCGCCAAGACCATCGGCATCGGAATAGGCACACTGTTCGTGACACTGGTCACGGCCGCTATTGTACGCGGGGATCCGGACAACAGGGATTCACTGGTCGAGGATCTGCTGAGGGATCTCGGAGGGACGGCAATAGAAGAGGCCGGATTCATCGCCACAATGGCGATCGCCGACAAAGAGTCCGAAGACATGGCGCGGATCGAGCGCAGCTGCATCGGCTATCTCGGAGACTGCACCATCCAGCCGGGACATGCCATTGAGGGACACGCCTACGCCAAATACAAAAAGGGAGCGGATTCCATTGAAATCACGCTCCCGATAGGTGACAGGAAATATGTCTTCAACTGGGACACCACCTCATTGGTGAACATCACGGAGGATAATTAATCCCAGACCTTGGTCTCCTTGCAGGAGATCATCAGAGACTGCCCGCCGCAGCTCATCCTGAAATCACCGGCCTCCAGCCGCCACTTCCCGTCAGCGCCGACAAAAGCCAGTTCATAGGCAGGAACGGTCAGCGAAACTACCCTGCTCTCCCCCGGCGCAAGCTCAACCTTGGTGAACTCACGCAGACGCTTCACATCAGGAATCAAACTGGCGACAATGTCACTTGAATAGAGCAGGACAGCCTCCTTGCCGTTGTGCGAGCCGGAGTTCCTGACCGTGATCTCGAATCTGAGGTCATCCCCGGCGGCAAACTCCGGGCCGTTCAGACATTTGAAGTCTGAATATTCAAAAACGGTGTAGCTGAGTCCGTAGCCGAATGGCCACTGGACATCCATGATGGCGTCGTAGTTGTACACCCCGGCCATTGTCTCACGGCTCTCGCTGACTTTGTGGTCGTAGGTGTGGAGCGAATTGACGTACTTAGGATAGGTGAACGGCAGTTTCCCGCTGAAATTCTCCTCCCCTGACATCAGGGCCGCAAGGGCGTCACCTCCGTAGTTCCCCGGAAGCATCACATCTATGACAGCCTTCGCAAGCGGCTCGATCTCCCGAAGGACCCTCGGACGGCCCTCATTCAGCACAAGGACTATCGGTTTGCCGGTCTTGGACAAAGCCCTGACCAGTTCCTTCTGGTTCCCGGAAAGATTGAGGTCATCGATGTTGCCGGGAGTCTCGCAATAGCTGTTCTCACCCACACAGGCCACAATCACATCGGCCCTTGAGGCGGCGGCCACAGCCTTGGCGATCTGAGGAGCGTTCTCTTTCTGCCAGGCCCCGGTTGACAGGCGGTCGGTCTCATCGTAGGTCACGCCCGGCTCATAGACGACATTGCGTTCTCCGAATTTCTGGGCCAAAGCCTCATAAATCGTGTTGCAGTCAGCGGCGAAGCGGTCGGCATCACCCTGCCAGGTGTAAGACCAGCCTCCGTTCAAAGCCCTCATAGAGTTTGCATTAGGACCTGTCACAAGGATTTTCTTGCCATATTCCAAAGGAAGGATGTTGCCTTCATTCTTGAGAAGGACCTCGGACTCGACGGCGGCGGCATAGGATGCATCCTGAAACTCCTTGCAGCCGAACCTGTCATAGCCGCTGACATCCCAGACCGGATTGTCAAAAAGCCCCAGGCGGAACTTCAGGCGGAGGATCCTGCGGACAGCGTCATCGATTCTGGACATCGGAACCAACCCGGCCTCCACAACTTCCTTCAGGTCGGTGCAGCAGGACGGGTCGTAAGGATCCATGATCATGTCGATCCCGGCGTTGACACCCATCGCCAAGGCTTCCTTTCTGTCCCTGGCAACATGATCCCTCTCAAAGAGATTGTTGATGTCAGCCCAGTCCGTGACAATCATTCCATCCCAGCCAAGACCTTCCTTCACCCAGCCTGTCAGCAGTTCGGAATTGGCGTGCGTAGGGATTCCATTGATAGAGGCCGAATTG
The DNA here is from genome assembly GCA_963639865.1 of bacterium. GTDB lineage: Bacteria > Bacteroidota > Bacteroidia > Bacteroidales > UBA932 > Cryptobacteroides. Next base: position 38,362 of record CAVHWO010000044.1, on the reverse strand, counting down.
ACCATCATCGTCAAGGCCCCGGCCTGAAGACAATCCTTGAACGGGCGGAAGAACTTCTCCCTCAACTCGCTCTCGGGAACAATGGCCGGAGTCCTGTCCTTGCCCGAAACCGGCACACCATAGGCCATGAAATGCTTTATGCTGACGGCCACATGCGTGTCATCAATATGATTCGGATCTTCTCCCTGAAGTGCCTTGGTCTCGGCCACGGCCATCTCGGCGTTAAGGTAAGGATCCTCTCCGAAACTCTCCCACTGACGCGGCCAGACCGGATTGCGGCCGAGATCCATCACCGGGGAGAACACCCACGGCACCATCGCGGCGCGGGTCTCGTAGGCCATCGCCTCGCCCATCGCGCGGGCATATTCCCGATTGAAGGTCGCGGCAAGGTTTATCTCCTGCGGAAAGAAGGTTCCGTCCGAGAGGTAACTTGCGCCGTGGATCATATCGAGGCCATAGATGCAAGGGATTCCGATCTCCTCCATAGACTTTTTCTGGATCTCTCCGACCAGCCGGGCCGTCAACTCACTGGACTGAGAGACATCACCGAAAGTGTTCAGGATCGACCCAACCTTCATCTCGCCGATGACTTTCCGGAGTTTCTCCGGATCAAGGGCCACTCCATCCCCCGCCGTGACGGTCGATGATGTCAGCTGAACCATCTGCCCCACCTTTTCGGTGAGATCCATCCCTTTCAGAATTTTCTCGACCTTGGCTTCTATCTCCGGGTCACGGTCGATGGCCGGAGAAACGGAAGATGCCTGATGTTGCCCGCAGCCCTGGACAAACAGCAGCGCGGCGGCAAGGGGCAATAGATAAATATTCTTTTTCATCTTGAGCATTACTTTAACAAGAGTTTAAAATTGTCAATCTCTTACTTTCAGTGTGTCAATCATTAGCCTGTAGTGCCTGAAAGTCGAGTCAAGAGCCGGCATGTTCTCCGGCCTGATCGGCTCCGATGGCGGAGACTCCATCTTCAAAGGATTGATCGCCGAGCCGTTCCTCCAGACACGGAAATCAAGATGAGGGCCGGTCGAGAGACCCGTGGAGCCCACATAGCCGATCACGTCCCCCTGACGGACTCTCACCCCCGCCTTTATGCCTTTTCCATAACGGGAAAGATGCATGTAGGACGTGGTATAAACTGAATTATGTCTGATCTTGACAGTGTTCCCGCCGCCGTTCGTCCAACCTGCGCTCACAACGGTTCCGTCGCCGATTGTCTGCACTGGAGTCCCGACCGGGGCGGCATAGTCCACGGCGGTGTGAGGCCTTACACGGCCCGTGACCGGATGCTTTCTGTTGTAGGAGAATCCTGAACTGATTCTTGTGAACTTCAGAGGAGCCTTGAGAAATGCCTTACGCAGACTCTCCCCTTTCTCGTTCCAGTAAAGGTTACCATGATCCCCCTGATCAAACATGATCGCCGGAATCATCTTCCCGTCCCGGATGAACTCAGCGTAATAGATTGTGTCAACGGCGATTATCTCATCATCACATTTCCTTTGCTCGTACAGCACCCTGAAACGGTCGCCCGGCTGGAGGCCGAAGAAGTCCACCGACCAGGCATAAATCTCCGAAAGCGGCACAATCAACTGAGGAGACTGCCCTGCAGCCAGCATGTCATTCCAAAGGGAGGATCTGATCGTCACGTCGGCATATTCCCTTGTGCTTTCGACAGGCTTGGCCCACCTCCAGACCTTGAACGGCTCGCTGGTACGGAAGACCACCCTGTCTATCTTGTTCCGCTCGTACACGACATACTTCAATGCCGGCCCTTCCGTGCTGCCCGTCCCGCTCGTGTCAAACTGGTAATAGGCCTGGACCTTGTTGCCTGCGCGCATCTTTCTGACATCGAAGACAGTGTCGCAGGCCTGAGCCATCCTCACGGCATCGCTCATCGACAGGCCCAGCCGGTTCATAAGACCGGTGAATGTCTCGCCGTTCCGCACTTTTTCTTCAGAAAGATCCAGCGAGTCAGGCCAGAAGCCCAAAGGAGGAAGACTATCCTTAACCTCCTCAATCATCTCCGTTTCACTGTCCCGCACTCTCTTGCATCCCGGTGACATCAGGACGAGGGCAAAGGCTAATAAAACAAAAAGAATATAAAGATTTTTTCTTTGCATGACTGCAAATTTAAGAAAAACCCCTCTGAAATAGGGGTTTAATCAAAAAAAATGGCCAATTTTACGATCCGAAATCAATTGACAAAACTTTTTTGATTATGAATTATCTTAACCGACTGATCGCATCCGCAATTCCGATGTGGCTGCTGGCGTTGTCCTTCACCGGGAACCTGCACGCCCAGAGCAAGCGGACGGAAGTAACCGTGAGCGGACACATCACGGACAAGGCCTCCGGCGAGACACTGATCGGAGCAGGTGTGCTCTCTGATGGAGCCGGCGCGGCCACAAACGACTACGGATTCTACACCTTGACGATTCCACAAGGCAGGCAGGTCACGTTGAAATATTCCTACGTCGGGTATGATGACGCGACTGTCACAATCGACCTTGTGCGCGACACCACCGTCAACGTCGCCCTGAAGGCGAACACCGAGCTCAAGGAAGCGGTTGTCTCGGCGCAAAGGGAATCCGGAATCATGGCCACGAAGATGAGCGCCATAGAGATTCCCTTGAACATGATCCGGAACACCCCCGTCCTCTTCGGCGAGGCCGATGTCCTTAAGACCATCCAGCTGATGCCGGGAGTGCAGAGCGGAGCGGAAGGCTTTTCGGGAATATACGTGCGCGGGGGTGGCCCGGACGAAAACCTGCTGCTTCTGGACGGAATCTCGCTTTACAACACCGAACACATGCTTGGTCTGTTCTCGATCTTCCAGCCGGAGGCCGTGAAGAAAGTCACGTTGTACAAAGGCTCGTTCCCTGCGCGTTACGGCGGCAGAATCTCCAGCATCATCGATGTCAGAACTAACGATGGTAACCTTCAGGAGACGCATGGGACGGTCGGTGTGGGAGTACTCAGCGACAAGTTCCATCTCGAAGGCCCGATCTTCAAGGGAAAGACGGCATATTCGATCAGCGCAAGAGGAATGCACACCTTCCTGTTCGACGGATTGTTCAGGGCCGCCGACATCCCTGCGAACTACTATTTCTTCGACTTAAACGGCAAGGTGACCCACCGGTTCAGCGACAGGGACAGGCTGTTCCTCAACGCCTACTACGGCCGGGACATATTCTACTACAATGAAGATGAAGGCGATGTCATCATTGACGGAGCCGACTACAAAAGCGAGTTTGACGACAAGACCTACATCAGATGGGGGAACCTGCTCTCCTCGGCGAGGTGGAACCACGTGTTCAACGGCAGACTGTTCTCGAACGCGACGGTGGCTTTCACGGAATACCGGATGCGGATGGGCTACAACTCAACTGAAAAGAGCGAGAATTCAAACTACTCGTACAAGTTCGACTATGGCTCGGGAATAAAGGACATCACCGCCAAAATCGACTTTGACTACACACCTGCCCCGGAACACCTCATCAAGTTCGGCTGCGAATATGTAAACCACATTTACATCCCGGAAACCTACACTACAGTAGAGAAAGAAAATCACTATGGGCAGGTGACTGACACGACATATTCCAACAACAAGGAAAAGGACCGTCTCGGACACGAGATCTCCGCCTACATCGAGGATGATTTCACGATATGCAGACGGTTGACGCTCAATCCGGGTATCCATCTTGCGGTGTTCCGCACAGGCGGCAGGACCTACTGGTCGCCGGAACCGAGAATGTCAGCGAAATTCGATTACGGGAAAGGGATCAGCGCCAAGGCGGCATATTCAAGGATGGCGCAGTACGTCCATCTGCTGTCCTCGTCAAAAATCACCCTCCCTATCGATCTCTGGGTGCCTATCACCAAGAACATCAAGCCGGTTACGACGGATCAATATTCATTGGGCATTTATTACAACGGCCTGCCGGGTTGGGAGTTCTCCGTCGAAGGCTACTGGAAGGACATGCACAATGTCCTTGAATATAAGGACGGTGTCTCGTTCCTCGCCACTTCGCAGTCCTGGGAGAACAATGTCGTCATGGGAGACGGCCGCGCCTATGGAGTCGAGTTCTTCATCCAGAAGACCATGGGCAAGACAACAGGATGGCTTGGCTATACTCTCGCCAAAAGCGACCGGCTCTTCTCCAACGGGCTGATCAACAATGGAGAACGCTACCCGTACCGCTATGACAGAAGACACAACATCTCGCTCGTGGTGAACCGGCAGCTCGGAAAGAAATGGGATCTCAGCGCGGTATGGACTTTCGCGACAGGAGGCACCACGACCATCCCTGAAAGGGAGAGCATCGTGATGCTTCCGGATGGGACGTTCACGCAGATCGATTACGCTCCGCACAGGAACAACTACAGGTTGCCCCCGAGCCACAGACTCAACATCGGAGTCAATTACCACAAACGGAAGAAACGTGGCGAAAGCGTCTGGAATTTCGGAGTCTATAATGCCTACAACAGGCTGAATCCGAACTTCGTCTATTATAAGTCAGACACGAAAAGTGATTCCGGATCGATTCTCTACACCCGGAAGGCGAAACTCAAATCGGTCACAATTCTACCTGTAATCCCGTCATTCAGTTACACATATAATTTCTAATAAGATGAAAAGACTACTCTGCATAATATCCGTAGCCATCTTGTCCGTGGCATGCACGAAGGATATTGATTTCAACCTGAAAGACCTCAAACCACAGTTGATTGTAAACTCCCAGATGACGGTCGGAGACACCTTGCATCTTGTCTATCTGGCGATAAGCAATGACGTGAACGTGGAGAAAATCCAATCGGGTTCGGTCAAGTGTTATGTCAACGGCGATTTTGTGGCCGACGGCACTTTGGACAACCGTGACGACAACTTGTTCATCAAAGATGACCTGCATCTCTATGGCTACAGTTATAGGGACGAGCATCATGAAGAAGCGTATTCCGCCGGGCCATACGCCGCCGGCAGGACCAGACAGACCAGATACTCCTTCAAGGCCGGTTTCAAGCCCGGAGACGTTGTGAGAATCGAGGCCGAAGCCGAAGCCGACGGGGAGACCTACAAGGCTTATTCTGAAGTGGTTGTCCCCAAGGCACCTGAATTCAGCATAACCGACACGCTGTCTCAGAAGGATTCTTACGGGACTTCAATCTACAGGATCCGTGTAAGAGGCAGGGACATCTCCGGAGAGGACAACTTCTACCGGATTCTCTCGGGACGTTCGATAATCGACAGAAAGATCAGATATGCGAACGGGCAGGAAGACGCAAAGACCTGGGAAGAGACGACGGACTACCGTTTCGTCAGCCTTGACAAAGGTAACGATCCGATCCTGAACGACGGGGCTCCGGCCGAAGAACTTGACTTGGCGGGGGCATCCGACAACACGTTCAGAGTCTTCTCGGACAGGCAATTCTCCGACGGCTCTTTCAGCATCGGGTTCAGCGTGTCTGCCGGCGACATCATCATCGGGCCGCACGGTCTTCTTGATTACGACCGCATGGAATCCGAGAGCACGTTCAGCGTGACCATCCGCGGAATCACCAAGGACGAGTACCACTATCTGAAGGCGTTCAGCATCTACTACTATCTGGACGGAGACATGTCACTGACAGAACCCGTCTCCTTCCCCGACAATGTCGAGGGCGGAATCGGGCTCGTCAGCATAAGCACGGAAAGCGTAGCTTCAATCAAGTTCAGAAGAACCTACGATGATTTGCGCCACTGGATCTACACGGAATAACATGTGAAGAATAATCGGAGGCAACTTATTATCAGCTACCGAGATCACTATACTTCCCTGATGATTTCCATTCCTTTCCGGATAGCCTCCTCGTTCTTTGGGATAAGATGATGGTGGCGTTCCGGTAGGGTCTTCCTGAGGGCGGCAAGCACGCTGTCGATCTTCACGACCGGACGGATCTTCAGAAGACCTCCAAGCACGATCATGTTGAACGTCTTGATGAGGTTCATCTCCGCCGCGGCATCCATCGCGTCGATACGATAGACCGTGATGTCCTTCCTTGTCGGAGGCTCGTTGATCCCGTAGCCGTCGTAGATGATGATTCCGCCCGGCTTCACCTTAGGCTCGAACTTCTCCAGCGAAGGCTGGTTCAGCACGATGGCGATGTCGTAGCTGGAAAGGATCGGAGAGGAGACCGGATCGTCGCTGACAATCACGGTGACGTTCGCCGTCCCTCCGCGCTGCTCCGGGCCGTAGGCCGGCATCCAGGTGACTTCCTTGCCTTCCATCAGACCGGCATAAGCCAGAATCTTACCCATCGAGAGGACACCCTGTCCTCCGAATCCTGCGATTATTATCTCATCTGTCATAGCCTTGTCGATTTAAAGTTCAACGCCCTTGTCCTTGAGGTCGCCAAGCTGGTAGAAGGCGAACATGTTCTCCTCCATCCACTTGTTGGCCTTCTCCGGACTCATCTTCCAACCGGAGTTGCAGGTCGAGACAACCTCGACGAGATTGGAGCCCTTGCCCTGCATCGAATATTCAAACGCCTTTCTGATCGCCTTCTTGGTACGGTTGATGGCGGCCACGGTGTGGACGGCCTGACGGGTCACGTAGCAGGTACCCTCAAGAGTGGCGGCGATCTCGGTGACTTTCAGCGGATAGCCGTGGAGCGACACCTCCCTGCCGTAAGGGCAGGTGGCGGTCTTCATCCCCAGAAGGGTCGTAGGAGCCATCTGGCCACCGGTCATTCCGTAGATGGCGTTGTTGATGAATATGATCGTGATGTTCTCGCCTCTGTTCAGAGCGTGGATCGTCTCGGCGGTGCCGATGCAGGCGAGGTCTCCGTCACCCTGGTAGGTGAACACGAGCCTGTCAGGCCAGAGACGCTTTGTCGCGCTGGCAAGCGCCGGGGCCCTTCCGTGGGCGGCCTCCTGCCAATCAACGTCGATGTACTTGTAGGCGAACACGGCGCAGCCCACCGGAGAGATGGCGATCGTCTTGTCCGTCATCCCCATCTCCTCGATCACTTCGGAGACTATCTTGTGCACGACCCCGTGGCTGCAGCCCGGACAGTAATGCATCGGAGTGTCGTTCAGCAAGGTAGGTTTCTTATATACAACCTGTCCTTTCTCAATTATTTCTTCTCTTGTCATGGTCTTCAGATTTAGAAAAGACGTTTAAGCGCGTCAACAACCTCGTCAGGATCCGGAATAATGCCTCCGAGACGCCCGAAATGCCGTACAGGAACCTTGCCCCCGACAGCGAGGCGGATGTCCTCGACCATCTGTCCGGCATTGATCTCCAGTGAAAGGATTCCCTTCACCTTCCCGGAAAGTTTCTGTACCTCCTTCGTAGGGAAAGGCCAGAGTGTGATCGGACGCAGAAGACCGACCTTTATGCCCTGACCGCGGGCTATCTCGATGCTCTTTTTCGCTATACGGGCCGCGGAACCGAAAGCCACGATGGCATATTCGGCATCCTCAAGAAGATATTCCTCGAAACGGACTTCCTTTTCCTCGATCTCCCTGTACTTCTTCTGGATGCGGAGATTGATGATCTCCATCTCCTCGGAACGGAGCTCAAGGGAGGTGATGATGTTCGGCTTCCTTCCGCCGACACGTCCCATGGTCGCCCAAGGGCATTCCCTGATGATCTCCTCCTCTGTGCGGCGAGGCTTGAACGGAGGAAGGACAACCTTCTCCATCATCTGCCCGATGGCGCCGTCGGCAAGAATCATGGCCGGGTTGCGGTAACGGAACGCAAGCTCGAAGGAAAGGTCCACAAAGTCGGCCATCTCCTGAACCGAGGCCGGAGCGAGGACGATCAGATGGTAGTCGCCGTGACCGCCGCCCTTGCAGGCCTGGAAATAGTCCGCCTGACTCGGCTGGATGGTCCCGAGACCAGGGCCGCCGCGCATGACATCCACGACCAGGGCCGGGAGCTCGGCTCCAGCCATGTAAGACAATCCTTCCTGCATAAGACTGACACCCGGGCTGGAGGAAGAAGTCATCACCCTCTTGCCTGTGCAGGCTCCGCCATAGACCATGTTGATCGACGAGACCTCGCTCTCAGCCTGAAGGACAACCATTCCTGTGGTCTCCCAAGGCTTTTCGGCAGCCAGAGTCTCAAGGACCTCCGACTGAGGGGTGATAGGATAGCCGAAATAGCCGTCGCAACCACAACGGATCGCCGCATGGGCAATGGCCTCATTGCCCTTCATCAATGTGATTTCCTGATCTGCCATAGCTTAGACTGTTTTAAGACGGTAAACGGTTATGCACCCGTCCGGGCAGACTGTGGCGCAGGAAGCGCAGCCCGTGCAGGTGTCAGCAAGAACCTCATGGGCGAAGTTGTAGCCCTTGCGGTTCACTTCCTTGGTCGTCAGAGCAAGGACATCGAGCGGACAGGCGATGACGCAGAGATTGCAGCCCTTGCATCTCTCGGTGTCGACGACGGTCGCCCCTTTCATTTTAGCCATAATACCTTAATGTTTATTGATTGTACATATCCTTATTGTAGAAATCGAGGATCTCGTTCGCTATCGCATAGGCATTCGCCGCCGGGCTCTCAGGATTTATCGCCATTGCCTCCAGATAGTTGTTGATGGCCTTCTGCCAGTCCCCTTTCTTTCTGTGGGCGTTGCCCAGAAGGTAGTAGGCGCGGTCGGAAGGCTCCGGAGTCAAGGCAACATATTCGTCAAGCAGACGGATCGCCTCATCGGTCCCGCCTTCCACAAGAATCTTTTCTATAGCCTCAAGTCCTGTCATCTCCTAATCGATGAACAGGCACCAGTTATGAGTGTCCTCCTCAAGCCCCTTCTGAATGCCGATGATGCGGTTGTAGAGCTTCTCGCTGATCGCCCCGCACTTGTCCGGAGAGCCGAACCTGTAGCGGCGGGTGACATCCTCGCACTCAAGCGCCGGCTTGTCGTCAATAGTGCAGATCGGGGTGATGACCACCGCCGTTCCGCAGGAATTGACCTCGTCAAACCCTTCCAGTTCCTCAACCTTGACAGGACGGACCTCCACATCCATTCCCATGTCGGCGGCCACAGCGCGGAGACTGTGGTTGGTGATCGACGGAAGGACGCTGCCGGAACGAGGTGTCACATAAGTGTTGCCCTTGATGGCGAAGAAGTTGGATGAGCCGAACTCCTCGATGGTCGCCTTGGTGGCCGAATCCAGAAACAGAAGCTCCCTGTAGCCGGCGCTGTGTGCGATGTTGTAGGCGTGGAGAGACTGCGCGTAGTTGGCGCCGAGCTTATGGCAGCCGGAACCGAAAGCGGACGCGCGGTCGTAGTTTCTCGAAATGACCGCCGTACCGGGAGTAAGACTCTTCGCACCTGAATATGTCCCGACAGGAGAACACATCACGGCGAACATCACGTCCCGGGCCGAATGGATGCCCAGCTGAGGGTTGATTCCCATCAGGACAGGACGCAGGTAGAGGGAAGCTCCGCTTGCCTCGTATGGAGGGAGATAGTCAATGTTCTCCTTCACGCACTGCACGCACATATTGATGAACATCTCCTCGGAAGGGTAAGGCATGTCCAGATAAGCCGCGCTGCCGGCCATACGCTTGGCGTTCATGTCCGGACGGAAAAGTCTGATCCGGCCGTCAACACCACGGAAAGCCTTCAATCCCTCGAAGCAGGAAGGTGAGTAATGGAATATCCCGGCGAAACTGCTGAGGCAGATGTTGAAATCCTCCGTCACAACGGGTGTCTCCCACTTGCCGTCGATGCAACGGCTGTACACCAAGGCTCTGGTCTGGGTGTAGCTGAAAGACAACTTGTTCCAATCTATATTCTTCATCTCTTATATTTATTTAATCTTCAATGATTCTGTCCTTATTATAGGTGTGGATCTTCGTCTGGCCGGAAAGGATCATGTAGCCGTTCTCCGCAAGGCTGTTGATCTCATCCTCTCCCGGGAACACCTCCACGGGCGCGATGAAACCTATCTTGGCCTTGATCCGGTCCATCAGCATCCTGCTGTGGGCTATGCCTCCCGTGAGGAGAATGGCGTCAACCTTGCCGTCGGCGGTCGCAGACATGGCGCCGATGTACTTGCAGATGTTCAAAACGTATGCCTTGAGGAAAGTTTGGGCAAGCTCATTGCCGTCATTGGCCATATTCTCGACATCCAGCATGCTGTTCGTCCCGAAATACGCGACGGCGCCTCCGCGGCCCACCAGTTTCTTCCTGATCTCCTCCTTTGTGTACTTTCCGCTGAAACACATGTCGATAAGCTCGAACGGCGGACAGCATCCGGCTCTCTCCGGAGTGATGGGACCGTCGCCCCCGAGCCCGTGGTTGGTGTCGATCACCTTTCCGTTGCGGTGCAGGGAGATGGTCGCGCCGCCGCCCATGTGAACCACTATGACAGTGACGTCATTGGTCTTGTGTCCGTGCTCGCGGAGGTACCGCCTCACGATGGCCCTTGAATTGAGGGCGTGGAACAGGGTCTTTCTGGAAAACTCCGGGATCCCCCCCATTCTGCACTCGGGAAGCATCTCGTCCGCCATCGGAGGATCTGCTATGTAGGCCACACATTTTCCGAAACGGGGTGCCAGGTTCTTCTTCTCCCTGATCCGGTTGATCTCATCGGCGACATCATCGGCCAGGATCGCGCTCAGGTTGCAGGCATGGTTCCCGTCGCGGCAGCTCTTAAGGACATCGCGCATGTCCTGATTCACGTTATAGACTCCGGTGATGACAGGGACGATGAGGCCGCCGCGCGCCATAACGATGTCCACATCCTCAAGCGGAATGCCTTTGGAGGCCATGAAATCGTTGATTGCCTGATGACGCATCTCCTCCTGATCCATGACGGAAGGATACTTGGCGACATCCTCGGCGGTGTGTTCAAGCTTGGTGTCGAACACCCTTTCGCCGTCCGAGAAATAGCCCAGCTTGGTGGTGGTCGAGCCGGTGTTGATTATAAGAATGTTCCCCTTCTGAGGAATTTCTGATGAATTTGTCTTGTTGTCCATCTGTTGACAGGGCTTTATTGCGACCCTAAATATATTACATTTTCCCAATTATGACAAGATTTTTGTCAGACTTTATAACGGTTCGCACCATTTTTGGTAATTTTTTAATATAAAATCAAACGTTTTAAAATTTACAGACATGCTCACTTCGGAATCTCCGCTCCTGTGGCCGGTTCCGTCAAAAGTCCACAGCAAAACGTTCGTCTTACCGGAGAATAATTGTAAATTTGCGTCAAAGGAGGAAAATGAATATGGATTCTTTCAGCGAACTTGTGCGGGAGCGCAGAAGCCACAGGACTTACACCGGCGCTCCTGTTGGAGATGATGAGGTCAGAACCGTCCTCAGGGCCGCCCTCATGGCACCTACGGCTATGGGCCTCAGGAAATGGAGATTCGTGGTCACCGACAGCAAGGAGAAGATCAAGGAACTCTCCTTGATCAGACCTGCCGGATCGGAGTTCATCGGCGGAGCCCCGGTTGTGATTGCAGTGCTCGGAGAGCCTGAGGAGCAGTCAAAGTGGATTGAGGACTGTTCCATCGCGGCGGTCACGATGCAGTACCAGGCCGAGGATCTCGGTCTCGGCACATGCTGGTGCCAGATCAGAGGAAGCGAAAGCGTTGAGGCCGGAGTCACCGCGGAGCAAAAGGTCAAGGAGATTCTGAACATCCCGGCGGGATATTCGGTTCTGTGCCTGATCGCGGTCGGCCATCCTGCCGACCTCCGCAAGCCGCAGAACGAGGATGCCCTCAAGTGGGATCAGGTGACCCATGTTCATTGAGCCGGTGGCCCGCTTCAGGTCTCCGTTCAGGACCAAGTTCGGGATTCCGCGTCAGGCCGGGCTGGTTCCCGGGCTGAAAGGCAGGATCGTGTTCGAGCCGGGATTCCGCAGCGCCGATGCGGTGCGGGGGCTTGAAGGCTTTGACTACATCTGGCTGATCTGGGGATTCTCCGGGAACAAGCCTTGTCCAGTCGCTGAGTCTGTCGAAGCGCACAAGACATCGGCTCGATCGCTTCGACAGGCTCAGCGACCGCAAGCCGCGTTCCAGGCGACTGTGAGGCCGCCGAGACTGGGCGGAAACGAGCGGATCGGGGTCTTCGCCAGCCGCTCCCCTTTCCGACCGAACGGACTCGGACTGTCGTCAGTCAGGATCGAGTCCATTGAATATGATGCCAAGGACGCGGACGGGAAGCCGGTCGGTCCCATGATCAATGTGCTTGGGGCGGATCTGATGGACGGGACACCTGTTTACGACATCAAGCCTTATGTCACTTATGCGGACTGTCATCCGGAAGCGGCTTCGGGATTTGTCGATGACAAGGAATGGAGGCCGCTGAAGGTCGTGTTCGATCCTTCGGCCACTGAGCCTGTCGAAGTGACCGGATGGTCAAAAGCAGATCTGGCCACACTGAAAGAAGTGCTGACGCAGGATCCGAGGCCACGGTACCAGAACGACCCGGACAAGGTGTACGGAATGACATTCAATGACATGGATGTGAGATTCAAGGTCGAGGGAGATGTGCTGACCGTGGTTGAGATAAAACATCCGGAACAATAGAGACAAGCTAAACGAACGACAACAGATGAAACAATACCCATCCCTTGAGATCGTCCCGCCCCTGAAAGGGATGACAAAGGACGAGTTGATGAACGACATCAGGCCGTTCATCGAGTTCAATCCCAAGTACATAAACGTCACCTGCCATAGAGACGAGGAAGTCTTTGAGGAGCAACCTGACGGCTCTTACCGAAAGCGTCTTGTCCGCCGGCGGGTCAGCGAGACCGCTGTCTGCGGAGCCATCCAGTCCGAATTCAAGGTCAACGTGGTGCCACATCTCATCTGCGGAGGACTGAGCGCGGAACAGATCGAATTCCAGCTGGCGGACTTCAAGTTCATGGGAATCTCAAATGTGCTGGCGCTGCGTGGTGACTGCCTCATAGGCGAGAAACGCTTCTCCCCTGTCCCGGGAGGCTACAACCACGCCAACGAACTGGTCGGGGCGATCCGGCGTTTCGAAAAGGGGAACGGTTGCGAGGGCTTCTTCAGGATAGGTGTCGGAGGCTACCCGGAAAAGCATTTCGAGGCCGCCAACATGGACGAGGACATAGCCTGCCTCAAGCGCAAGGTAGATGCCGGAGCCGACTACATCACGACCCAGATGTTCTTCGACAACAATGTTTTCTACCGTTTTGTGGACAGATGCGGGAAAGCCGGGATCACCGTTCCGATCATCCCTGGACTGAAACCGATCTCGACTCCGAGACAGGTCAGACTGCTACCAGAGTCTTTCTCCATCGACATTCCCTTTGAACTCACAAGCGAGATCTCCGCTCATGAGGATGACAGGGAAGCCGTCTATCAGATCGGACAGGAATGGACGGCCGCCCAGTGCAAAGACCTTCTGGCTCACGGAGTTCCCGGAGTCCACTTCTACACGATGGGCAAGTCCTCCAACATCATCGGGATCCTCCGTGAATGTTTTTAGACAATCAATGACTATACCGAAGCGATGCACGACATCAGGACAGAACTTTCCCGACGGATCCTCATCCTCGACGGTGCGATGGGTACGATGCTTCAATGCAAAGGTCTTCAGGGCAACAGCGAGTCATTCAACCTCACCGATCCGGAAACCATCGGCGGGATTCATTCTGAATATATTGAAGCCGGGGCTGACATAATCACCACCAACTCATTCAGCGCCAACAGCATTTCGCAATCCGAATATAATCTCTCGGACAAAGCCGGACAGATGGCGGAGGCGGCCGCGCGGATAGCGCGCAAAGCGGCCGGGGAAGCGCCTCGCAAGGTCTGGGTTGCCGGAAGTGTCGGGCCGACAAGCAAGTCTTTATCCCTTGCCCAGAACATCAGCGATCCGGTTTTCCGGCCATATTCATTCGACGAGATGGCGGAGGCCTTTGAGGTGCAGATAAGAGGGTTGGTCTGCGGTGGAGTGGATCTGCTTCTGTTTGAGACCTGCTTCGACGCGTTGAACACAAAAGCGGCGCTGTATGCGCTCGGGCATATTCAAGAAGCCAAGGGGATTCCTGTCATGATCTCAGCCTCAATGAGTGACAAGAGTGGACGAACCTTGACCGGGCAGACGATGGAGGCGTTCTTCCGCTCGATCCAGCATTGCAATCCGCTATCATTCGGGCTGAATTGTTCGCTCGGGGCTGAGGAGATGATTCCGCTGATCGCCGATGTAGCCTCATTTGCCACCTGCGCTGTGAGCTGCTACCCTAACGCCGGACTGCCTGACGAGATGGGTGAATATGACGAAACACCTGGCCGGATGGCGGAATCCCTCAGGAAAATGGCGGTGGCCGGATCCGTGAATATCGCGGGAGGATGCTGCGGCACGACTCCGCAGCACATCAAGGCGGTGGCCAAGGCGGTCAAAGGAATATCTCCTAGAACGATTCCTGAACCGGATGATGTACTATATGTCAGCGGACTGGAGAGCGTGTCGGTTGACAGGAGGAACAACTTCACGAATGTCGGGGAAAGGACCAATGTGGCCGGGTCGCGCAAGTTCGCAAGACTTATAGCCGCCGGGGACCACGAGACAGGACTTCAAACCGCGGCGCGGCAGATCGAGAACGGAGCCGGCATCATTGATGTCAACATGGATGACTCCATGCTGGACTCCAGGTTGGAGATGGAGAGGTTTCTGCGTCATGTGTCCAATGACCCGGCAGTGGCCAAGGCTGCGATAATGATTGACTCCTCGCACTGGGAGACGCTGGTGACAGGGCTTAAGAACGCCCAGGGTAAGTGCATCGTGAATTCCATTTCCCTTAAAGAAGGAGAGGATGTCTTCATCGAGAAGGCCCGTGAAATCAAGACGTTGGGTGCGTCGATCATCGTGATTGCCTTCGATGAGAAAGGGCAGGCCACCACTTACGACAGGAAAGTGGAAATCTGCAGGCGGGCATATTCATTGCTGACGGAAAAAGTCGGGATTCGGCCGTGCGACATAATATTCGATGTGAATGTGCTGCCCGTAGGAACGGGGATTCCGGAGCATTCGAGGTACGGGATCGATTTTATCGAGGCTGTCCGGTGGATCAAAGAGAATCTTCCCGGATGCAGGACTTCAGGGGGCATTTCCAATCTTTCGTTCTCGTTCAGGGGGAACAATACGGTTCGTGAGGCCATGCATTCGGTGTTCCTCTATCATGCGGTCAAGGCGGGGCTGGACATGGGGATCGTGAATCCGGGAATGCTGAAGATCTACGACGAGATCGAACCGGAACTGCTTCGGTGCGTGGAGGATGTGATTCTAGACACTGATGCAGAGGCTACCGAGAGGTTGATTGACAAGGCTTCGCGCATTATGGAGGAGAAGGATGCCGCCGGGGCCGGAAAGCGCCCTGAAGAGCCGGAGGCGACCTGCGATCCTGTCGCTGAGCCTGCCGAAGCGACCGTGGAGGAGAGATTGATCAAGGCGTTGGTCAAAGGCGACTCAACGGGACTGGAGAGGGACATAGACGAGTGCCTCGGAAAGTACGCTGAACCCGTGGAGATCATCGACGGGCCGCTGATGAGCGGGATGGCTCGGGTCGGAGAGCTGTTCGGGGCCGGAAAGATGTTCCTGCCGCAGGTTGTGAAGTCGGCCAGGACCATGAAGAACGCTGTGGCTCTGCTGCAGCCTTACATTGAGGAAGGAGCCGGAGAATCGGAGGTGAAAAAGCCTCTGATCGTGTTCGCCACCGTCAAGGGAGACGTCCACGACATCGGGAAGAACATCACGGAAATCGTGCTGGGCTGCAACGGGTTCAATATTGTGGATCTCGGGGTGATGGTGCCAAAGGAGACGATTCTTGAGAAGGCCGCCGAGACTTCCGCCGACCTTGTCGGAGTCAGCGGGCTGATCACGCCGTCGCTCTACCAGATGGAGGAGATCTGCAAGGAGATGACTGCAAGAAGAATGGACACTCCCCTGCTTGTGGGCGGTGCGGCGGCATCTGCGCTCCACACGGCGGTCAAACTGGCTCCGCTTTACGGCCACGTGTTCTATGCACAGGACGCTTCCGCAAGCGCGGTTCTTGCCAACAGACTGATCACGGACAGGAAAGGAACAGAGGCCGATGAACATCAGAGACAGGAGTGTCTTCGTGAACTTTATCTCCAGTCTTCGCAAAAGAAAATGCCCAAGCCTGAGATCAAGCCCTTCCCGGCTTCCAGTTTCATCAAGGGGCAGCCGTTTGAGAACATCCCGGCAAGGGAGCTGACAATAGATGAGGTGTTTCCGTTCTTCGACTGGAATCTTTTCGCCGCCGTCTGGGGAATCAAGGCGGGTCACGGCCACGAGGAACTGCGGAAACTTCGCGGCGATGCGCTTGGGGAGATTGACAGGTTAAAAGCCGAAAATTCCTGTGTGATAACGCTTTGCGCAAGATTCGACTCTTGCTGCAACGAAGGGGACGACATAGTCTCCAAGGATTTCCGTCTGCCGATGTTCAGGCAGGATGGAGGACGGTCGCTGGCCGATTTCGTCCCGCCGAAGGAATATGGGTTTGACTCACCGATGGGGATGTTCGCGGTTTCGGTACGCGCTGAAACGCATCCGTCCGGCTGCGACTGCCCGGCCTGCGGTGCGGAATACGGACCGATGCTGGCAAGGGCTGTGCGGTTGACTCTTGCCGAGGCCGCTTCCGAGTGGTTGAGCGGACATATTCATGAAGAATTGCCGGAAGGATTCGGCGAGGCGAAGGTCATCAAGCCTGCGGCGGGGTATTCAAGCTGCCCAGACCACACGCTGAAACGGGATATTCTTAAATTGCTTCCCGAGTCGGAGAAACTTGGCATCACGCTGCTGGACAGCTGCGCCATGCTTCCGGATGCCAGCATCTGCGGACTCATATTCATTCATCCCGAGGCCTACTACCCCGAAATCCGCCACGTCAGCCGGGAAGCGGTTGACGAATATGCCCGTAGGCGCGGGATGTCCGACGCCGACAAGGCCAGTTTCCTCGGGCATCTGCTTTAGAAGCTTCCTGGTGATCAGTACGCCATTTTCCAGAGGGCATTCTGGGCGGCTCCGCTCTTGGAGGCGTCCATTTTGCCGAAGTTCCAGGTTAATGAGAGAACTATCCTGCGGCCAAGCACGTTGGTGTAGGAATTCTGAACGTAGTCGTCCTGAACCGCGCGCCTTAAGGACTTGGCGCTGTCAAACAGATCCTGGGCGGAAAGTGAGATGTTGAAAGACTTGATGTTCTTTCCGACACTGAGGCTCCACCGGGCATAGTCGTCATCATAACCTGAGCCGTAGCCCCTCTGGATCACATAGGAAAAATCCGAGGAAAACTCAAAGTCGTGCGGCAACGAGTAGGACGGGCGCACGGACAGGAACGTCTCCCAGACATCCGTGTCCGCCTTAGAGTCCAGAGAGTACCGGGATCTTGAGTTATTGACCACGGGGCCGAGACTCAGCGAGAAACGCTCAAGGTTCAGAGTCAGTCCAATGCTCAGATTGGTCTTGAGGCTCCGGGTCGTACTTTCCCGGAATCCGCTTTGGCCGGAGTAGAAACGGTCACCGGAAGCGTCGCCCCAGAAACCGTCCATGAACGCGGAGTAGTCAAAGGAGTCAAGGTCTATCCCCTCCAGCGTACCTTTGCTCTGGTAACTTACGGATCTGCCGACCGCGATTCCGCCCGAAAGAGAGAATTGCAACTTACCGTCCTTGGTCAACGGAGCGAAGAGACTGAAGTCACCGCTGCCGCTGTAGGATGGCTTCCTGGTGTTCACCGGAACGGAGTATCTGACACTGTTGTCGTCAAACCAGATCGCGGACACCTGCGAATTGGACGACCAATCCCCGAAGATCCACCCGTTGAACCTGACCTTTCCCCAAGTGGCCCTGAAGGTAGTGGTCGCTGATTCGGTGGTGACCGGCTTAAGGTAAATGTTCCCCGCAGTGATTCTTGTCGGATTGACAATGTTGAAAGTCGGCGCTATGCTGGCGACCGAAGGTCTCGCCGTCATGCTGGAAAGCCTGAAATAGACGTTGCTGCTTTTGTCGGACCACCTCACGTTGACGAAAGGAGACCAGGTTGTCTGCCATTCGTCCACACCTGTTCTGGTGTCCAACCCGAAAGAACGGGCGTAGTTCTCGTTCTGGTAGAGCCTGACCTGCCCGCCAAACTGCAGATTTGTCTTGCCTTTGTTGTACTGGGCAAGAATCTGTCCCTCATTGGAAAAATAATAGTTGTCAGAGACTGAGGAATAGTAGTCATTGGCCGACCCGTCAGCGTTGGCCGCGTCGCTGGTCATCTTCCTCACGCTGTGACGCGAACTCAATCTGGAGGAAACCGCCCACGCCTCGCCGAACGGCTCCACGTAGCTGACTGAAGCACCGATGTCGCTGTAGCTGCCGTCCTTGTCGTAATGCAGGTCACGGATGTCCTGTACGCCGGTTCCGGCGAATGTGGTGGTGGATTTCTCGACGGAATTCCCGTCGTTCGAGCTCAAGGTGTAATCGAGGTCAAGGGTCAGAGCCCTCCTGTCCTTCCCGAGTTTCTTGACTCCCGCGCTCAGATATCCTCCTGTCGTCACTCCGCTCTTTCCGGTGAATGAATATGATTCCGAACGGTTCTTCTCCTCGCTTCCGGAATCCGAGCGTGTGTTTTCGATGACGTTGACAGCATAGTCATACCAGGACAGGTACGGACTGAAGTAAAGCGTGGTCTTCCTCCTGTCTTTCTTTCTGAATTCAGTCCTGACAGTGAATTTGTCCAAAGATCCGTCCTCGAAACTTTCAGCCGTGTCAAAGAGATTGTCCTCTCCCTCCTTGAAAGTCGTGCGGTCGGTTCTGGAGTGCTTGTCCATGCTCTCGGACGAATAGACCGCTGATGCGTTCGTTTCAAAGCCCTTCACGGCATCGGAATTCAGGTTTGTGCCGACCTGCCATCTGTCATGCATTCCATTGTAGGACAATGACGGGATCTCGCTTTCGCTGCCATCGTAAAAAACGGCCATTCCGGATCCCGGGGCAAAAAAGTTGTAGCCGTTGGCGATGGATGTAAGCTGGTTTTTGTCCCCGTAAACCGAGACCATGCCAGAGCCGCTGAACAGCAGATCCTTTCTCTCCTTGAATCCGCTGTTGTCCTTGCCGGAAGCCGTTGTCCCGCCTGACAGCTTGACATTGCCGAACCATCCGCTCTTGTATTCCTCCTTCAACTCCACGTCCATCACCTTTTCCTTATCACCTTTGATGCCGGTGAACTCCGCGGATTCGGATTCCTTGTCAATGACCTTGACCTTGTCCACGATCTTGGCCGGAAGATTGTCAAGCGTGGCCTTGTTGTCTCCAAGGAAGAATGTTCTCCCACCGACCGTGATCTTGCTTACCTCCTTGCCGCCTACCTTGACCGTTCCGTCCTCGCCGACCTCCACGCCGGGCATCTTTTTCAGAAGATCAGCCAGATTGTCATTGGACATCACCCTGAAAGATGATGCGTTGTAAACAACCGTGTCTCCCTTTATCTCCATCGGAACGCCGACCGCAGAGACCTTCGCGGCTTTCAGCACCTTCTCGTCAGGCCGCATAAGGATGACCTTGGCGTCATAGTCTCCGGAACGTACGTATATTCTCTTATAGACCGGCTTGTAACCAAGATATTCAATGCAAAGCAAATGTTCGCCCTTCGCCACGTCCTTCAACGTCGCCTTGCCCAAGGTGTCCGTCAGGGCGAAGCTGGTGATGACCGTGTCCTTGGGATGCCTCAGATAGGCTGAGGCGAAAGCGATGGGATCCTTGGTAACGGAGTCCCTGACCTCCGCGGTCACCTTGAACGATGTGCGCCCGAATATATCGCCGGACAAGACGATCTGAGCGTCAAGTCTGGCTTCTAATGAAACAGCTGCCATCAGCAGCAGAGCGGCAAGAATCCTCTTCATAACAATTTATCATAAAAGCGGAAAGACCCGGAATGTAACATCGGTTCCGGATCCCACCGCCACAAAAGTAGGCAAAAACTTCCGTTATTCCTAAAAATTTTAGGATGCATTCACAGAGGAAGCGTCGGGTCAGGCGGCCCATCATGATAGAAGGATTCTTCCGGATCAGGATCTTCCGGAATAATTGGCAATATCGACTTAAATGCCTACATTTGCCGACTGCATATTTATAACGCTATTAATAAAGCTTATGTTCAAGATTCTTGAAAGAGAGATGCTGACTCCGAACATCTGCAGGATGGTGATGTCGGCTCCAAGGATTGCCGAGGCCGCTAAGCCGGGGCAGTTCCTCATCGTCCGCTCCGATGAAAAAGGTGAACGGATACCGCTTACAATCAGCGACTACAACAGGGAGACCGGCACGGTGACCATCGTCACCCAGCTCATCGGAGCGTCGTCCGCCGCGATCATCTCCAAGGCCGAGGGCGAGTTCTTCTGCGATGTCGTCGGGCCTTTGGGGAATCCTTCCGCTTTCGTTGACAGGACGGAAGATGAACTGAAGGGGCAAAGGTACATATTCATCGCCGGCGGTGTCGGTACCGCTCCCGTCTATCCGCAGGCGAAATGGCTGCACGAGAGAGGCGTAGCCGTGGATGTCATCATCGGAGCGAAGACAAAGGATCTGCTGATCTACAAGAAGGAGCTCGCCTCCGCATGCGACAACCTCTACCTCTGCACCGACGACGGTTCGGAAGGCTTTCACGGGATGGTCACCGGACTGCTTGAGAAACTGGTCGGCGAGGGTAAGAAATACACCCAGGCGGTCTCGATCGGTCCTATGGTCATGATGAAGTTCTGCACGCTCACCTGCCGTAAGCTCGGCATCCCGGAGGATGTGAGCCTCAACATGCTGATGGTGGACGGGACGGGAATGTGCGGAGCATGCCGCGTGACCGTGGCCGGAAAGGTGAGGTTCGCCTGCGTGGACGGGCCGGAGTTCAACGGCTATGATGTCGATTTCGACGAGGCGATGAGGCGCCTCGGACAGTACAGGACCGAAGAGGCCGAGGTTAAATCTAAATTGGGAATATGATGGCACAGAGAATACCAAGAGTACCGGTCCGCGAGCAGGATCCTAAGGTACGCGCGCATAATTTCGAGGAAGTCTGCTACGGCTACAATCTTGAGGAGGCCACGACAGAGGCGTCGCGCTGCCTTCATTGCAGGAATCCGCGCTGCGTTCAGGCCTGTCCTGTCAGCGTGAAGATTCCGGATTTCATCGCCAAGGTTGCCACCGGGGACATCGACGGCGCCGCGGTGGTCATCGCCGAGGATTCATCGCTGCCGGCGGTCTGCGGACGTGTCTGCCCGCAGGAAAGCCAGTGCGAGGGCAGCTGCATCCTCGGGGTCAAGGGTGAGCCTGTGGCCATCGGCAAGCTGGAAAGGTTTGTCGCCGACCACTCGGCGGGAACAAAAGCGGTCGCCGAGCCTGTCGAAGTGACCGGCGGCGCCAAGGTGGCTATCATCGGTTCAGGCCCCGCAGGTCTTGCCTGCGCCTCCGACCTCGCAAAAAAAGGCTACGATGTCACGATCTTCGAGGCTCTTCACAAAGCCGGAGGAGTTCTTGAATATGGCATCCCGGAGTTCAGACTTCCCAAGGACACGGTTCTCAGGCGGGAGATCGACTCCGTCAGGGCTCTTGGGGTCAAGATCGAGACCGACGTGATTGTCGGCAGAACCGTCACTATCGACCATCTGATGGACAAGGAAGGCTTCAAGGCCGTGTTCGTCGGCACCGGAGCCGGTCTGCCGAAGTTCATGGGCATCCCGGGCGAGAATCTGAACGGAGTGTTCTCCGCCAACGAATTCCTGACGAGAAACAACCTGATGAAGGCTTTCCGTGAGGACTATCTGACTCCGATACACGCCGGAAAGAAATGCTGCGTGGTCGGAGGCGGAAACGTAGCGATGGATGCCGCAAGGACAGCCCTGAGGCTTGGAGCCGACACGACCATCGTCTATCGCCGCACCGAGAACGAACTCCCGGCCAGAAAGGAGGAGGTTCATCACGCCAAAGAGGAAGGCATAGACTTTCAGATGCTGACCAATCCTGTCGAGATTCTCGGTGACGATAAGGGCTGGGTAAGGGCGATCAGATGCATCAGAATGGAACTCGGCGAGCCGGACGCAAGCGGCCGCCGCTCCCCTGTCCCGATCCCTGGTTCCGAGTTCGAGATTCAGACAGAGACCGTGATCATGGCTCTTGGAACGGCTCCGAATCCGCTGATAGTCAACACTACCGAGGGACTTCAGGCCACACGCCGCGGCGGTCTTGAGGCCGATGCCGACGGACGCACGACCCGGAAAGGCATCTTTGCCGGCGGAGACGCCGTCACCGGAGCCGCCACAGTCATCCTCGCTATGGGTGCCGGACGCAAAGCCGCCGCCGCCATCGATGAATATCTGGCCGGGAATCAATAATCCCAGATTAATTGCTATCTTTGCATGATTGACAGAGCTACAATCATGCTGAGGAAATTGTCCATAGTGCCGATTTTTCTGGCGATGATGATGGTGATGCTGACCACTGTGCTGCCGCACCACCATCATCAGACCATGATCTGCATCGTGGAGGAGGTCTGCGGGATGGACGGATGCAGCGACGACGAGCACACACGCCATTCGGACGCCAATCACGACCAGGACGAAAGCCATTGTGTGGCGCACAAGCAGTACTGTCCGTCGGAAAGGCTGCACATCGACCACCGGGACTTCGGCATCGACACGGGCAACATATTCCCGATTCTTGCGATTCTTTCCAACTTATTGACAAAAAATCTCGAAAGCGCCGTCTTCGACCATGCTTCCGGAGATCCCATCCCTTCAACCGTACCGCCGCCGGTCTCTCCAGCGGCTCCCAACGCCCCTCCCGTGTCGGCATAATAATCATCAGGACAAGCACTTCGGGCTGTATTGAAAGTTTGCGCCAGACTGCGGCTCCAAAAAGTGCGATTACCGGAAGTGGCGCAAACTGCATATTCCTGAATATTACCGATCTGCAAAATCCTGCCAGTCACAAAAGAGTGGGACCTTTTTGCACAATGTTGATTATTAGCCATTTGTAAAACACATGACACAAAGAACAATAATACTGATATTGATGGCATCATGCGCCATACTGGCCGGATGCGGAAACCATTCCCATAATGAGGGACATGATCACAGCCGCGAAGCCTGTGAAAGCCACAACCACACCACCCATGGAGACCACGACCACGGCGAGGCTGACGAACACGCCGGTCACGAAGGTCACAGTCACGAGGGCGAGATCGAGGTCAGCCTTGAGCGTCAGAAGACGTTCGGAATCACCGTGGACACCGTGGCCGCGGGGAAATTCAACGAGGTTATCCGTACGAGCGGGCAGATTCTCCCGGCGGTCGGGGACGAGATGACAGTCGTGGCGAGGAGTTCCGGAATCATCAGTTTCGGAAAATTGACCGAGGGTTCGGCTGTGGACAAAGGCTCGCTCATCGCGACGATCTCCTCAAAGGATCTCGGAGGCGGAGACCTGCTCACAAAGGTCAGGGCGGCCTACGAGGCGGCCGGTAAGGAGTACGAACGGGACCTTCAATTGAGCAAGGACAACATCGTCAGCGAAAGCCATCGGGATCAAAGCAGACTCGCTTACGAGCAGGCCAAGGCCGAGTACGATGCGCTGGCTTCGGACTCTTCGGAGGACGGGAGCGTCAGCATCACTTCCCCGCTGGGCGGCTTCATCAAGAAACTCAGTGTGGGCCAAGGCGACTATGTCGAGACCGGGACTCCGGTCGCTGTCGTCAGCCAGAACAGAAGGCTCAGGCTCCGCGCCGATGTCTCCGAAAAGTATTACAGTCTGCTCGGCGGAGTCAAGGACGCCAACTTCACCACATCCTACAGCGACCTGGCCTACAGCCTGAAAGATCTCAACGGAAGGCTGACAGGCTACGGAAAAGTCTATGACGGAGACTATTATATTCCCGTCACATTCGAGTTCGACAACAAAGGGGATCTGATCGCCGGCTCCTACGCCGATGTGTTCCTGAAATCATCCGCATCCTCCAGAGCCGTCAGCGTCCCGGTGGGCGCGGTGGTCGAGGATCAGGGAATCCACTACGTCTTTGTCCGGCACGACGAGACCGGCTTCCTCAAGCGGGAAGTCAAGCTCGGACAGTCGGACGGGCGGAGAGTCCTTGTCAAAAGCGGGCTGAACGAAGGCGAAGCGGTTGTGGTCACCGGAGCCGTCCAGGTGAAACTCGCGGCGGTTACCGCCGTTCCGGCAGGACATTCACACAGTCATTAGGCCTATGGAACAGCTCAAACACGAAAACGGACTGCTGAACGGAATCATCCGGTTCTCGCTCAACAACCGTATGGTGGTCCTCGTGATCGCCGCTATCTGTCTGGCAGCGGGGATATATTCAACCCTGCACACCGAGGTCGATGTGTTCCCGGACCTCAACGCTCCTACGGTCGTGGTGATGACCGAGGCTGAAGGGATGGCCCCCGAAGAGGTCGAAAGACTCGTGACCTTCCCTATCGAGACGGCCGTCAACGGTGCGACCAACGTGCGCCGCGTGCGTTCTTCCTCCGCCACCGGATTCTCAATCGTCAACATAGAATTCGACTGGGGTACAGACATCTACAAAGCACGGCAGATCGTCTCGGAGAAAATAGCGACGGTCGGTGCTGATCTGCCGGATAATGTAGGCAACCCGACACTCGGTCCGCAGGCCTCGATTCTCGGCGAACTGATGATCATCGGCCTGACCGCCGACACAACTTCGATGCAGGATCTTCGCACCATCGCCGACTGGACCATCAGGCCGCGCCTTCTCTCGACAGGCGGTGTGGCGCAGGTCGCGGTCATGGGCGGAGACATCAAGGAATACCAGATCCTCATGGATCCGGGCAGGATGCGCTGCCACGGGGTGTCGATGGACGAGGTCATCTACGCCGTCAAGGGAATGAACCAGAATGCCTCCGGCGGCACTCTTTATGAATATGGCAATGAATATATCGTCCGCGGCCTTCTGTCCACCGACGACATAGACGAACTGAAAAAGGCCGTGGTGAAGACCTCGGAGAACGGCTTGCCGATCACTCTGGACGCGATAGCGGATGTGCGCATCGGCCCGAAGACCCCGGTTCTCGGCGTCGCCTCCAACGACGGAAAGCCGGCCGTGCTTCTGACCGTCACCAAGCAGCCGAACACCAACACCTTAGCCCTCACTGACAGGCTCGACAATGCTTTGGACGAACTGAAAGCCAACCTCCCCGCCGACGTGAAGGTCAACTCCGACATATTCCGTCAGTCCAGGTTCATCGAAAGTTCCATTGACAATGTGAAGGAATCCTTGATCGAGGGGGCCATATTCGTGATCATAGTGCTGTTCATCTTCCTTATGAACTGGCGCACAACGGTCATCTCGCTTGTGTCGATTCCGCTCTCGATCGTCTTCTCGCTTCTGGCGATCCGATGGATGGGGCTGACGATCAACACGATGAGTCTCGGCGGCATCGCTATCGCCATCGGCTCTCTTGTGGACGACTCGATCGTGGATGTGGAGAATGTGTTCAAGCGGCTGCGGCAGAACAGGGAAAAGCCCGAGGGTGAACGGGAAAGCGTCATCCGAGTGGTTTACGAAGCCTCCAAGGAAGTCCGTATGCCTATGCTCAACTCCACGCTGATCATCATCGCCAGTTTCCTTCCTCTGTTCTTCCTTTCCGGGATGGAGGGACGAATGCTCAAGCCGCTGGGAATCACGTTCATCATCTCGCTGACGGCCTCAACTCTCGTGGCCCTGACCGTCACTCCGGTCCTGGGCAGTTTCCTGCTCGGCTCCCGCAACAGCGACAGGACAGGCCGGGAGCCGGCTCTGGTACGCTGGCTCAAGAAAGTTTACGAAAAGGCCCTGCTATGGTCCCTCGGCCACAAGAAGACGATTCTCTGCGGAGTCGGGACGCTTCTGGTCGCCGCCATAGTGATGTTCTTCAACCTCGGAGGCAGTTTCCTGCCGGCGTTCAACGAAGGTTCTTTCACAATAGCGATCAGCACGGTTCCGGGAATATCCCTGGAGGAGTCCGACCGGATGGGGCGCACGGCGGAGGAGCTCCTGCTCAGCATCCCGGAGATCAAGACCGTTGGCCGGAAGACCGGCCGCGCCGAACTGGACGAACACGCTTTCGGAGTGAACAGCTCCGAGTTCGAATGTCCGTTTGAACTCGGCGGGAAAACCAGAAAGCAGCTGACCGATGAGGTCCGCGGAAAACTGTCCGTGCTTCCAGGAGTGAACATTGAGATCGGAGGTCCCATCTCCCACAGGATCGACGCCATGCTTTCCGGAACAAAGGCCAACATAGCCATAAAGCTGTTCGGTTCCGACCTTGGCAGGATGTACGAGATCGGCCGGAAGATCAAGACATCGATCTCGGATGTGGAAGGCATCGCAGACATCAACGTGGAGCAGCAGGTCGAACGGCCTGAACTGAACATCACCCCGAAGCGCGAGATGCTCGCCCGCTACGGAATATCCCTGCCGGAGTTCGCCGAGTTCATCAGGGTCATGATGGAAGGCGAGGTGGTCTCCACTGTCTATGAGGGCAACCGCTCGTTCGACCTCACGCTGAAGGTCAACGATGAAGCCCGCTCGACGATCGAAAGAATCTCCGACCTGACCATCGACACCGGTGACGGTAAAAAGGTTCCGCTCTCCTATGTGGCGGAAATCAAGTCAGCCGCCGGCCCGAACACCATCAACAGGGAAAATGTGAGCCGTAAGCTGGTCGTTTCCTGCAACGCCACAGGAGGGGAACTCGCAAAAGCTGTCGGAGCGATCAAGGAGAAGATCGCCGCTGACATCACCCTCCCTGAAGGCTACCACATCGAGTATGGGGGGCAGTTCGAGAGCGAGGAAAGGGCGTCGAAGACCATCGCCCTCGTGAGCATATTCAGCATACTCATCATCTTCATGCTTCTGTACGGGGAGTTCAAGAACATCCCGCAGTCGCTTGTGGTGCTGCTGAACCTGCCGCTGGCGCTCATCGGCGGCGTGGTGGCCATATTCTTCACCGACGGCATCCTGAGCATCCCGGCCATCATCGGATTCATCTCGCTGTTCGGAATCGCGACCCGCAACGGAATGCTGCTGATCGACCGCTACAACGTGCTTTCCTCACAGGGACACTCCCGTGAGGAGGCCGTGATGATCGGCTCGCTGGACCGGCTGAACCCGATCCTGATGACAGCCATCACCTCGGCTCTCGCCCTGCTTCCGCTCGCCCTCGGCGGCGACCTTCCCGGCAATGAGATCCAATCCCCTATGGCGAAGGTGATCCTCGGAGGACTCTTCTCCTCCACCCTGCTGAACGGCTTCATCGTGCCGGTGATCTATCTCATCAACACGAAATCGAAAGAATAAGTTTTATGAATATCAATAAATTATTATTATCCTTCTGCATCTGTGCAGCATGTACCGTAAGCACCACCGCACAGACATCCACAGAAGCAGTCCTACGGCAGATCGAGGCGAACAATCCTCAGCTGAAGGCCGCGGCCGCTGACATGGACGCCGAAAAGCTGGCGAACCGCTCCGGAGCATTGCCGGAGAATCCAGAATTCGAATTCAATTATCTATGGGGGGCGGACGGAATCGGCAACCGGCGCGACTTCCGTGTCACACAGGCATTTGACGTGGCGACTCTGACCGGGATGAAATCCAGGCATGTCGCCGGGCGGAACGAGCTGACGGCGTTGAAGTACAAGTCCGAAAGGCTGAACGTACTTTTGGAAGCCAGGCAGACCTGCATAGACCTGATCTACTACAACGCTCTGAAAGCCGAACTTGACACCCATCTTGAGCAGGCGCAGACCCTCGTCACCGCTTTCGAGAAAAGGCTGAAGGCCGGCGGGGCGAATGTCCTCGACCTAAACAAGGCCAAGGTGCACCTGACCGCCGTCCGCGGACAGATCTCGCAGGTGGAGGTTGAACGAGAGGCGCTTCTGGCGACGCTCAAGAGCCTGAACGGAGGCCAGGGCGTCGTCCTTGAGGATTGCCGCTACGATCTCTCGGAGAGTCTCCCATCCGACTTCGATTCGTGGTATGAGTCGACCTCTCAAAAGAATCCGGTCCTGCAATATGTCCGTCAGGAGGTCTCCGTCGGCCAGAAGCAGCTGTCCATCGACAGGACCGCCTGGGTTCCTGAACTCACCGTAGGCTACATGAGCGAACTCACGACAGCCGACAAGTTCAGGGGCGTGACCGTCGGTGTGAACATTCCCCTGTGGAGCAACTCCAACAAGATCAAGCAGTCCAAGGCCCGCATCGCAGCCGCCGAGTCCAGACAGGCCGCCGCGGAGCAGCAGTTCTACTTGGACCTTCTGGCCCAATACAACCGGGCCGCCAGCCTCAAGGCAAACTCCGAGCTGATGCGCGCCTCCCTCACAGAGACCGACAGCCGGGACTACCTCCTGAGCGCCCAGTCCCGCGGGGAGATCTCGATGATAGAATATCTTGTCGAGACCGACCAGTACTACGAGGCCCTCGGACAGACTCTCGCCGCCGAGCGCGACTACCACCAGGCCCTCGCCCGCCTGAAGGCCGTGGAACTGTAGATATGGAAATAAGAGTGTTCGGAACGCGACGCGGAGGATGTGATGAAACTTTACTTCCGCAAGGCCCGGGAATCATTCATAACCATAGGCATGGAGCCTGTTCAGCCGTCAGTCCAGAAGCAGGAATCCTGCCCAGTAGAAAGGATCAGGGTAACGTTTCCGGACAGCCAGACGGGCTTTTCTGAAAGCGTCATGCGTGTTGTTGCCGTTGCGGGTCAGGGATGAGTAGAACTCGGTCATGAACAGCGAGGATGCCACATCGCTGGCTTCACCCACATTTACAAGAAGATAACGCGCTCCGGCTTTTTTGAATGCCCGCTGGAGGCCGTAGATTCCTTCGGAAGTCACGTGACCAAGACCCGTCTCGCAAGCCGAGAGGCAAACGAGGTGGGTCTCGCTCAAATCCATGGCGGCGATGTCAGCGGCTGTCAGCCTGCGGCCACCGGCCATGATGAGACCGGACATATTCATAGATGACCTGTAAGCGATTGATTTGCTTTCGCTTCCGCCAGGCTCGTAGTAGAACCCGTGCGTGGCGATGTGGATCATGTCTGGGGATTTCCCGTCAAGCGAAAGAAAAACCTCCGCAGTGCCGTCCGAACCGGAATATTCATTGACGATGGCCGTTTTTCCCAATGCCTTCCTTATGTTCTTAAGCTCGGCTGCGGTAGCGGTCAACGGAGTATATTCATCGCCATAGTCCAGATTCCCGAACAGGCAGGCGGTACGGTGTTTCCTGGTGCCGGTCTTATCGTTTTTGAGACTCACGATGTCCCTTGCGGAAGACAGCCTGACAATGTCGTAGGATTCTCCGAACGTCCGGCCGTCAGAGAGAGCCGCTGCCTCGACCGGAATCATGTGGAAATCCCCTGAAGGAACAAGAAACACGTTGTCGCCCGGTTGGAGTTTCGCTGAAAGTGACGCGGTGAAAGCTTTGACAAGATCGCCCGAAAGCGCATCGACGCCCCCTTCCAAGGAATCCAGAGGATTCCCCACACATAGACGTGTCAGCTCCGGATGTGATGTCCCTTTTCTGACGATGTAGGCATAATACGGATGTGACCCGTCATCTGATTTGAAATCGGCCATGTCCACGATGACATCATTGTCTCCCAGCGAAGACTTGACGGCATCGGCGCCGATGTCAAGGAACGCTCCGAGATTCCCGTAGGCGGCACACTGGCGCGCAAGGCGGGCGTCGGCGAGCAGAAGCTGCCGGCTGGCCTCTTTGGCCGCGTCGGAATCGGATCCGAACCGGGATTCCGTGGCGGCGAGGGTCCTCTGCATATTCATGACTTTGCCGTAAAGCGCCATGTCCTCGGATGTACCTTTGCTCCTGATGATGTCGTAGGCGCCACGTTCGGAGGCGAGAAGAAGGCCTTTTGACAAAAGCAAGGCATCCCACGCCTGGTCGGTGAATTCATCCGAAATGTGGCCGGTCTTGAACCCGTAGGCGGTCATCCTGAATGTGACGTCGAGAAAGTTGTCGAGGCAGGACTCTCTGGTCTCCGATGGCAGGAAACGCAGCCTTTCGGCGATTTTCCTCTCCATCCTCTCATTAACCTCAATCAAATTGCCGCTCCCCTCTTCAATTTTTCCCGAATATGCCCGAATGTTCGCCAGATAGTTCAACGCAGTGATGGTCACGTCAGCATCGTCTCCATAGACTTCCCTGCAACCTTGATAGTATCTTGAATATTCCTCCTCGCTCTCATCCAGCCTTCCCGCATTGTACAACGCCGATGCCGTCAACGAAGCCAGCCACAGCCTTTCTACGGAGGATCCCGCGGCGGCCATCGCCGAATCCGCCTTTTCGTAGCAGTCCACGGCTTCATCCCACTGCCCGAACCGCCCGTGAAGCATGCCGACCAATTGCAGGTGACGTCCTTCCATCATCGGATCGACACTTGGCCTGCCGCCGTTGCTCATGATGGAATCAGCATACGACAAAGCCGCGGCTGTGTCACGGAGAGCCTGATGGACCTCGGCCACATGAAAGTACTCCAACCCCACATCCGATCCGTCGTCTTTCTCTCTGATCAACAGCATCTTCCGACTGATGTCCATGGCCTCGGAGTATCTTTTGGAGTCAAGGCACAAGGGGCGAAGCCTGTTAAGGACGGCGTACATCTTTGTGTAACGCTCTTGGTTATCATCTGATGTTTCCAGCATGCCGACCGCGTCGCGGCATAAAGACATCGCCTCGTCGGTGTGACCTGCCTTGACGGCATTGTCAATCTGAAGCTCCAGACACATCAGCCGGACCCTGTCATCCGACGCCGTGCCCACCAAAGAATCCACCTTGATCGACAACTCCGGGAGCCGGTCCGCAATGCCGTATTTGCTGAAAAGCCTGTAGCGGTTTTTCAGAATGTCGGCAAGTTCTTCATCCATCCCACCTTCCAATCTCTTTTCAGCCTCGTCCAGACTGGCCAAAGCACCATCAATGTCGCCTTTGTAGTCTTTGAGAAAAGACAGTTCCGTCAACGACGCGACAGCCCAGGACCGCTCCCCGACACGATTGTACCATTCCAGCGAGATTTCAAGATCCTTCTCGGCCTTGTCAAAATCACTGGTTTCCATGTCATCAGCCGTCTGGTAGTACCAGCTGAGTCCGATGTGGCGGCAGAGTGTCACTGTCAAGGCGGAATCCGCATAAGGCAATGCCTCCATAAAACACTGACGGCCCTTCAGATAACCCTTGTCTCCTTCGTCGAACACAGCCATGCCGGCTTCCATCCGCTCATTGGCGTAGGCCAAAGAGTCAACACGCCGCTCCTGGGCGGACATCCCCGTCATGGCCACCAGCAGGAGCACAGCCATTGATATAATTCGTCTATTCATTGGTCGTCAGAATTTTACCTTCCAATTCGTCAAGTCTTGACAAGATGTCCATGAAGATGATTCTTGAATATTCAATCTCCCCCTTTGACGGCTTCGGCTCAGCCGAATGGAACATGTCCATCGTGTCCGCCGCAACCGCTTGCCGGGTTTCCATGATCCGCTCACGCGCCCGGGCTGTGTCCCCGACCCGAATCAGCGAGTCAATCCTCTCAATGGCAGCGTCGTATGACAGGCTTCCCCTAAGCACAGGCTCTTTCAGAACAGGCTCCGAAGGATTCCTCCAGAACATGAACGCGACGAACGCGACGCAGGCCGCCGACACAGCCGACACAGCCGACACCAGCAGAATCCTGCCGCGGCTTCTTTTCCTTGAATATTCATGCTCCCATCGGGCCATCTTCTCACGCTTTTCCGCCACCTCCCTGACAGCTTCGGCTATGCCGTCTGTCAAAGCGTCTTTGTTGGGAGCGTCATCTATCTCTTTCATATTCATTCCGTTTATTGGTCGGCATATTCAGGAACATTGATCCCCGCGTCCGAGAATTTGTTCAGAATCCGCGCCCGCAGGATCGCCATACACTTGGATTTTGCGCTCTTGACCCCGTTATATGTCTTGCTTTCAGGACGTTCCGTCTGAATTTCCTCCAACGTCATGTCATGGTAGTAGAACATTGTCAGAATCTCCCGGCAGCGTGGAGCGAGCAGCATGACCGACTGCTTGATGATCATCTTCCGCATGGTGTCCATGTCATCGGCCCACCAGAGGACGCTCTCATCGTCAAGTTCCCCGATGACCTCAAGAATCCTCCCATTCGCCCGCAGAACCTCATGGTACAGGTTCTTCGCGATCCGCAGGAAATAGCCGCCCAAGTCGGGTATCTCCTTGGCCCCGGAGCCGCACCTCGTCGCATAGACCTTCCCGTCATCTGTGAAAATCTGTCCGTTCCCGATCTTCTCCCACAGAATCACGAACGCATCCTGAAAGAGATCTTTCCTTTCCGCCTCGGTAATATGCTTAAAATGAATGGAGTGCCTGTCAAAACGGTCACGGCATTGCCTGTAGAGGTGCTTCTGAGCCTCCTCCTTCCCGGCCAAAACGCTTTCCACACAGCGGCAATCGGAATATTTCCTCAACGGCCAAGTCATCATCTTATGAATATTTCCGAGAAACGCCGCCTGTCCACCTCTCCGGTCAGGACGGGCGATTGCGGATACCTTCCTTTCACATCGCTCCTCCGGTAGTAAGCGTCGATCGTCCGTACCAAGGTGACATTATCCATTCCCCTCATTTCCGGCCAAAGGGCGCAGAGCGCCCGGGTGAGTTTGCCATGCCCATCCGGATGCTCCTGATTGAGCTGATAGTCAAGGCAAGAGCAGAGTGTCAGCCATTTTTCCGGCAGCTGCTTCCTTTTATTCGCCCGATGCTTCCCGGGAATGATGAAGTTGTCATACACGCCGCGCACCACCCCGCCGCTTTTTTCCGGTTTTCGTGTCGAGTCCCCCGCATGGCATGCGTCCACCACCACGGCGATGAACCCGCACTCCCCTACCTTTCTACGAATATTCATGAGCAGCTCCCCGATCTCGTCATCGCGCAGATGCCTCTCTCCGTGATCCTTGTCGCAGTACTTCCTGTAGGCGTCATAAGGAATCCACGACTCGTCCCAGCCGTCATCCTCATCGCCGTCAATGTCCGTCATCCGCTGCCCGTGCCCCGAGAAATGAACATACACGGTGTCGCCTTCCGCGCATCTTTCCGCCATCGCATTGAACTCTCCGACTATTGCGGATTTTGTCGCTTCGTTCCGCGTAAGTGTCGCGATGTCGTGGAATCCGCTCTGTCTCAGCATGCCCACAACCGGCTTGACATCCTTGTCCCCGTTGATTCTTATCCACTGCGGATCCTCGTAAGTTCCGATCCCGATGACCAAAGCCCGTCTTGTCCCGGCAGGGGAAGACAGGCACAGCGTCAGGAGCAACAGTGTCAAGGTTATTCTATTGCAAAGCATCATGTCGGATTATTCGCCGCTAAGATAAGGTTTTTTATCCGATTTTCTCCCTTCCGGCCGACGACAGATAACATTCCCTGAACTGATTGATCGCACGATGCCGGATGTTATAGACATTCGCCACATTGGTGTGCCAAAGCTCAGCCACCTCTTTGGCCTCGTAGCCACGCAGAACCAGCAGGTTCACCGCCTCGGCGTACCGATGGTTAGGCATGGCCTCCAGCACCATGCGCACATCCACCCTGTCCGCCATTCCCTTTGACGGACAGCACGGGAACTCCTCCGGCTCATCGCCGGACAAAGTGGAGAACCACTTTCTATGTCCAAGAAAGAACCTCCAGGCCACCGTTGACAGCCAAGTCTTCAGCGAACACCCGTTCCGCGCGTCGAAAGTCCTCAGCCTGCGCCAGTCGTCCCGCGCCAGAAAAAGATAAAGCTCGCTGACCATCTCGTCATATTCGACACGCCCGCAGAACACCTTGTACCGGATAGTCTCCAACATCCCCCGGAGTTCCCCATAGAAGAACCCCACGATGATCTCCTCATCGTAAAAATCTGACAGTCTCATAAGAGTAAAAACACTTTGTTTACCCTCTTATGAAATTTCAGCCGGTTTGTAACCCAACGATTCGTGAAAATTTTCAGGAATATTTCCGCCGGGCAAAACAGCTTCAAATCAAGTTTTGTCCACCGAAAGGCATGTTTGGCTGGAGAAAACTCACTCGTGGGTGTAAATTGAACTAACCCCTGCCGGGGAGCCTCAGCGGAGCTGACGATGGCGTGTCCTTGACACCCATGAACGGGCTATTGTTGATGTAATGAATTGAAAATTATATAGTTTTTAAATTTTTAACGAAGTATTGATGAATACTTAATACCCTGTAACATTAGTGTCCGGATTTTTTACCGGACACTAATGGTCAATTATGCCAAAATGTGCATTTTCTATGTGTAATACATCATTAAATAAGTAAAAAGTATTATTTTTGTATATTATATGATATGTCGATTATGGCAAAGTCATCAATATAGTTGCTTTGCACCTTAAATTGATGTAGTAATGACAAAGAATACAATGGGGACCAAGCTTCCACGAAAATTGGAGCAGAAGATGCAGATTGTAGGTGAGCAGATTAAGTTGGCTCGCTTACGTCGGAATCTGAGTGTGGCTCAGGTTGCTGAACGTGCCACCTGTTCACCGCTTACTGTATCCCGAATAGAAAAAGGGATTCCTACTGTTGCGATAGGGATCTATCTACGTGTTTTGTACGCATTGCAACTTGACGATGATATTCTATTGCTTGCCAGAGAAGATAAAATGGGAAAAGCTTTGCAAGATTTGAGTTTGAAAACAAGAGAACGTGCATCCAAGAAAGAATAATCCATGAAAAAGTTGTATTTATATGCCGATTTCGATTGGCTCAAAGAAGTGGAACTCATTGGCGAATTAGGCTATGAGTCTCTTCGTGGTGCGGACAGCTATAGTTTTACGTTCAATAATGAATGGTTAAGGCAGCACAGCGATCTGTTTTTGAGTGACGACCTGAATAATTACCCGGGACAACAATATACACAACCGGACAAGGATATATTCGGATGTTTTTCTGATGCTTTGCCGGATCGTTGGGGACGTACTTTGTTGTTGCGTCGTGAGCAAATTGCGGCAGCGGAAGAAAAGCGACCTGTAAGGAGATTGTCATCTTTCGATTTCTTGACTGGTATCGATGATTTCTCCCGAATGGGTGGATTCCGTTTTAAGGAAGATCCCGATGGCGAATTTATCAATGTGAGTGAATCGTTGAAAATTCCACCTTTGACGGATATTCGGGAACTGATTGCAGCCAGTGCTGAGATTGAGAAAAGCGAAGAAAATAATATGCTCCCCGATAGAAAATGGATTGCACAACTTGTGCAACCGGGAACATCATTGGGCGGTGCAAGACCTAAAGCAAATGTGACAGATACGGACAAAACTCTTTATGTTGCCAAGTTTCCTTCTCGTAAGGATGACTATGATGTTGGGCTTTGGGAACATTTTAGTCACTTGCTTGCTATAAAAGCAGGGATAAACGCTGCAAAAACCAAAGTGTTGGCTACAGGAGAAAAATATCATACATTGCTGTCACAACGCTTCGATAGAACTAATGATGGCAAACGTATTCATTTTGCATCTGCCATGACCTTGGTGGGATTAAGTGATGGAGATAATGCAACTACCGGGCCTGGGTATCTGGATATAGTTGACTTCATTATCCAGAACTGCACAGATGTAGAGCGTAATTTACAGGAACTCTATCATCGTGTGGTTTTCAATGTCTGCATCGGCAATAGCGACGATCATTTCCGCAATCACGGTTTTCTTTTGACTGCAAAAGGTTGGACTCTATCTCCTGCATATGACATGAACCCCACGCTGAATGAGTATCAGAATTTGCTTGTTTCATCAACTTCCAACAAAGCAGAGTTGAGTATTTTGCTGGATGCCTGCGAAGACTACATGCTAAACCGTAAAACAGCAGAAAAGATTATTTCGGAGGTGATTGAAGCTGTAAAAGGATGGCGCGAATTGGCAACACGATTAGGAATTTCCAAGAGAGAGATGGATATGTTTGCCGGAGTGTTGGGGGCAAGGTGGAACGATTGTGTTTGATTTACAGTAAGCCTCCGATTAAGGACGTCTTGTTTTATTGATTCGGATCAGTAGCGACTTATCCCCGGCTCCGCTAGCCGTTGCTTCTGGCTGACCTTGTTCTCTGCGCAGTACGCCACTATACTCGCGACTTCTTCCTTTGTCATCATAACACTTTCCAATTATTTAAACGGCAAAGTCATTTTCCTTTTTTGCTGTGTTTTATTTTCCTTTTTTGCAGCAAAAGCAGCATCTCTCAGTGTTCCCTTGTTTTACAGTCCTAAAATTGAGTCCGAGATAGTAGGCCTTCCATTGGATTGCGAACTATCTCGGTCTCAATTATTGTCATTTTCGGATCTTGATGCGGATAACAAATCCTTCATTGTAAAAGTGTAGGTATAGTGATAATTTTCAGTGGTGAGTCTGAAAACTGGAACTCCTGTGTAATCATAATCAATCTCTAGTTGTATATCATCATCTAGTCTCAAAATGAAAGGAGAATAACATTTGAATACTTTTTCGCCAATTTTAAGCCACAAAATGAATGATTCGTGAATTATAGTTATCCTTTCTCTCTTTATGTGAGGCAAAGTACACCCTGAGAATAAATGAAAATAGCATATGCCATCATCTGCAGTAGTATAGCGGATATCGTAGGGGAAATAATCAAGGAGAAGAACTCCTCTCCACAATTTGCCGTCATTTACAGTCTCATATTTTATTCTATTAACCATGTATCCGCCAACGATTACTTCTTGTAAGGAGCGTTCATCCATTTCAATAGTTGCTCCATAGATCTCACAATATTCATCCAATATCTCTACCAGACCATCATTCGCCTCAAATTTGCATGATTCATTTCCTCGTATAATCGTTGCTATAAACTCGTCCTTATGTGAAAAACCGAAATATAAAGCTGCCAAGTGGATTTCTTTGGTTATTCTAAAATTCGGAGGGATGTCACCGAACTCCTCTATTATGAAATTTAAGACATCACTATAATCAACTTTACTGTTATATGCAATGATGCAAATAACTGAATTCAGCATATCGGTTTTACAAGACTGGAAGAACCCCACAAGTTCAACCTCGTCTGCAAATAAGATCTCCTCAGCTTTGAGAGTATTAATGTTCTCAGGTTGTTTTAAGAGATGATCATTAAGGCTAATGTCATAACTATAATAATGACCGCCGGAAAAAACGGACACATACTCGCCAAGGTCAAAAACAATTGTAATGTCCTCGATGATTGTCTTTTTGCCTTTATATATAAACTTGAATATAGGTATGATTTCAAATATTCTATTCAAGAAAGGATAAATGATCCGGTGGTTACTCCATCCTGATAGTTCTACCGTATGAGATATGTGGTCATCGGATACATACAGATATAAGGACGCTCCAGGTTCTGAATAGCGATCACCGTCACTGTTTATCTCGGCATTATGAGATGAATATATCAAGTCTTTGAATTGATTGATGATACTTTGGCATTCATGACCTGATAAAACGATTCGATAATCTTTATCATCGTTCTCACGAATCCTTAAAAGGTTGTTTGAGAGGCTTATCTTATATGCATCTCCCCATACAAATGGCTCATGGAATTTTACTTCCAGATAAGTATTCTGACGTATATTCATCATCTATAATTTACTTAAGTTTCGCAAGTAATTAAAAACAAAAAAAGCTAGGATGAAAACCTTTGAAATATTTGGTTATTTCAATAGTGTGGACGACACCGACATGCCGAAGACCGGCCGGAAGGGAGAGATGCTCGGCCGCGTTTACTCCCATGTCGCGAACCGTGGAAGCATCCTCGGGCACAAGGGGCTTTTCCTGAGCCGTACTGATGGCCGCACCCAGATGCTGATTGACTTTACTCTCCAGGGAGAAGAAGGCAGGGTGGCTTCCAAACCTCAGGGGCTTTCCAAGAAGGAGATTGATGCGCGCTACAACAGGGAACGAGAAGCTTCGTCCTACGTGGAGAAACGCAAGGCGGAATACTTCACGGACAAGATTACAAACATGAAGAAGATGCTCAACAGGGCTGTCGTCGAACACCTGAGGTTTGACTATCTTCTCGTTGACAGCTGGTTCACCTGCAAGGAGATTGTCAGATACGTAAGGCGCAAAGGATGCAAGTCCCATCTCCTGGGCATGATCAAGATGGGCAAGACCAAGTATCCGGTCTCCGGAGAGGAGATGAGCGCTTCGGACATTGCTTCTGCCATGGTCAAGAAAAAGGCTGTCAAGTACTCCCGTTCCCATAAGTTCCACTTCTTTGAGGCGGACGCCGTCTTTGCCGGCAAGCCTGTCAAACTGTTCTTCTACCGTTTCGGCCGCA
>CAVHWO010000043.1:0-66208 GCA_963639865.1 bacterium | reverse complement strand
ATGTGGGGGACCTTCCTCTCAGAACCCCTACCGATCGTCGCCTTGGTGGGCCGTTACCCCGCCAACCAGCTAATCGGACGCGAGCCAATCCGTCGCCGCCGTAACTTTCAACGGGCGGCCATGTGGCCGCCCGTCCCATCGGGGATTAGTCGGCGTTTCCGCCGGTTGTCCCCGGGCCACGGGCATGTCGCTCACGCGTTACGCACCCTTCCGCCGGTCGCCGCCAGAACATTGCTGCCCCGCGCTGCCCCTCGACTTGCATGTGTTAAGCCTGCCGCTAGCGTTCATCCTGAGCCAGGATCAAACTCTTCTTTGTATATCACATTCTTCTCAGCTCGACCCCGACAGCTTCATTCCTTACAATTATAGAAATCAACGCTCTTCTTTCGTTCTCGGTACTTGTTGTACTTCCTTCAGCCTTTTCAATGATCTTCGTTTGATTGTCTTCAAGTCGGACTTGCATCCTGTCCTTGAAAGCGGGTGCAAAGGTAGCACTTTTTTCTTTTCCTCCAAACTTTTTGAATATTTTTTTTGATAATAGTTTTCAACAATCAGATGTTAAGACTGCCCTTGATTTCTGTAAACACCCGAGTTTCGTGTGCTTACAGAAATCAAAAAAAATCGGTTCCGGAAATAAGCCCGAAACCGATTTTTTCAGAATTATGATCAAAACAGCCTACATACCGGCCGCCACGATCATTCCAAGGCCAACGAGGAAGAAGCAGAACATCGCCCCCAGAAAGCCGTAAACCGTCTTGCCGGATCCCTTGAATTCCTTCCAGACAAAAACACCCCAGATGGCAGCCACCATAGGAGCTCCCTGGCCAAGCGCATAGGACACGGAAGCACCTGCTTTGCCGGCTGCGATGTAACTGAGCGCTGTACCAAGGCACCAGATGCAGCCTCCGAGCATTCCGACAAGGTGAGTTTTGGCATTTCCCTTGAAATACTCACCCATCTTGACAGAGGATCCCTGGAAAGGCCATTTCATGAATATAGGTCCGAAAACAAAATGGCTCACAAGGACAGAAAGGCTGAACAGGACTATAGCCGTGTAAGGGCCGACCTTGCCAGGCTCCATATTCGCAAAATCCTTGAGATCCATCGCCTTCATCACAAATGAGGAGAAAAATGACATAACGACACCTGCAATGACGGCAAGGATGATTCCCTTGCGCTGGTCAGCCTTGCTGATTTCGGCGTTGCCAGCTTTCTTGCCGGATGCGATTCCGTTGAGAATGACCGCG
Source organism: bacterium (assembly GCA_963639865.1). GTDB lineage: Bacteria > Bacteroidota > Bacteroidia > Bacteroidales > UBA932 > Cryptobacteroides. The sequence goes on along the minus strand of CAVHWO010000043.1, from coordinate 64,961 downwards.
ATGACAACCAATGCCACACCTATTCCGAGAAGTGTCAGATTGCTCTTGAGCGCCCCTTGAGCCACCTCGACCCTGAGATTGTTGATGACACCAAGGACAAGGGCGAGACCGCAGCCTACAGGGAATGCGACGGACATCCCTGCAATGGACGTGGACGCGCTGAGGCAGATGTTCGAAAGATTGAATATCACACCACCTATGATGATGCTGAGAATGGCGGCGGAGTCAGCCTGCGCGATGTCCTGCAAGAACGGGCGTCCTTCCGGGCCGAATGATCCGAGAGTAAGGGCAAGGAGAAGGGAGAACACGACCATTCCGATCACGTAGTCCCAATAGAAGAGCTCATACCTCCAACTTTTGGCGGCAAGTTTCTGGGTGTTTCCCCAAGAACCCCAGCAAAGCATGATGATGAAGCAGAAAAACACTGCCAGACCATAACTGTTTACGATAAACATAATAGTGCTATTTTAAGATTGAATATTCATTCAATGGCTATAAATCCAGTGCTAAAACGTTAGTGCAAAATTTTATCACGAGTCAAAGATAAACAAAAAACGGGAACCATACAATGATGGCTCCCGTTTCCAGTTATGAAATCTCAGAATGTAAAGTTATTACATCATTTACATCATTCCGCCAGCCGGCATTGCAGGAGCGGCCGGCTCCTTCTCAGGGATGTCAACGATGCCGCACTCAGTGGTAAGGAACATTCCGGCGACTGACGCGGCGTTCTCAAGAGCCACACGAGCCACCTTGGTAGGGTCGATGACACCTGCCTCAAGCATATTCACATACTCATCCGTGCGAGCGTTGTAGCCGAAGTCTCCCTTGTTCTCGCGGATTTTCTGGATGATGACGCTGCCGTCAACACCGGCGTTCTGGGCGATTTGGCGAAGAGGCTCCTCAATGGCGCGGGCAATGATGTGAATACCCGTGGTCTCGTCCTCGTTCTCACCCTTGAGATTCTTGAGAGCCTCGGCGGCTCGGATGTAGGAGACTCCGCCTCCCGGAAGATAGCCTTCCTCAACCGCGGCGCGGGTGGCATTGAGGGCATCCTCAACCCTGTCCTTCTTCTCCTTCATCTCGATCTCGGAGCCGGCGCCGACGTAGAGCACCGCAACTCCTCCGGCGAGCTTGCCGAGTCTTTCCTGAAGTTTCTCCTTGTCGTAGTCCGAAGTGGTGTTCTCTATCTGCTTGCGGATCTGGGCCACTCTGTCGGCGATGGCATCCTTCTCACCCGCTCCACCTACGATGGTGGTGTTGTCCTTGGTGATGGTGACCTTCTCAGCCTTACCAAGCATGTCAGGAGTCGTGTTCTCAAGAGTGAAGCCCCTTTCCTCGGACACTACGATGGCACCTGTAAGGGTCGCAATGTCCTGAAGCATCTCCTTGCGGCGGTCTCCGAAGCCAGGAGCCTTCACGGCGGCGATCTTCAATGTGCCGCGGAGCTTGTTGACAACAAGTGTCGTCAGAGCCTCGCCATCCACATCCTCGGCGATGATCAGAAGAGACCTTCCCTCACGGGCTATAGGCTCAAGAATAGGAAGCAGATCCTTCATCGTGGAGATCTTCTTGTCAGTGATGAGGACAGACGCATCGTCCAGGACAGCCTCCATCTTGTCAGAGTTGGTCATGAAGTAAGGAGAGATGTAGCCCCTGTCGAACTGCATACCCTCTACAACCTTGACCTCTGTCTCTGTGCCTTTGGCCTCCTCGACAGTGATCACACCGTCACCCTTGACCTTTGACATGGCGTCAGCGATGAGCTTGCCGATGGCTCCGTCGTTGTTGGCGGAGATTGTGCCGACCTGCTCGATCTTGGAATAGTCGGAACCGACCTTCTTGCTGTTTTTCTTGAGCTCGGCCACAACAGCGGCGACCGCCTTGTCAATACCCCTCTTGAGATCCATCGGGTTGGCCCCGGCCGTGACATTCTTCAGTCCGACATTAATGATGGCCTGGGCGAGAACCGTAGCGGTTGTCGTACCGTCACCGGCCTGCTCGTTGGTCTTGGAAGCGACTTCCTTGACCATCTGGGCACCCATGTTGGCGTACCTGTCAGCGAGTTCAACCTCCTTTGCGACAGTCACACCGTCCTTGGTTACCTGAGGTGCACCGAATTTCTTGTCTATAACGACATTGCGTCCTTTCGGGCCAAGAGTTACCTTGACAGCGTCCGCAAGAGCATCCGCTCCTTCCTTCATCTTTGAGCGTACATCAACATCGAATTTTATTTCCTTAGCCATAATGATTTCCTCCTAATATTTTAATTAAAGAATAGCCAGAATGTCTGACTGCTTAACGATAAGATACTTCTTACCCTCCACGGTAACCTCCGTGCCGGCGTACTTGCCATAGATGACCTTGTCACCTACCTTGACCTCCATAGGTTCGTCCTTTTTACCGGGACCTGCGGCGATCACCTTGCCTTCCTGAGGTTTCTCTTTCGCTGTGTCAGGAATATAAATACCTGAAGCTGTCTTTGTCTCAGCCTCCTTAGGCTCAACCAAGACTCTATCTGCCAATGGTCTGATCATAATATAAATTTTTTAATGTTTTTAAATCTTCGCTCCGGCTCACTCCGGAGACTCCGGAATAAAATCAAAGGATGTGCCATCCGTTCCTGGCTGACATTTTGTCACGCGCGGGCATATTCATGATTGATTATACGAAAAGAATTCCTAAATTTGAGGGTTACAAGAATGCTTTTTATTATATAAGGTATAGAAATGAGAAAGACCGCAAAAACCTGCATGGCCATCCTGTCAGTGATCCTGCTGACCGTAACATATTCCTCATGCAGCCGTTTCGGCAGGAGCAAGGGGCAGAGCACCGAATTCGCGACCTTCATCAAGGCATACACAGGAGGGATAATCTCGGACAAGTCCACGATACGCGTGGAACTGGCCTCGGACATCGCGGAAGCCACTCCGGGCGCAGATTTGAAAGACGGAATACTTTCCTTCACCCCATCGGTGAAAGGTACGGCCAGATGGCTGTCCGCCAACACGATAGAGTTCATCCCGGAAACCGGGGCGCTGAAATCCGGACAGGCCTACACAGGCAAACTGAGGCTGGACAAGATCCAGAGAGTAGGAAGCAGGCAGCTTAAAAGGTTCTCTTTCAAGTTTTTAGTGGCGATCAAGGAGGCCGTGCTTTCATTGGACGAGATCATCATAACGGGAGCGTCACCCGACAAGGCGAGCATCAAAGGCACAATCTCCATGACGGAGGAGCTGCCTCTTGAGAAAGTCCGGGGAATGCTTGAATATGACTACCCTGAACTCGGCGCGGAGGTCAGCATGACAGCCGGCACCGATCCGAGGAACTTTCATTTCGAGATCATCGACCTGCCTAGAGATACGAAGGACAGAAAACTGAAAATCAGCCTGAAACCGGCCGGCACCGGATTTGTGACGGACTCCAGACTTGAGATAACGATCCCTGCGACCGGTAACTTCAGGGTACTCGATGCGGAGATGGTCGAAGCCGACGACCCTTACATCGATGTTTGCTTCACCGAAGCGCTCGCCGACGTGGATGACAATTCCGGCCTCTTCACGATGGAAGGCGCGGGACGCCACTACATCCAGATGGAGAACGCCCATGTGAAGGTGTTCTATGACAATCCGTCCGGCGGTCCTGTCACTTTAAGGATCTCCGAAACCGTCAAGAGCCATGACGGGGCAAGGCTGGGGCAGGAATATTCAAAGAAATTCTCCGCCACAGAACTCAAGCCGGCCGTCGAGATTCCCGTCTCCGGGACTGTCCTGCCCGATTCAAAGGAACTTGTCCTCCCGTTCAAGGCTGTCAATCTCAATGCTGTGGACATCAAGGTAATCCAGATCTACGAGGCCAATGTCCTGACCTTTCTTCAAGATAACACCCTTTCCGGAGACAACTCACTACGCCGCTGCGGCCGGTTGGTTTACAAGAGATGCCTCCGCCTGGACTCGGATCCGTCCAAGAACCTGCACAAGTGGCAGGACTACTCGGTGGATCTTTCCGGCCTGTTCAGACAGGAACCCGGAGCGATCTACCGCATACGGATCTCCTTCAAGCAGGAATATTCAGTCTATGGCAGAAACGATTCGTTCAAGAGCGGCGCTCCGTCCGACAAGATGGTGAACCTCTCCGCCGAGGACATCACTGATGAGGACAACGACAGCTGGGACAATCCGATACCTTACTATTACGAGGGCTTTTACAACTGGGATGAGTACATCTGGGAGGACAGGGACAACCCGCTCAAGCCTACATACTACATGGAAATCGACAGGTTCCCGGCCATCAACCTGCTCACTTCCAATCTGGGTGTCATCGCCAAATACGCCGGAGGGGACCGTGTCTGGGTGAGTGTAAGCGACATCATCTCAAGCGATCCGGTTTTCAACGCCGAACTCTACGTCTATAGTTACCAGCTCAAGGAAATCGGCTATGCCAAGACCGGAACTGACGGAATGGCAGAGATAGCGCTCAGCGGGAAGCCTTTCGTTGTTGTGGCCAAGAGGGGCGGATCGACAAGCTACCTGAGGATAACGGAAGGGGATCAGAATTCCCTGAGCCGGTTCGATGTCGGAGGCAAGTCGCTGGAGAATGGTCTGAAAGCTTTCATTTATGGGGAAAGAGGAGTCTGGAGACCTGGTGACACACTTCATGTCACAATGATTCTGGAGGACAAGGAAAACAGGATTCCGGACAGCCATCCGACCGTGATGGAACTCTACACTCCTGAAGGCCAGTTCTACACGAAACAGATCAACAGCAACGGAAAAAACGGGTTCTATGCGTTCACGATTCCTACAAATGAGACTGATCCGACCGGGACTTGGAACGCCTTTCTCAAAATCGGAGGGGCCACATTCCACAAGGCCTTGAAGATCGAGAGTATAAAGCCTAATAGACTGAAGATCAGCACAGACTTCGGCACGGACGTGCTGGAGGGAGGCAAGACGGTTCCTGTCTCCATCTCGTCAAGCTGGCTCACAGGGCCGCCGGCGGCGGGACTGACCGCAAAGGTCAGCATGACCCTCAGGAAAGGACCTTCGACATTCAAGGGCTTCAAGGACTATTCGTTCTCAAGTCCGCTGTCCGACTTCACATCCAGCGAACACAGCTTGATGGACACTAAACTCGACGGGGACGGACAGGCCAGGGTAAATGTCGCGATGCCGGCCGCCGCGGACGCTCCGGGTCTGCTGAGGGCCGACATAGTCTCTTCCGTCGAGGAACAGGGCGGAGATGTCAGCTTCAGCGCAAGGACGATGACATATTCACCGTACTCATCCTACGTCGGTGTCAGGATTCCAAAGACCGGAAACAGTCCGTACCTGGAGACTGACAATGACTACAGCATCGGTGTCACCGTCATCGACAGGGACGGCTCAAGGGTCGCCGGACACAATCTGGAATATTCAATCTACAAGATGAAGTGGAGCTGGTGGTGGGAAAGCCGGGATGAAAGTCTGGATTCCTATGTCAACAGCCCGTCAGCCGACATCATAGCCTCCGGCACCCTGAAATCAGGAAACTCCGACATTTCCATCCCGTTCAGGGTGGACTACCCGGACTGGGGGCGCTATCTTGTGCTTGTCACCGACACTGAAAGCGGACATGCCTCGGGAGGCATCGTCTATGTGGACTGGCCGGCCTACAGGGGGAGATCCTCAAAAGCCGATCCGGACGCTCTCACAATGCTGTCATTCTCAACCGACAAGGATTCCTACAATGTCGGCGAGACCGCGACCGTCTATATTCCCGCCGCTTCGAAGGGACATGCCCTCGTCTCCCTTGAGAACTCCAGAAAGGTCATCTCCAGAGCATGGGTAAAGACTTCCGGGGAAGGCGATGCGACATATTCATTCAAGGTGACACCTGACATGGCGCCTGATTTCTACATTCATGTGACGCTTGTACAGCCTCATGAGGAATCAGGCAACGATCTGCCTATCAGGCTCTATGGAGTGCGGCCGATTCTGGTCGACAACAAGGATTCGCATCTGGAACCTGTAATCAGCATGCCGGACGTGCTCCGCCCTGAGGAAGAATTCACGATCAAAATCAAGGAAAAGAACGGAAAGCCTATGACCTACACTGTCGCTGTTGTTGACGAAGGGCTTCTTGACCTCACCGCATTCAAGACTCCGGATCCTTGGAACTCGATGTACGCAAGAGAGGCGCTAGGTGTCAGCACATGGGATCTCTACGATGATGTAATCGGAGCCTACAGCGGCAGATTCTCCCCTATGTTCAGCATAGGAGGTGACGAGAATCTGATTGTCAGCGCCAAGAAGGACAACCGGTTCAACCCGGTTGTAAGATTCCTTGGTCCGTTCACACTCCAGAGCGGTTCCGCCTCACACAAGGTGAAGCTTCCGATGTATGTCGGCAGCGTGAGGGTGATGCTTGTGGCCGCCAAGGACGGAGCCTATGGCAACGCAGAGAAGGCAGTCCCTGTAAGGTCTCCACTCATGGTGCTTCCGTCGCTTCCAAGAGTTCTCGGGACAGGCGAGAAGGTCACAATGCCGGTCAACGTGTTCGCCCTTGAGGACGGGGTGAAGGAAGCCGAAGTCAGCGTGAGAGTCGATGGGCCTCTACGGCTGACCGGCGGTTCCAAAGCAGGTGTCAAGTTCGCCAAGCCGGGGGACAAAATTGTCAACTTCCGTCTTGAGGCCACCGGAAATGGAACCGGAACCATTTACGTCTCAGCCATAGGTGATGGACACAAGGCGGAAGACAAGATCACAATCCAGGTACGTCCATCCGGCGCTCCTGTCATCTCAGTCAGCAGGGCAGTGATCGGCAAGGGTGCGTCAAAGCACATCGGTTTCACACCTTTCACCACCGATGAAGGCCAATGGGCCACCTTGGAGCTGACCGGATTCCCGTCCGTTGACTGCGGAGGGATATTCACATTCCTGAAGAATTACAGCTACAATTGCACCGAACAGATCTCTTCAAAGGGAATCGCCTTGCTGGCGATAAGGAACATGCTTCCTCAAGACAAGCAAAAGGAGATCGATTTGATGATTCCGGACCTGCTCCGGCAACTCTACCAAAGGCAGCTTGGCAACGGAGGGTTCGTCTATTGGCCGGGAGCCGCCGAAGCCAACGGGTGGGTCAGCTCATTGGCAGGCCAGTTCATGATCACTGCGGCACGGAACGGGTTCACTGTCAGCAAGGGAGTGATGGCGAGCTGGTCAAGATTCCAGAAAAGGAACGTTCAGGACTACAGGAATTCCGACAACGCCGGTCAGGGGGACCTTAATCAGGCCTACAGGCTCTACACTCTGGCCTTGAACGACGAGGTTGAGAGCGGTGCCATGAACAGGCTGAAGGAAAGCGAGTCTCTATCGAGCCAGGCTGGTTGGATGCTTGCGTCAACCTATGCCCTGTCCGGCAAGAAGGCCGTGGCTGAAGAGATCATATCGAAGTTGAAGACCGGCTTCCATGATCATCGGGAGAAAGATGAATCTTTCGGCTCCCCGGCAAGAGACAAGGCGATGGCCCTTGAGGCTTTGGTACTCACTGACGCCATTCCGGAGGCGATGGATCTTGCGCAGGAAGTGGCCGAATCAATGTCAGGAGGTTGGTATATGACTCAGGAAGTGGCGTTCGCGGCAACCGCGATGAGAAGGCTTGCCCTGAAAACAGGCACCGGCTCCCTTTCGGCGGAAGTGGTCCAAGGAGGTAATACCGCCAAGGTCAAGACCACCAAAGCCGTCAGCAGCGTGCCTGTCAACACACAGGACGGCGACATCAAAGTCACGAACACGACGGACGGAACCATCTACGCCACTCTCATAACCTCGGTAAGACCGGAATTTGGTGACAGGGTCGAGGCCAGATCCAACGGTCTCAATCTGAAGGTCAGCTATTCGGCAGAAAGCGGCAGGACCTTGAATCCGCACGACATCCCTCAGGGAACCGACTTCACGGCGGCCATAACCGTCGGCAACACCAGCGGTTCAAAGGACTACACGAATCTGGCTCTGACCGGAATGATTCCTTCCGGATGGGAGATTGTCAATGACAGGTTGTCCGGAGGCGAGGCCTCCACCGCCGCCTACAGCTACCGCGACATCCGGGATGACCGTGTGTCATGGTTCTTCGACCTGGCGAAAGGCTCAAGCAAGACGTTCAGAATCAAGTTGCACGCTTCCTACCAGGGAGAGTTCATCCTGCCCGCCATAAAGTGCGAGGCGATGTACGACCCGCACACATCCGCCAACACCGCATCAGGCAAAGCGAAAGTCTCGGAATAGGCATGCGCAGGAAAACGCTTTCAAGGATGACGGGCGGCATCATAGCCGTCCTCTTGATCGCATATTGGCTGTGCCTTCCAAAGAACATATTCAAAGGCAAAAGCTATTCCACGGTGGTGACAGACCGGAACGGTGAGCTTCTTGGCGCAAGGATAGCAAGTGACGGACAATGGAGGTTCCCCCCTTCGGACACTGTCCCCCAGAAGTTCCGGACAGCCCTCATCGAGTTCGAGGACAGATGGTTCACATTCCATCCCGGAGTCAATCCCGTGGCGATAGCGAGAGCCGCCGCCGGCAATCTGCGCGCGGGAAAGGTGACGAGCGGAGGCAGCACCATCACGATGCAGGTGATCAGGATGTCCAGAGGGAAAGAAAGGACGGTCCGTCAGAAGATCATCGAAGCGATTCTCGCGACACGTCTGGAATTGAGACTCGGAAAAAATGAGATTCTCGCGATGTACGCCGCGCACGCTCCGTTCGGCGGCAATGTGGTGGGTCTGGAAGCGGCCTCGTGGCGTTACTTCGGGAGGCCTCCGGAAGAACTTTCCTGGGGAGAGGCCGCAACACTGGCCGTGCTGCCGAACGCCCCGGCGGAGATCCACCCCGGGAAAAACAGAGACAAGCTTCTGGCAAAGAGGAACCGGCTCCTGCAAACACTCTACGAACGGGGGCATCTTGATTCTCTCGATCTTGCTCTGGCCTGCGACGAGCCGCTCCCGCTCAAGCCTGTCGCCCTTCCGCAGGAAGCCCGCCACCTCACCGAATACTACTGGAAGACATCCCCCGGGAAGCGGATCCGGACCACTGTTGACATAAATCTTCAAAGGCGTGTACAGGCCATAGCCGACCAATGGAGCGGAGAACTGGCCACCATAGGAATAGGTGACCTTGCGGTCATCGTGAAGGATGTGAGGACAGAGGAGACACTCGCCTACGTCGGAAATGCGGACCCGGACCGTAAACGTCCGGGAAGCGAGGTGGATATCATCCGCTCTCCCAGAAGCACAGGAAGCATCCTTAAACCGATACTATACTGCGCCCTGCTTCAGGACGGGGAGATTCTCCCGAACACCTTGCTTCCGGACGTCCCTATCAACATCAACGGATTCTCTCCGCAGAACTTCAACCGGCGGTTCGACGGCGCCGTTCCGGCCTACGAGGCCTTGACCCGTTCCCTGAATGTCCCCTCCGTTCACATGCTGAGACGTTTCGGGGTCCCGAAATTTCTGGACCTGCTCAGGAGATGCGGCATGACAACGCTTGATAAAAGCGCCTCACACTACGGGCTTTCACTGATTCTCGGCGGGGCAGAGGGAACACTCGGAGATGTGACCACCATGTACGCCAGACTGTCCGCATCCTACCAGAACGCCGACACATCGCACACCGGCAAAGGCGACAGGCTGCACGGATTCCCTCTGACAGACAAAAGCGCTCTTTGGTGGACGTTCGATGCGCTGAAAGAGGTCAACCGGCCGGACGAGATGGACTGGAGGCTGGTCAGTTCGATAAAGAAGGTGGCCTGGAAAACGGGCACCAGCTACGGTTTCAGGGATGCGTGGGCTGTCGGAGTCACGCCCGACTTCGCTGTGGGAGTCTGGGCCGGCAACGCGCAAGGCCAGGGAGTGCCGGGACTGACAGGCGCCAGAACCGCCGGGCCGGTGATGTTCGATATGTTCAACATGCTCCCGTCAAAGGAATATGACCGTGAATATTCAAGAAACGGCTGGTTCAAGGAACCAGTGTTCGGAGATTACGTTCTTGCCGAGGTCTGCAAGGAATCTGGCCACTTGAAAGGGCCTGACTGTGAGCGCATCGACACCCTGCCGCTACCGCGCAAATCCGTCAGAAGCGCACCATGCCCCTACCACAGGACCGTAGGCGGGGAGATGGTGTTCGTCCTTCCTCCGTCAATGGAATGGTACTACCGGCAGCACCATCCGGAGTATTCGCCCATCATCCGGAAAGGAACCGAGGCCGTGATGGAATTCATCTACCCCGAGAATGGAGCCGTGATCTACATCCCGCGCCAGCTGGACGGAACAATCCGGGGAGTCACATTCAATCTGGCGCACAGGAATCCATCGACCACAATCTACTGGCATCTCGACAATGAATATGTCGGTCAGACGCGAAAGATTCATCAGATGACACTGATCCCCGAGGTCGGCAAACACACCGTCACCGCCGTCGACGAGTCCGGGAACACCATTTCCGCAAGTTTCACAATAGCCGATGGAAAGCAGTAACCCCCTCTCGTCCCACAACTGTACGGTAGTGAGAACGGAATTCCTTCCTAATCATGGTCATAAGATTGTCAATTATCCTGGGACCCGTGAGGGGTGAGGGGATAAAAGAAACGGACGCTGATTGCTCAATGTCCGTGTTAGTAGCGGGGAGAGGACTCGAACCTCTGGCCTCCGGGTTATGAGCCCGACGAGCTACCAACTGCTCTACCCCGCGATGTTGGACTGCAAAGATACGGATAATTTTTAGAAATGCAATTCTTCCCGCAAAAAAATCCTCAGCAAAGGATCAATAACGGGAAACCGTCAAGCCCGTCCCGCCCCAATATGTCAATCCACGCAAACGGAATGTTCTCATTGTCACTATACGTTTCTCCTCGTACAGAGACTTTTTTCAGTTCAGGTACAACTCAGCCATGATGCCAGACAACAGAAATCAAGCGATAAGATTGGATTTACGATCAGTAAGGATTAACTTTGCATTCAATCATCATCGGGCAAAAACAAAACATATTCAGGAATATGAAAACAAAAGAATTTTTCAAATGGGTGCTGGCCGTGCTGTGCGGTCTGTTCATCTGGGGCATCGTGAAATTTTTCATGTTCTTCATGATGCTGGGCTCAATGATCGCCTCCGCCTCCTCTCTGTCCGGAGGCTCATCCGCACCACTTCCAAAAGAGGGAGTGCTACTCATGGACATGTCCAAACTCGCGATTTCGGAACAGACCCGGGAAAGCAATCCTCTATCCTCCCTCCAAGGTAACGAGACCTCCCCTGTGGGACTTTGGGATGCCGTGACAGCGATTCACAAGGCCGCCGAGGACCCGGGTGTAAGCTACATCCTCGTCAAGACTGACGGAGCCGGCGACTTGAGCAAACTGGAGGAGATCCGCAAGTCCCTCACAGGTTTCAGGAAAAGCGGCAAGGCGGTGATCGCCTATGGAGAGGCGTTCACGTCGGGCAGCTACTATCTTGCGTCCGTGGCTGACAAGATCTACACGACAAGCCACCACGGCGGCAACAACTTCATGCTCGGAATCAGCGGAAGGATGATGTTCCTCAAAGACTTGCTTGACAAGCTCGGAGTGAACTACCAGCTCATCCGCCACGGAAAGTACAAGAGCGCCGGCGAGACCTACATCAAGAACGCGCCGAGTCCCGAGAACATGGAGCAGAACCAGGAGATGATCGACTCGATGTGGGAGACCGTGGCTGCCGAAACAGCGGAAAGCAGAGGGATCAGCGTGGATTCCCTCAACTATTTCATAGACCACCTTACAATCGCCCTTCCGGAGGACATGGTAAGCCATAACCTCGCTGACGGGATTCTCAGCTTCGAGGAATATAAGGAAAAACTCGCGGACCTTGCCGGCAAGGACAGCTATAAGGATGTGAAGTTCCTCCCGCTGAGCGACTATGCGGCAGCAAAGGCCACGCAGAACCTGACCGCCAAGAAAAAGATCGCCGTAATCTACGCCGACGGGAACATCGTCGAGCAGAACGACCCGAACAACATCAGCGGTGACCGCTTCGCCGGCATCATAGCCAAAGTCCGCGCGGACTCGACCGTCAAGGCCGTCGTGTTCAGGGTCAACTCCCCGGGCGGTACAGTGCTGGCGGCCAGCAAGATCAAGGAAGAGATCGACCTCACAAGAGACGTGAAGCCGGTCATAGCATCCTACGGTGACTATGCGGCATCCGGCGGCTACTGGATCTCCAACAGCTGCGACCACATCTTCACAAACGCCACAACCCTCACAGGCTCGATCGGAGTGTTCTCCGCGATTCCGGAGTTCAGCAAGACCCTCAAGAATGTGGTCCATGTCAACATGGTTCCGGTCAAGTCCCACAAGCATTCCGACATGCTGTCTCTCACAAGACCGTTCGACGCCGAGGAGACCGTCTGGATGCAGGTTTACGTGGATGACATCTACAACAGTTTCGTCAGTATCGTGGCCGAGGGTCGGGACATGACATTCGAGGCTGTTGACGACATCGCACAGGGACGTGTCTGGACAGGTGCGGACGCTCTCCGGATCGGACTCGTGGACGAGATCGGAACATTGGAGGACGCGGTCTCCTACGCCGCTTCCCTGGCCGGGGATCCGGACATCTCCAACTGGGGCATCGCCGGCTATCCTAAACCTCTGACACTGATGGAGCAACTCATGCAGCAGTTCGGGATGTCCAGTGCTCCTGCCGAGAAGGCTGTCGCCAATGCGCTGGAGGGAACTCCGTTCGAAAGCCTTGCAGGCGAGCTGCTTAACTGGCAGAGAACCTGGGCAAATGGACAGGGGGATCTTGTCTTCGCGAGAATGCCGTTCGAAATCGAGATCAGATAAGGCGGACTATCGTGACGGAGGACGTACCCTTCGTCACCTTGACCGAGTCATCAATGCGGTGGCCGATCAAAGCCAGGACACGGGAGCCTTCGTCAGCTATGACGAGGGCTTTCCTCTTTTCCGGGAGGCCGAATCCGAGATCCACGAACATGTCACTGAGCTTCTTGCGCCCCCTCATGCCTGAAGGACGCATCCAATCTCCGTTCCTCCAATGCCTTATCGTGAAAGGAAACGGGATCCGGGCGGAATCGAATCTTGTCTCGCCAACGGCGGTCCTCACATTCTTCACATCATCGGACAGAGAGATGGAGAATCTTATTCCGTCCAATGAATATGTTCCAGGATCTTCAATGGTAAGAGCCGACTCCTCAACAAGCCCGGCGACTTGAGAGATAACAATCTCTCCGGCAGTGGTGACAACGGAATATTCACTGGACACAAATGTCTTTCCACTGACGGTTCCGCCCCTGCGCAGCAGGTCCACCAGATCAGCGACAACCGGAGAGGCGAACCCGAAAGGTTCCAGAAGGCGGAAAAGGACATATTCCCAGTCCCTCTTCAACGCAAGTTTCCGATGATCGATCACAGGAAGGCCGTCAGACCCGGAACGAACAACTTCCGCCGAGATGGAACGGACATATTCATCGGCCACGGACTGAACCTGGGCGAACCGCTCCATGTCCTTGTTCAGAGTAGCCAGGAACGAAGGATTCAATCTCTCGAAAAGCGGAAATATCTCGTTTCTGACACAGTTGCGCTTGTAAGCAGAATCCGCATTGGTACTGTCTTCCCGCCATTTCAAGCCATGCGAGACGGCATATTCATGAATATCCTTCCTCGGGAAGCCGAGCAGCGGACGGATCAGCGAAGCGTCCGAACCCGGAAGAGGCGAACGGCGCCGCATCCCGGTCACCCCTTTCACCCCGGTTCCACGCAACAGGTTCAGGATCATCGTCTCCGCATTGTCGTTGGCGTTATGGGCGACAGCCAGAGCAGAAAAACCTCGTTCACGGCACACCTCGGCGAACCATCCGTAGCGCAGTTCCCTCGCCGCCATCTCGACACTTATTCCCTTCGAGACAGCGTACTCCAGAGTGTCAAAATCCTTCTTTATGAATATGCTTCCGTGGCTATCGGCCCATTCCCGGACAAGAGCCTCGTCCAGATCACTCTCATCACCTCTGAGATGGAAGTTGCAGTGAGCCACCGCGAAAGTGACATGAGAGGCGGAACCAAGAAACAGATCCGCCATGCACATCGAGTCGATGCCGCCGCTGACAGCCAAAAGGACCGCCTCACTGTCGGGAAGCAGCCCTTTCAGGATTCTGTCAAAACTCTCCCGCATGCCCGGAATTTTCTATTTCTTGCTTGCGAAAGTGTAGGTAAAGCCGAACTGGAGAGCCTGCGCGAACTGCACCCTCCGGCCAGTGTCGCCATTCTTGTCCGTGATGAGGACCGTGTCGTCGTAGATAAGGTTGGTAGTGATGTTCAGCGAGAAGAACCTGCTGAGCTTCCACATCATGCGGGTGTCCCAGTTCACACGGAGGTTCCCCGGGTTATTGAGGTAGTTGGAGAACAGGAGCAGATGCGTGGACCCCTCAAAGTTGTCGTTGACCCTCAATTTAGCATCGGCCGTCAACTGCGCACCGAACTCGAACCGGGCCGGCTTGTAGTAGTTTCCAGTCGTGTAGTAGATGTTCTTCTCATCCATGCTGTCAGGATATTCCTCCGTGTCCTCGTACTTCTTTTTTCTTGCCATACCATTGTTCTTCCTCAACCTCTCGCTTCCGACGATGGTGAATCCTCCGGTGACCGGTGCCATATTGACTGTCAGCCATTTGCTCGGCACCCAGTCGATACCGAGACCCAGATTCACCGTTCCCGGAGAAAGGATGCTGGACTTCAGCACACGGGCATTTCTCCAATCCTTGCTTGACGGCTCCCTGTCCTCCTCCACAGCGGGAGTCGGATAGTTGTAGCCGTTGGCGAACTGGCTGAGGAACGTGAACTTGGCGGAATAGTTCAAGGTGTTGGTTGCCTTGTAGCCCCATGTACTCTCGAAGAGGATCCGGTCCTTGTTCTTCTGGAGAATGGGTTTGTCGGCCGAGTAGAGGAAACCGTAGTCCAGCTGGAGACGGTTGTTCCAGTACATCTCATTCTTCTTCCATTTCGCATTGCCGTCAATGTAGGTACTGAGGGCGTAGTTGTTGTAACCACCCTTTGCCCAGTTCGTGAAACTGCTCTGGACAAAGTTCAGATTCGTCATCAACGACTTGGTCCAATAGTCCGGCTTCGGAGCCTCGACCTTGGTCTCTTCCGTCTGCGTCAGAAGTTTGGCGGCAGCGGCAGCGGCCGACTGGGTATCATTCTTTTCCGTGGTGTTCTGGGCACAGACCCCTAACGCCATGATGGACAATGTCATGGACAAGACCATGCGCTTCAGTGTCTTTCCGTTCATAGTCAGTTTACAGAATTGTCAGTTAATAAGAAATGGCGAACACGACCCTCTGCCTCGAAGGCTTGCCGGAATAGATGTCCCTGCCTTCCTCCTCGCAGACAAAACTGTCCACAGGGATGCACCTGATCGTGGCCTTGGTCTCGTCCTTGATCTTCTGCTCAGTCTCGGCTGTGCCGTCCCAGTGGCAGAGCAGGAACCTGCCGGTACCGATCTTCGCCTTGAACTCCTCCCAGTCATCGCACTTCTCCACGTGAGTCCCCCGGAAATCAAAAGCCTTCCGGTAAATCGTCTTCTGGATGTCGTCCAACAGGGCGGCGATTGATTTGTCAAGTCCGTCGAGAGCGACTGTCTGTTTTTCAAGGGTGTCTCTTCTGTGCACCTCCACAGTGCCGTTCTCAAGATCCCGAGGTCCCATCGCCAGGCGGACCGGAACTCCCTTGAGTTCCCACTCGGCGAACTTGAATCCCGGACGCAGAGTGTCGCGGTCATCAATCTTGACCGTGTGTCCCTCAGCCTCAAGGGCTTTCTTCAGCTGATCCATCTTCTCAAGGATTTCGGAATGCTCCCCGTCGGTCTTGTAGATCGGAACCATGACCACCTGGATCGGAGCCAGGGCCGGAGGCAGTACAAGCCCGTTGTCATCGCCGTGCGCCATCACGAGCGCACCCATGAGTCTTGTTGAAGCACCCCAGGATGTGGCCCAGACATATTGCTGCTGACCTTCCTTGTCTGTGTATTTCACGTCGAAGGACTTTGCGAAATTCTGTCCGAGGAAATGCGACGTCCCTGCCTGAAGAGCCTTTCCGTCCTGCATCATGGCCTCGATCGTGAGGGTGTCCAGGGCTCCGGCGAACCTCTCGTTGGGACTCTTGTGTCCCACGATCACCGGAAGGGCCATGAACTCGCGCGCGAACCTGGCATACACCCCGACCATCCTTTCAGCCTCTTCCTGAGCCTCCTGCGCAGTGGCGTGAGCCGTGTGGCCCTCCTGCCAGAGGAACTCGGCGGTACGGAGGAAAAGCCTTGTGCGCATCTCCCAGCGGACAACATTCGCCCACTGGTTGCACATGATAGGCAAATCCCTCCAGGATGTGATCCAATTCTTGTAGGTGCTCCAGATGATGGTCTCGGATGTAGGTCTCACTATCAACTCTTCCTCAAGCCTGGCCGACGGATCCACGACAACGCCATGCCCCTCAGGATCATTCATGAGCCTGTGATGTGTGACGACCGCGCACTCCTTGGCGAACCCGGCCACATGCTCGGCCTCCCTGCTGAAGAATGACTTAGGAATGAAGAGAGGAAAATAGGCGTTGACCGCTCCCGTCTCCTTGAACATGGAGTCCAACGCATGCTGCATCTTCTCCCAGATCGCATAGCCGTAAGGCTTTATGACCATGCATCCCCTGACGGCGGACTGCTCCGCCAAATCCGCCTTCACAACCAGATCATTGTACCACTGAGAATAGTTCTCAGACCTTTTTGTCACTTCCTTTGCCATTATTCTTTTGCTGTTTCTGTCAATTATGCTTATTATTGTGCAATATTCCCATAAGGTATGGATTTTGTTCATCGGGAACATTTGTGTGGCCCACACCTTACGGATGCGGCCACGAAGTTACGAATTTATTGTCAAATATAGGAGATTCAGAAATGAAAACACGCACAATCCTCTTTATCTCGGCGCTTCTGGCACTGACTTCGTGCGGTTCAGCGGCGCGTTATGCCAGCGATGCTTCCGGACAGAAGTATCAGGATGGAATCTACTATACGTCAAAGTCCGACGAGGCAAGGATCCAGGCCGAGGAGGCCATCGCTTCCGCCAATGAGGAAGAGACGGATCTTCTTGTGGCAAAGACCAAGGACTCTCCGATCTTCATGAAAAGCGACGGGAAGGTTGACACCCTGTTCATCCCCGAGAACAAGACGGCGAGAATAGACTTCAACAACACGGACAACACAACATCCGTCTATCTTTACGACAACGGGTGGGACACCTGGGCGGCCTACCAGCCTTGGTATGCCACGTCATGGTACTTCTGGGGTCGTCCTTTCTACTCCTCAATCTACTGGGGGGCGAATCCTTGGTACTACGGCGGATGGTACTCGCCGTGGCATTATGACCCATGGTACTACAGCTATTCCTGGGGTTGGGGCTGGAGCGATCCGTGGTATTACAGCGGATGGTACAGCCATTGGCATTGGGATCCTTGGTACTATGGCGGCTGGTACGGAGGCTGGCATGATCCGTGGCATCACGGAGGATGGGGACACGCTCCCCATCACCACAACGTCCATGACTTCTTCGGTCCCGGCAGCGGACGTGTCCACACTCCGCGCCTGACCACAACCGACTCTTCCAACGGGAGAAGCGGTTCCGCCTCGACAAGATCCTCGATGGCAGCATCATCAACCAGATCCTCAAGCGTCGGCGGACGCACTGGCAGCACAAGGTCTTCGGTTTCTCCGGCAAGCAGAACCGCCTCGTCATCGGTAAGATCCTCCTCGGCCAGATCATCATCCGTCAGATCATCGGCAGGGAGTACGGCAAGGCAGAACGGCTCGTCATCATCCGGAGTCTCAACCGGATCCTCTTCCGTAAGGTCTTCCTACGGCAGCACACGCTCATCGTCCTCTTCGGCAACGTACTCAAGGCCGTCAAGCGGTAACAGAAGCTCCAGCGGAACATCTTCGGGAAGCGTCTCTTCCGGCAATTCCGGCAGGAGTTCCTCAGGAAGCTACAGATCCTCAAGTTCTTCCTACAGATCTTCCTCAAGCGGTAACTATTCTTCCGGCTCAACGAGAAGTTCCGGCAGCAACTCCACAAACAGAAGTTCATACTCTTCCGGCAGTTCAAGCCGCAGTTATTCCGGCAGTTCCTACAGTTCCGGAGGATCGTCCAGAAGCTCCGGAGGTTCCTACAGCGGAGGAGGCAGCTCAAGAAGCGGAGGCGGAAGAAGGTAACCATTAAAATCGGATGAAATGAAGAAGACAATATTCACAGTCCTGCTCTCATTGACCGCGATGGCGGCCGGGGCGCAGACAATGTACGACGGGCTGACATTCAGTCAGAACAACTATTACGGCACTGCGAGATCGATCGGAATGGGCAACGCCATGACCGCCGTCGGCGGAGATCTCGGATCCATCGGGATCAACCCTGCGGGATCGGCGGTGGCGGGATATTCCCAGTTCACGATCACGCCGAATCTGACCATAAGTTCGATGAACGCGTCATACAGTGCTTATCCGGTCGGAGATGTGGACAGATTCACCAACGGAAGGAGCACGAATCTGACACGGTTCTCCATGCCGAACATCGGAGCCACCTTCAACTGGAAAACCGGCAACAGAAGCGGTCTCAAGGCGATAACCTACGGATTCGTCGTCAACGGGACGAATAACTTCACCGGCAAGATGATGGCAGGAGGCCGGAACGACAAGACAAGCTACATCAGTTCGATGGCCGTGGCGGCGGACGGTTTCGACATTGACTTCCTGAACGGATACCGTGATGCGGCCGGGAAAGACATCGACGCCTGGAACAACGCCTACTACAATGCGGACGACAGGAACATGTACGCACCCTGGAATGTGATCGCCAACGCACAGGCAGGGGCTATAGCCAACTACGGAGACACGGAAGACCCTGCATATTACTGGCGTTACATCGGGGCGACCGAAGCTTTCGAGAACACCCGAGAGATGGATGCGGACGGCAACTACATCTACAACGTTTACCTCCCGGGAGCCTTGAACCAGACCTACGGCCGCAAGGTGACTGGAAGCAAATACGACGCACTGATCAATGTGGGGTTCAATTTCGGTGACACATTCTATCTGGGAGCCAACCTCGGAATCACATCCCTGGGTTACAACTATGATGAGTTTTTCAAGGAAGCGGCTGAAAATCCGTCAGCTTTCGGGATCGATTTCGGAGAAAAGGGGAAGACATGCTTCAGCGACTACCGCACACGCTACTCCTACACTGCGGACGGCAGCGGTGTCTATGGCAAGGTCGGTTTCCTTTGGAGACCGGTTGACGGGATCCGTCTTGGAGCCGCCGTACAGACCCCGACAATCATGGAGATCAACGAGCGTTGGCGTCATGACGTGAATGTGAACTACACCTACACCCAGTTCAATGGATCAGCCCAGACTCCGGAAGGCAGCTATTCCTACAGAGTACGTTCTCCATACAGGATAAATGCCGGAGCGGCGTTCACGTTCGCAGGGATGGCCCTTATCAGCGCAGACTACGAGATGACCGACTACAGCACCATGAAATTCATGAGCATGAATGGTTGGGACAGCACTTTTGATGACCTGAACGACGAGATCCGTGACTGCATGGGCATGTCGCACATGGTAAGGATCGGTGCGGAGTTCAAGCCAAGGGCGGAATTTGCCGTGCGCGCGGGTTACAACTTCACCACCACTCCTGAATATGTTTACAAAGGAACGGCGAAGACAACCCTGAACGACAGGATAAACTCATTCTCCGTAGGCCTCGGATATTCCTCGGACGGGTCATTCTTCGCCGACCTCGCGGCCAGGCTGATGACACTGTCGGATGAATACATCTCTCCTTACGCCGACTATCTTGAGGATATGGCGTCACCGATGATCCTCAACAAGAGGAGCATCTACAGCGTCACGGCGACATTCGGATGGAGGTTCTAAAGGTTGTTTCTTAAGGTTCTTAAGATAAGAGATTGAGTCTGGACCTTCGTTGAACAGAAGGTCCATGATGGAAAGATTGGAAACGAAACCGTACTTCCGGGCAAAAACCTGAAAGTACGGTTTTTCCAGTCCAAGATCTTTCAGGATGTTGTCCGGACGTTTCGGATGGATGAGCTCCCGGTAGTCCATTCCGTAGAGTCCCGTGTCCACAGGAGCCTCACGGGAGAGGACAGGAACATATTCATCGGTCATCCTCAGGTCGGCGGAGATGCCTGTCTTTCGAAGGAAAAACTTGATTATCCGGACATTCAGGTCAAAAAGGGTCTCGGGACGGGAGTCAAGGATTCCGAACAGCTCGTCCTTGTAATACTCAAAATAGGCGGAGGATTCGTAGGCCGACGAGATCGCCCGCTCGGTACGGACCAGCCACGGAGTCGAGTAATCCACCTTGATCTCCGTTATCGGCAGCTCGTGAGTGCCGTCCTCATGGACAATCGGGAAATTCAGGATTCCCGGACCGTCCGCGGCGTAGTAACGGAAGCGGTTCCGCCATGACTGTTTCTGGTAATGTTCGCAGGCCTCAAGATAAACGACAGAAGGCTTCACCTTGTCCGGGGACAAGATGAAGTCTTTAGCGATCAATGCAAAATAGCTGACCGGCGGGAACCATGCCACACTCAGCAGCACAGCCTCCTCCTCAGGCCTATTCAAATTCCCCCTTCTCGTGGGAGTCGTTCGCCCTGATGATTCCACGCTTCGAGCTTCTGATGAAATTCAGGATCGTGTCACGCTCCTCGCTCTGAGGGAATCCGGCCTCGACTTTGGCGCAGCCGTCGGTGATGTTGTAGCCGGCGAAATAGATCGTGTCGTAGATGTCCCTGATGTTTCGGATGACATCGGAAGAAAATCCGCGACGGCGGAGTCCGACAATATTCACACCTGAATAGCAGATAGGATCACGTCCGCAGAGGACATAAGGAGGAATGTCCTTATTGATCTTGGACATTCCGCCGACCATGGCGTGGCAGCCGATCTTGGAGAACTGATGAGCCTTGGCTCCACCTCCCACGATCGCCCAGTCATCGACAACGGTCTCGCCGGCTATGCCGACAAAACTTACGAGGATGCAATGGTTGCCGACAACGCAATCGTGCGCGACGTGGACGTAGGACATCAGCAAGGTGTTGTTTCCGATCCTAGTCACACCCTTGCCGCTGGCCTTTGTGCCGCGGTTTATGGTCACGCACTCACGGACTGTGACATTGTCGCCAATCTCCACATAAGTGACCTCTCCCTCATATTTAAGATCCTGAGGGATGGCTCCCACGACGGCCCCGGGAAACACCTGGCAGTTCTTTCCCATCTTCACGTATGAATATATCATCGCATGCGGATGGATCCTGCAACCATCGCCGATCTCCACGTCATCATCAATGAACGCGAACGGTCCGATTTCAATGTTGTCGCCAAGTTTCGCCTTCGGGCTGACTGACGCTAATGGTGAAATTGTGTTCATATTCCAAATGTCTTATTTTTCTATTGCCTTGCGGATAGCAGCCGCTGTCCGCGTGTTGATCGTGTGTCCGGGCTTGAAAGCGGTGACCCTGGCCTTGAGATAGCCACCGGCGAGCCTCAGATCACCTATCAGGTCCAGAAGTTTGTGCCTTCCGCATTCGTTCGGGAAATGGAGTTTGAGGTTGTTGAGGTAGCCGTTGTCGTTTATGGCAAGTTCAGGCACATTGAAAAGGGCCGAGAGTCTCTCTACCTGCTCGGGCCGGACCGGATGCTCGACAATCACGATGGCGTTGTCCACATCCCCACCCTTGACCAGATTGTTCTGGAACAGATACTCTATCTCGTGGAAGAACACGAAAGTACGGCAAGGTCCGATCTGGGTCGCATAGTCGGTTGACTCATCCCAATGGGATGTCTGGACTCCGAGAACTTTTGAGCCGAAGTCAACGGTGATGTCCATTGACGGTGCCTCGGCCGGGGTGATCCTCACGAAGGAGCCGGTCTTCTCGTCACGGATCTCGATCTCCTCAGGGATGGTCACATACTTTCTCTCCGCATCCTGTTCCTTCAGACCGTCCTTGGTGATGGCCTCGACATAATAGCGTGAACTTCCGTCAAGAATCGGGACCTCCACGTTGTCGATTTCGATTAGAGCGTTATCCACTCCCATGCCCGTCAGAGCCGACATTATGTGCTCGATTGTAGCGACAGCGGTCTCTCCTTTGGAGATAGTGGTGCTTCTGGCCGTCGATGACACATTCTCGGCCAAAGCCTCGACAAACGCCGATTCACCGAGATCCACCCTATGGAACACTATCCCAGTGTTCTCAGGTGCCGGTTTGAGAATCATTGTCGAAATCCGTCCGGTGTGGAGTCCTTTACCGTGAAACTTATATTCACCAGAAAGGGTCTTTTGCTTATTTAGAGTCATAATCTGTCTTTTGCAAACTGTGTAAAATTCAGCAGTCTGCAAAGATAGCAATGATTTTTGAATATTCAAGGATTACCCCGCCACTTCGTGGCTGTCGGCTGCTATTCCTCGCCCTGCTGCTTGAAGACAGCATAGCTGCGAAGGTAGTTCTTCAGAGGGATGGCCGGAGAGCCAAGGAGCACCTGACCGGGCTTTCGGATGTTGCCTATCACTCCGCACTGGGCCCCGATCGTGGTGTTGTCGGCGATGTTCAGATGCCCCGCTATGCCGACCTGACCGGCCAGAATGCAGTTCTTTCCGATCTTGGTGGACCCGGCGATGCCGCACTGGGCCGCCATCACGGTGTTGTCACCGATCTGGACATTATGGGCTATCTGACAAAGATTGTCGATCTTGACTCCGTTGCCGATGATCGTGGACTCCATCTCGGACTTGTCGATCGTCGTGCCGGCGCCGATCTCGACATTGTTGCCGATGACGACGTTGCCGATGTGTTCGATCTTCTCCCAGGAGCCGTCCTTAAGCGGTGCGTTGCCGAATCCGTCGGAGCCGATCACGGCGTTGGCGTGGATGATCACATTGTCGCCGATCACCATCCCCGGATAGATCACGACACCGGGGTAGATGATGCAGCGGGAGCCGATCACAGTGTTGTCACCGACATAGACATTCTCGTAGATCTTGGTGTAGTCCCCCACCTTGGCGTGATGCCCGACGTAGGAATGGCTGCCGAGATAGACCTTTCTGCCGAATTTCGTGGTCAGGAACCAGGAGGAACGGAAACCCCTGTGCCTCTTGTCGGTGCGTCTCTGCGTGGAGACATATTTAAGCAGGTCGGCCAGAGACTTGTACGCGTCATCGACCTTGACCAAGGTTGACGTCACCGCCTCCTTCGGCGTGAAGTCCTTGTTCACCAGCAGGATGCTTGCCCTGCAGGTGTAAACGTACCTCTCATACTTCGGATTCGCGAAAAAGCACAATTGCCCCGGTTTTCCATGTTCGATCTTGGCAAATGACGTGACCGTCGCCTGCGGGTCTCCCTCGACTGTTCCTTTGAGTACCTGTGCCAATTGCTTTGCGGTGAATTCCATCTTTCCTTAAGTAACCGTTAAAAAAAATAACTTATCAAAATTCTTCCAAATCGGTCTGCAAAGTAAGCAATTTATTTTCATATTCACTAAAATATTCTTATCTTTGCATCGTTGTGAGAGATAGGAGGACGAAAGCGTCTCCTATCTTTTGTTTTGTAAAACATGATGATTTATGGATAAGGTACAGATAATCGCCGGCATTGAGGAAGCGGTGCGCGGACGTGGATGCTTCATCGTGGATGTCACCGTAAGCAAGGACAACGACATCGTCCTGACAATCGAAAAAGAGACCGGAGACATCGATCTTGAGGATTGCGTCAGCGTCAACAACGCGTTCCTGGAAATCTTCGACAGGGACGTGGAGGACTATTCCCTCACTGTCACCTCGGCAGGTCTCGACCAGCCGTTCAAGGTGCTGAGACAGTTCACCAAGGCTATAGGCTCGGCGGTGGAGGTCAGTCTGAAGGGAGGCAAAAGGATCACCGGAGTGCTGACCGAGGCGGATGAGAATGGAGTATGTCTCCGATACTCTCAGAAAGAGGCGGTCGAGGGCAGAAAAAAGAAGGAGATTGTGGAGCATGAGGACCGCTTCGGATTCGAAAGGATCAATTCCGTCATCCCTTACATCGTTTTCAAGAAATAGACAATAAAGAATACAACAATGGAAAAGAAAGAAGAAATCACTCTCATTGACGCCTTCAAGGATTTCAAGGAGGAGAAGAACATCGACAGACCGGTGATGATGGGTGTGCTCAAGGACGTGTTCCTCACACAGATCGCCAAGACCTACGGGTCGGCCGACAACTTCGACGTCATCATCAACGTGGACAAGGGAGACTGCGAGATCTACCAGAACTTCGACATCGTCGAGGAGGTTGAGAACCCCAACACACAGATCACCCTCGACCAGATCAAGGCCGAGACAGGTGATGACGACTACGAGATCGGAGATGTCTACACCAAGAAGCTGTCCCTTGCGTCTTTCGGAAGAAGAGGAATCCTGAACATCAGGCAGAACCTTCAGGGCCGCATCATGGACATAGACAAGGCGAATGTCTTCAAGGCCTATTCCGACAAGGTCGGCGAGATTTTCACGGGAGAGATCTACCAGACGTGGTCGAAGGAGGTCATTATCCTTGACGATGACAACAACGAGCTGCATCTGCCCAAGGCCGAGCAGATCCCGGGAGAGAGGTTCAAGAAGGGAGACACCCTCCGCGCCATAATCAAGAGCGTGGAGATGAAGAACAACACCACCCCTTACATCACCCTTTCCAGGACATCCAACGAGTTCCTTGAGAAACTATTCGAGCATGAGGTACCGGAGATCTTCGATGGTCTGATCACTATCAAGAAAGTCGTGCGGGTGCCCGGCGAGCGCGCCAAGGTTGCCGTGGAGTCCTACGACGAGCGGATCGACCCGATCGGAGCCTGCATCGGCGTGAAGGGCTCAAGGATCATCGGAATCGTGCGCGAGCTGCGCAACGAGAACATCGACGTTCTTCAGTGGACGAACAATACACAGCTCCTCATCCAGAGGGCGTTGAACCCGGCGAGAGTCTCGTCGATCGACCTTGGGAGCTCGGAAGAGGACAAGATCAAGGTTTATATGCAGCCTGACGAGGTCAAGAAGGGAATCGGCCGCGGAGGCTGCAACATCAAACTGGCCGGAATGCTTGTCGGAAGGGAGATCGAGGTTTGGAGAGAGCTTCCTAAGGACGAGGCGCAGGAGGAAGAGGACGTGCTGCTCAGCGAGTTCAGCAACGAGATCGACCAGTGGGTCATCGACCGTCTGGAGGCCATCGGCTGCGACACCGCCAAGAGCGTGCTCGCATTCACGCCTGAGGACATCGCCAAGAGGGCTGACCTTGAGGACGAGACCGTCGCTGAGGTGTTCAGGATACTGAAAGCCGAATTTGAAGAATAGTTCTCCGGCACGATAGCGGACAATCATTAATTTAAAGGGGTGGAATATGGCAGAAATCAGACTAAACAAGATAATCAGAACTTATAACATAGGGCTTCAGAACCTGGTTGACTTTTTGGCCGGCAAGGGAGTGGAGATCGAAGCCAATCCTAATGCGAAGATCTCGGACGAGATTCTTCCGGAAATCGAGAAGCAGTTCGGAAAGGATCTGGAGCTGAAGCAGGCTTCAGAAAAGGTTGACATCAAACTCAACGAGATTCTGGAGAAATCCTCCAAAAAGCAGCAGGACAGCGTAAAGGAGGAAGATGAGGAGCCGGTCAGAGAGACTGTCATAAAGACAACCATCTTCACACCGGCGGCGCCGAAGCCTGAACCGGAAAATGTTCAGCCGGCGGTGCAGGAGTCCCGTCCGGATGCGGGGCCTGAAGTTCAGACTCAACAGCCTGTTCAGGAGGCTGCAGCCTCCGTGACGGCAAAGGAGCCGGAGGCCGATCCTGTCGGGCAACCTGTTCTGGAAACTCCTGTCGAAGAGCCTAAGGTTGAGGTGACCGAGGACAAGCCGGAGCCGCAGCCTGAGGTCATGAAGACCGAGACCGCCAAAGAAACCGCCCCTGAGCAGACAACCCCGGCTTCAGGGAAGGAGAATCATGGTGACGGGAGGCCGGAAGGCAGACCAGAGAGTGAACCTGCCGAAACCTCCGGACAGAAGGAGGAGCGGGTAAAGGCGGAATCCCGGCAGCCGGAAGACCGACCGGATGCCAAAGAGGAAAAACCGGCCGCCGAGAATTCCACGCCTGGTTTCAAGGTCCTCGGAAAGATAGATCTGTCCCAATTCGAGCCGAAGAAAGGCAACAAGAAGAGAGAGAGGATCGCCAAGGGCAGCCAGAAGGTTGACGTGGCGAAGGAAGGAAAGCAGGCGGACAACAACAGTTCGCGCAAGGACAGAAACAACAAGAACGCCAAGCAAGCTCAGGATCAGGGCAAGGGCGGGAAGAAGCGGAACCGTGGATCGGACAGGTTCAAGCCGGCGATGACCGAAGAGGAGCAGGAGGCGATGCAGAAGGAGATCCAGAAACAGGTCAAGGAGACCTACGCCAGGATGAACGACAACAAGAAGAACAACTTCGGAGCCAAATACAGAAAGGAGAAGAGGGAGCAGGCCGCGGCCAAGTCCCAGGAGGAGATGGCACAGGAGATAGCCGGAAAGAAGGTTCTCAAGGTCACCGAATTCGTGACCGTGAACGACCTTGCCACCCTCATGAACAGCACTCCTGTCAACGAGGTCATCAAGGCCTGTATGGAACTCGGTCTGATGGTGTCCATCAACCAGAGGCTTGACGCCGAGGCTCTCGTGCTTGTCGCCGAGCAGTTCGGCTACAAGGTCGAGTTTGTCACGGCCGACCTGACCGAGGAGATCGAGGGGAACAGCGAGCAGGCCGACCGCGAGGAGGATCTCGTCCCAAGGCCGCCGATCATCACCGTGATGGGTCACGTTGACCACGGCAAGACATCGCTGCTCGACTATATCCGCAAATCGAACGTCATCGCCGGAGAGGCGGGCGGCATCACGCAGCACATCGGTGCCTACAACGTGAAGCTCCCTGACGGCAGAAGAATCACCTTCCTGGACACCCCTGGCCACGAGGCGTTCACCGCCATGCGGGCCCGCGGAGCCCAGCTCACCGACCTGGCGATCATCATCATCGCCGCTGATGACGCGGTTATGCCTCAGACAGTCGAGGCCATCAACCACGCCCAGGCTGCAGGAGTGCCGATGGTGTTCGCCATCAACAAGATCGACAAACCGGGAGCACAGCCGGAAAAAATCTATCAGCAACTGTCCCAGATGAACATCCTCACGGAGGCATGGGGCGGGAAGTACCAGTGTCAGGAGATCTCCGCCAAGAAAGGCCTCAACGTGGACAAGCTTCTTGAGAAGATTCTTCTTGAGACCGACCTCCTTGACCTCAAGGCCAACCCGGCCAAGAACGGAGTGGGAGCGGTCATCGAATCATCTCTGGACAAGGGCCGGGGCTATGTCGCCACGGTACTCGTGCAGGACGGAACCCTCAAGACAGGGGACATGGTGCTGAGCGGCAGTTACTATGGCCGTGTGAAGGCCATGTTCAACGAGCGCGGGCAGAAGGTGAAGGAGGCCGGCCCTTCCACTCCTGTCTCGATCCTCGGACTCAACGGAGCTCCGAGCGCCGGTGACAAGTTCAATGTGATGAGCGACGAGAAGGAGGCCAAGGCGATCGCCAACAAGCGCGAGCAGCTCCTGAGGATCCAGGGCATCAAGACGCAGAAGCACATGACCCTTGAGGAGATCGGCCGAAGGATCGCCATCGGCAACTTCAAGGAACTCAATGTCATCGTGAAGGGTGACGTGGACGGTTCTGTCGAGGCTCTGTCGGATTCCCTCATCAAACTCTCCACCGAGCAGGTCCGCGTGAATGTGATCCACAAGGCGGTAGGAGCCATATCCGAGTCCGATGTGATCCTCGCGGAGGCTTCGGACGCCGTCATCATCGGATTCCAGGTCCGTCCTTCGACCGACGCCAGGAAACTGGCTGACGATCAAGGCATCGAGATCCGTCTGTACTCGGTCATCTATGATGCGATCAATGATGTGAAGGATGGTATCGAGGGCATGCTTGAGCCGATCAAGAAGGAGGAGATCACCGGTACGGCCGAGGTCAAGCAGACTTTCAAGATCTCCAAGGTCGGAACGATCGCGGGATGCCTTGTCCGGGACGGAAAGATCTCGAAGACGGCGCAGTGCAGACTCATCCGCGACGGTATCGTGGTCTATACCGGCGAGCTTGCATCCCTCAAGAGGGGCAAGGACGACGCGAAGGAAGTCTCCGCCGGAATGGAGTGCGGCATCGGCATCGACAAGTTCAATGACCTGAAAGTCGGGGACTTCATCGAGGCGTTCATCATCACCGAGATCAAGCAGACGCTTGACTAGATAGTCGCTTCGACAGGCTCTGCGACCGAATAGGTTGATCCCTGAGCCTGTCGAAGTGCTAAATGGATTAAAGGGGCGAAGGGACCTGACACATACCATTCTGTAAACGGTAGAGCTTGACTGTGCGGACGGCTTCGGCGACATCGTGGACGCGGAGGATGTCCGCGCCGTTTTGGAGGGCGATGAAGTCAGCGACCTGTGTGGCAGGCAATGCGTCGGCAGGGGTGATGCCCAACGGCCTGAACAGGAAACTCTTGCGGGAAAGGCCGACGAGAATCTTCCTGCCAAACTCCTGAAGTACAGACATTTCACGAAGCAGCTGCCAGTTCTGTTCAACGGTCTTGGCGAAGCCGAATCCGGGATCCAGAATCCAGTCCTTCACTCCGTGCCTGTCAGCCTCGGCGGCGATCCCGACGAAGAACCGGCGGACGACCTCGGTGACATTGTCATAGTCCGTAAGGCTCTGCATATTCTTGGGAGTCCCACGGGTGTGCATCGCAATGTACGGCAACCCAAGCCAGCCAAGCAGCCTCCACATGTCCCCGCATCCGCCGCTGACATCGTTCACGATGAACGGACCGATGATGTCGAACGCGCGGCTCACGATTCCTGGTCTGAAAGTGTCGATGGAAACGTGGACACCTGGATGTTCCGACGCAAGGATATTCAATGCCGGCTCAAGCCTTCTCCACTCTTCCTCCTCACTGATGGAGTCAGAGCCCGGACGGGTCGAACACGCCCCCAGATCAAGGATGTCCGCACCCGAGGCGAGCATATTCATAATCCTGTCCCGAAAAAGAGCTTCGTCGAAGGTCCCGTCAATGCGGAGATTGCGGCTGCCGGCGAAGAAAGAGTCATCGGTGAGGTTGGCAATGCCCATCACCTGAATATTCCTGTCCACTTCACTTCCCATATTGACATTATTTTTAAACAAAAATAGACAAAAATTGAATATCTTTGTGGCTTGTGGAATGTTTTGACGAGGACTCAAGACTCCCATCAAAAAACAATCGTTATGCTGGTCGTTCTGGAAGGTTTGGACGGAGCTGGGAAATCCACGCAAGTCAAGAGGTTGAAGGCGTATCTTGAAAAGATATGCCCGAAGTTGGAGTACATCCACTTTCCGAGGTACGACGCCCCGGTTTACGGGGATCTGATCAGCCGGTTTCTGCGCGGGGATTTCGGAAGCAACGAGTCCGTACACCCCCAGCTGGTGGCTCTGCTGTTCGCCGAGGACAGGCACGGGGCGGCTCCATTGATGAAAAAGACCCTTGCGGAGGGCGGTTCGGTGCTGCTTGACAGGTACGTTTACTCCAACATCGCCTACCAGTGCGCCAAGCTTCAGGATCCGGCGGAGAAAGAGAACCTGCGCGAATGGATAATTAACACCGAATATGGCGACTTCGGTCTGCCAAGACCTGACCTGAACATCTTCCTGGACGTTCCCATCTCATTCGTCGAAAGCAGGTTGGAGTCGGCAAGAACCGGCAGCGACAGGGACTATCTCCACGGCTCTCAGGACATCCATGAATCAGACATCGGGTTCCAGAGGCAGGTTCAGGCGATTTACCGCCGGCAGGTCGCCCTCGATCCGGATTTCATCAGGATTGACTGCTCGGACGAGTTCGGCCAGATGCTGCCTCCGGAAGGGATATTCGCGAAGGTTAAGGAAGTTATTGACGAACATATCGGAACAAAATGAGCAACGTTTTTCTTTTCAGGCTCAGAAGGCTGTGCGCATTCATCGTGGGAGTGGTTTTCCTGGCCGCCGGAATCTTCAAGCTGCTTGATCCGGTCGGGTCCGGGCTGGTGATGGAAGGGTATTTCAGGTTCTTCCATGTGACATTCCTGCTGCCGGCCGCAAAAGTCACCGCCGTGTTCTTCGCACTCGCCGAAGCTATCCTTGGTGCGGCGCTTATCAGCGGAGTCTGGAGGAGGCAGGTGGCGGTCATCACCTCGGCGATGATTGTCTTTTTCACCGTGCTGACGTTGTTTCTGGCCATATTCAATCCGGTCAGTCTCACCGACTGCGGGTGCTTCGGCGAGATCATCCATCTGACCAATCTCCAGACATTCCTCAAGAATCTGATCCTGCTTGCCTTGGCGATGGTGGCATTCCTTCCCTTCAAACATTTCGGGAAGAACAGGCAACGGAAATATATATCTTTCGGCATCGTGGGAGCCTCGATCATTCTCTTCACAGTCTATTCGCTGACAAGCATCCCGCTTGTGGATTACACCGAATTCACACCAGGAAGCGAGCTGTTGGCAGGCGAAGGCGACGGGGATGACTCCGGACACTACAAGGCCACGATCATCTACGAGAAGAACGGGCAGGAGGGAGCCTTCGATCTGGATCACCTCCCGGACTCGACCTGGACTTTCGTCCGAACGGAGACCATTCTGATCAACGGAGCGGACATCGAGGACAACGATCCTGCGCTCCCGTTCACGGATTCATTGGGAAACTATCAAGACGAAAAGGCCACACGCGGGAATGTGCTCGCGGTTTCGGTCTATGACCCGGACAAGGCGGACGGAGTCTTCTGGACAAGGACAGCCGATGCCCTTGACGGGGCGCGGGCCGCCGGGTTCACTCCCCTGCTGCTGGTTTCCTCCACAAAGGAGCAGTTTGACATGCTGCCTGTGATTGTACCGGATGTTCGCTCCAGGCTGGCAGGTTCGACATATTTCGCGGACCGGAAGACGCTCGTCACCCTCAACCGCTCTAACGGCGGAGCGACCTGGTTCAATGACGGCCAGCTCATCCGGAAATATTCCCACAACAGAATCCCGTCAAACGAGACTCTGCTTGAGATGACCGACGATGACCCGACCGAGGAGATGCTCCATTCCAGCACCAAGAGCCGTCTCCGTTTCCAGGGGTTCATGCTCTACGTCTTTGCGATTCTTCTGATACTATAGCAGGTACTATAGCAGGAGGGCTTATTTCCGTGCCTTGCCGCCGCGTGTCCGGTCACTTATCCAAAGTGCGTGCGGCAGAGGCGCGGCCTCTCATCAGAAGCCGGTGTAGTTCCACGGAGTGATGGCGCGGAGCTCTTCCTTGACGGAGTCGGCGACATCGAGGGTGCCTATGAAGTCCTCGATGGTCTTCTCGTCGATGGCGGAGCCGGTGCGGGTGAGATTCTTGAGGTTCTCGTACGGGTTAGGATAATTCTCGCGGCGGAGGATGGTCTGGATAGCCTCGGCGACTACCGCCCAGTTGCGGTGCAGTTCAGCGTCGATGGCGGGACGGTTCAGAATCAGTTTTCCAAGACCTTTCTTCAAGGATGCGAGAGCGATCATTCCGTGGGCGACAGGGACTCCGATGTTACGCTGGACGGTGGAGTCAGTCAGGTCTCTCTGCAGTCTTGAGACCGGAAGCTTCATCGACAGGAATGTCAGCACGGCGTTCGCCATCCCGAGGTTCCCCTCGGCATTCTCGAAATCTATCGGGTTGACCTTGTGAGGCATGGCGGATGAACCTACCTCGTTCTTTGCGACCTGCTGGTGGAAATACTCCATTGAGATGTACGTCCAGATGTCGCGGCAGAGATCGATGAGAATCGTGTTGATGCGTCGCAGGCAGTCAAAGATCGCCGCAAGGTTGTCATAGTGGTCGATCTGCGTGGTCGGGAAGGATCTTTTCAGCCCGAGCGACGCCACGAACCTGTCGGCGAAGGCAGGCCAGTCGATGTCCGGGAAGGCGACCTTGTGGGCATTCATGTTGCCGGTGGCCCC
Organism: bacterium; assembly: GCA_963639865.1. Lineage (GTDB taxonomy): Bacteria > Bacteroidota > Bacteroidia > Bacteroidales > UBA932 > Cryptobacteroides. The sequence continues at coordinate 32,791 of CAVHWO010000043.1, read as the reverse complement.
GCCGAACTTGGCGGGCCAGGTCAGCAGACCGAACTGGTGGAGCTGCTCGTCGAGCCTTGAGACAAAAACCTGGAATTCCTTCCCGAGCCTTGTCGGGGTGGCCGGCTGGCCGTGGGTCCTGGCAAGCATCGGGACATCCTTCCAGGCCTCCACATCGGCGGCAAGGATGGAAATCACCTCTTTCAGCGCAGGAAGATATTCATTCTCAATAGCCTCCTTCAGCATCAGCGGCTGAGCCGTGTTGTTGATGTCCTGGGAGGTCAGGCCGAAATGGACGAACTCCTGCCAGCGGGATATTCCCAAAGTCTTGAAGTTCTCCTTTATGAAATATTCAACGGCTTTGACATCGTGGTTGGTGACCTTTTCGATGTCCTTCACTTTCATGGCATCCTCCGGGGTCATCGCCTGATAGAGTCCCCGCAGACGGGAGATCAACTCCTCACGGGACAGTCCCGTGCCTTCGCCGAAATCAGCAAGCTGGGGCAGAGGTATTCCGCACAGGGTGATGAAGTACTCCACCTCCACCCTTACACGATTGCGGATGAAGGCGAACTCGCTGAAGTACTGTCTCAACGAAGCTGTTTTGGCAGCATAGCGACCGTCGATCGGAGACACTGCCAGAAGAGAATGAAGATCCATATTCACTTGAAATTATTTTTCCAGAACGTACACGTCGTCGCCCGGTTCGGCGAACCCGAAATTCTCGCGGGCGAACCGCTCAAGCGAGTCCCTGTCGGAGGTCAGGCCGTGGATCCGGTTCTCCATGTCCTTGATCTCGGCACTGTACCTCTCGATCAGCCTCTCCTGATTGCGGATCTCGAAGCCTGCCTTTACCCAGCGGACGATGTTGTTCTGGTTGACGAACCCGACCATAATGATGAAAAAGGCGGTGGCGCAGATGGCATAACGGACAAAAGATCGCCTTTCGGCGTTCCTGCCATCCAAATCCCTATTCCAGATGTCCTTGAACTTTCCCACGGCTTTAGAACATTATTTTCACAAAATTAGTTAATTTTGCGGGATTAGAAACCATTAATATTCAAAAAATATGAAACCTACACTTCTTGTACTTGCAGCAGGCATGGGCAGCCGTTACGGCGGTCTGAAGCAGATGGACGGACTCGGTCCAAACGGCGAGACAATCATCGACTATTCAATCTACGACGCCGTCAACGCAGGCTTCGGCAAGGTCGTCTACATTGTCAGGGAATATTTCCGCGAACAGTTCGAGCAGACCGTGAAGGAGAAGTACAGCGGTGTCACCTGCCCTGACGGCACTCCTCTCGAGTTCGATTTCGTGATCCAGGAACTGAACAAGATTCCTTCCCGGTTCACCCTCAACCCGGAGAGGCAGAAGCCTTGGGGAACCGCCCATGCGGTGCTGATGGCAAAGGATGTCATCCGCGAGCCGTTCGCCGTCATCAACGGCGACGACTATTACGGCAAGGAGTCTTTCAAGATTCTCGGCGACTGGCTCAGGGCTCATGAGAACAGCACCGGCACATGCAGCATCGTAGGCTTCGAGCTTGACAACACCCTTTCCGAGTACGGCAAGGTCTCCCGCGGCATCTGCTACTACGACAAGGAACTTCACCTCACCGGCATCGCCGAGCATCTGAACATCGGCAAGGATGCTGACGGAAAGGTCTACGGTGACAACTCAGTCAACGGAGCGACACACGTCGAACTCGAGGGAAAGGCACTTTGCTCGATGAACATGTGGGGCTTCACCCCGGACTATTTCCAGCTCAGCGAGGAAGTGTTCACAAGTTTTCTGGAGCAGAACATCAATGAGCTCAAGAAAGAATACTACATCCCTTACGCCGTCAACATCCTGATGAAGGAGCGCGGCTACAAGTGTGAGGTTCTCTCGACAGACTCACACTGGTTCGGCGTGACCTACAAGGAAGACCGTCCGGGAGTTGTGGCCAAGTTCAAGGAACTCGCCGACAAGGGCTTCTATCCTACACCTCTCTGGAAGAAATAATGTCCTTTCTCAGACCACGCAAGGTCGAGAGGAACTACGACCTTTTCTCCGGCTGCGCCTGGTACACCCCGGGCGTGGCCGGCGTTTTCGCCATCCTTGGCTGGTTTCTGGCGGGGATGATTCTCGGAAGCTTGCTCAGCATCGGGCTGATGGCGTTCCTGCCTGGATTTCCGCTGTACTACAGCATGCTTATCGTCTATCCGGTGCAATTCATCCCCGTGCTGATGTACGTGAGGCTCAAGAGCATGCGGAACTCGACATTCGACAGGGGATATGCTCTGGACAGCAATCACTTCGGAACCGGAGGCGGCGCTCTCACGGCAATCCTGGTGGCTTTCGGGACGATCGCCCTGGCGTTGGTGCTTGAGCCGTTGATGGCGCTGATGCCGGACATGGACGAGACCTTGGTCAAGACCATGGAACAGTTGCTTGACGGACCGCTTTGGGTCAGTATGCTGAGCATGAGCGTGTTCGCTCCCGTGTTTGAAGAGTGGATGTGCAGGGGGATCGTGCTGAGAGGCCTTCTGAACTATTCCCGCAAGGGTGAGCCTGGAGAGGATGGAAGCAGAAGAGGAATGACTCCGGCTCTGGCGATAGCGATCTCGGCGATCTTCTTCGCCACAATCCACGGCAACCTTTGGCAGGGGTTCTCCGCGTTCATCCTCGGAAGCTTCTTCGGCTACGTCTACTACAAGACCGGCTCGCTTAAGCTTACGATGCTGATGCACTGCGTCAACAACACGGTCTCCGTGCTGTCATCAAAACTGCCGGCGTTCAAGGATCTAGGGGCTGACGAAAGTCTTCTGGACATTGTTCCGACCGGGGTCTATGTGATCATATTCATAGTCAGCGCCGCCGTTCTGTTTCTGGCCGTCAAGTGCGTGTCAAAGGTAAAGCTTGAGTCCGCACAAGGCAACTGCGATGTGATTCCTGGCGCAGACGACTTGGCGAATGGAGAAAACCTTTGACGACCCGGACACCGGAGCGGTTACAATCCGGAAAAACGTACGCTCCCGCAGGGTTACACTATGCGTGAATCCCCGCAGGGGCGTTGTCGTTACCATCCCCTGCTTCGTTCCGTACAAGACAGGCCTGGAGTTCTTCCTCACAAAAAAGGATTGGGTCATGAAAATCCAGACGCGGCAGCGGGAGCTGACCGGAGCCGGACATATTCCCACTCCTGAGGAAATTGAGGATCTTCGCAAGGAGGCGAAAGAAGTACTCCCGAAGCGTTTGCTGGAACTTGCGGCAAGATATTCATTTGAATATAATTCCGTCCGCATCAAGCACAACTCCTCGAACTGGGGAAGCTGCTCGCGCAAAGGCAACATCAACCTGAACCTCAATCTCGCGCGTCTTCCGGACGAGCTGCGGGACTACGTCATCCTCCACGAGCTCTGCCATCTCCGCCACCCCAACCACGGACCGGAGTTCCACGCCCTCCTCGAATCCATCTGCCCTGACCACCTTGCCAAGCAGCGGGCCCTGCGCGGCTACCGGCTGTACTGACTTACGGCGGTACGCAGAATGCATTGCACTCTTCGCAAGTCACACCGGCGTTCGATGATGTTTTTCGTTCTGATTCTGATATAGAATAAGTACCGTTATTCAGAAGCTGTTTAAAAATGATTCCCGAATTTGATCATGCGGAATTTTTGAGACAGTTTCGGCTTTGGAAGAGGGAGCGTAGCTGTTGCTGCGTGACCGATGGGAAAGATGAAAATGGCCTGAATATGCATCCTTTGTTGCGAGGATACGGATAATAATGCATAAATTTGAGGCAAATAATCATAATGATGAGAAAAACTATAGCAATTATGTCCGCAGCTCTCCTGCTCCTGTCATGTGCGACGACGGAGCGGCAGACTCCAAAACAGGTCTGGGCGGAGAAAGGGATGGAGCAGGCGCTGTACATCAACAACGGTAAGATTCAGATCGGCGTCGATCCGGAACGCGGAGGAGCCATCTTTCATTTTTCCGAGTCCGGGAAAAAGACCAACATCCTGAACCATGCCGATGAAGGGCGTTTCGTGCAGCAGTCCTACTATGGGGATCCCGATGGCAGTACGTGGTGGAACCAGGCATGGCTGTGGAATCCCATACAAGGAGGAGGGAGCAAAGGGCGCAAGGCCCGCGTCCTCGACAAGGAACAGGCGGCCACGAGGCTTCACATCGTCACCGAACCCGTGCTTTGGGCTTCTGACGAACCGGCGACGGAATGCACGATGGAAGAAGACATCAGCCTGGAGGGACTCATCGTTCACATCAAGTACACTTTCAAGAACACCGGCGACGGGGCGCGCGACCACGGGGAACGCCATCAGGAGGTTCCGGCCGTGTTCATCGACTGGGATTATCCTAACTTCGTTCGCTACGGAGGCGACCGTCCGTGGACTGGCGACACTCTGACCCGTCATGTGCCGAAACTGCTGGCGGACGCCGCTTCGGGCGAGACAGCGAAACTCACGGAGTCGTGGGCGGCTTACGTGGACGGAAAGGACTGGGGAGTAGGCGTGTATTCACCAACGGCCGACTTCTGCACCCTGTACCGTTTTGGCACAGGCCCCGGCGGAGCGACCGAAGGCTCCTGCTCCTATTTCGCGCCGCTGAAGAATATGGCGGTCACCAAGGGCATGGTCTTCACCTATGACGTTTACATGACCATCGGCACGCTGGATGAAATCCGCTCGCGCTTCTATAAGATACACAAAAGCGCCGCCGCGGAACGATAGGGTGAATGACGTCCTATCCAGGACATTCCTGCTCCATCCCAAAAGAACTGGCGCCGTTGATTTCGTTTCCTGTTTTCCGCAAGCCGGGATTTTCAGAAAATATTTTGATTGTCTGAAAATTATGCGTATCTTTGCATGCTTTTCCGCAAGGTGTGGAAAAGAAGACGTTTTATTAATCATCAACAAAATTTTTTGCGAAAATGGCAGAGTATTTACAAGCCGACAAGAAGCAAGAGATTTTCGCTAAGTACGGGAAGTCTAATACGGACACCGGCTCACCAGAGAGTCAAGTTGCTTTATTTTCCTACCGTATCAATCACCTCACGGAGCACGTGAAGAAGAACAAGAAGGATGTTGTCACCCGCCGTTCCCTTCTCCGTCTCGTAGGTAAAAGGCGTCAGCTTCTGGACTATCTCCAGAAGATCGACATCGAGAGATACAGAAAGATCGTCAAGGAGCTCGGTCTCCGTCGATAATCACACAATAGGGACAGAAAAGGGATTGGCCGCGCTTTATGCCGCAGCCATCCCTTTTTTATTAAGATCACTTACAAAGCGTAAGAGGTTTCAAGGATTAAAATGACGCTGAAGTTTTCAGATATATTTTGTTGAGGACACGCGGTAAAAACAGTAAAATGAACATCATCACAAAGAAGATCGAATTATCCGACGGTAGGGTGATTGAGATTGAGACCGGCAAAGTCGCCAAGCAGGCGGACGGTTCAGCGGTGGTCAAGATGGGAGGCACCATGCTTCTGGCCACTGTTACCTGCGCTAAAGAAGCTGCAGAAGACACAGACTTCCTTCCACTTCAGGTGGACTATAAGGAAAAATTCTATTCCGCGGGACGTTTCCCGGGCGGATTCATGAAGAGAGAGGGCAAGTCCTCCGACTACGAGATCCTGATCTCACGCCTTGTTGACAGGGCTTTGAGGCCTCTGTTCCCTGAGGATTTCCACCTTGCCGTGTTCGTCAACATCTGGCTGATCTCCGCGGAGAAAGACATCCAGCCGGACGCTCTCGCCGGACTCGCCGCATCCGCCGCCCTGGCAGCCAGCGACCTTCCGTTCCTCGGACCTATCTCGGAGGTGCGTGTCGCAAGGATCGACGGAGAGTTCAAGATCAACCCTGACTTCAGCGAGATGGAGAAGGCCGACCTTGAGCTTATGGTGGCCGCTACCGAGGAGAACATCATGATGGTCGAGGGTGAGATGAAGGAGGTTTCCGAAGATGTGATGCTTGAGTCAATAAAGTTCGCCCACGAGGAGATCAAGAAGCACTGCCGCATCCAGAAAGAGCTCAACAAGGAGCTCGGCAAGGATGTCAAGAGAGACTACCCTCACGACGAGGAAGACGAGGATCTCAAGAAGAGGATCCACGACTTCGCTTATGACAAGTGCTACGCTCTCGCCAAGTCCGCAAGGCCTAAGCACGAGAGGGAGGACGGTTTCGAGGCCATCAAGAAGGAATGCATAGAATCCCTCGGATTCACCGAGGAGGAGCAGGCCGGGAAGAAGATGATGATCAACCGCTATTTCGGCCACGAGCAGAGAGAGGCTCTGAGGAACCTTGTCCTTGACGAGGGACTCCGCGTGGACGGCCGCCAGACCACCCAGGTACGTCCTATCTGGTGCGAGGTTGACTGTCTGCCATGCGCTCACGGTTCCGCCATATTCACCCGTGGAGAGACCCAGGCCCTTGCCTCCGTCACCCTCGGGACCAAGATGGACATGAAGGAGATGGACGAGGTTCTCGTGCAGGAGACCCAGCAGTTCGTCCTCCACTATAACTTCCCTCCGTTCGCCACAGGCGAGGCCAAGTCCCAGAGAGGCGTGGGCCGTCGTGAGGTCGGTCACGGGAACCTGGCTTTCCGGGCCCTCAAGACCGTCATGCCGAAGGCTCCGGAATTCCCTTACGCCGTGCGCGTGGTTTCGGACATCCTGGAATCCAACGGATCATCGTCGCAGGCTTCGATCTGCGGCGGCTGCCTTGCCCTTATGGACGCAGGTGTCCAGATCAGCAAGCCGGTGGCAGGTGTGGCCATGGGCCTCATCACTGACGAGAAGAACCCTAACGGACGCTACGCCATCCTCACCGACATCCTCGGTGACGAGGATCACCTCGGCGACATGGACTTCAAGGTCGCCGGAACGAAGGACGGCATCACCGCGACCCAGATGGACATCAAGGTTGACGGTCTTTCCTACGAGGTTCTCGCAAAGGCTCTCCAGCAGGCCCACGAAGGCAGGATGCACATCATGGGCGAGATGATGAAGTGTCTCAACAAGCCTCGCGAGGACTACAAGCCGTTCGTTCCGAGAATCAAGTCCTTCGAGATCGACAAGGAGTTCATCGGTGCCGTCATCGGCAAGGGCGGCGAGACCATCCAGAAGATCCAGGCCGAGACCGGAGCTGTCATCTCCATCGACGAGATCGACGGCAAGGGTGTTGTGGACATCGCCACGAACGATGCCGCAGCCATGCAGAAGGCCTACGACTGGATTCAGAACATCTGTGCCGTTCCTGAGGTCGGCGAGACCTACCACGGAAAGGTTGTCTCGATCCTTGAGTTCGGTGCTTTCATCGAGATTCTTCCTGGCAAGGAAGGCCTTCTCCACGTTTCAGAAATCGCTTGGAACAAGACGGAGAACGTCGAGGATGTCCTCACTGTCGGCCAGGAAGTTGACGTCAAGCTTCTTGAGATCGACGCCAAGACCGGCAAGATGAGACTCTCGATGCGCGCGCTCACCCCTAAGCCTGAAGGCTACGTCGAGCCGGAGCGCCGTCCTCGCGGAGGAAGTGACCGTGGTGACCGCAGAGGAGGCGGATTCGACCGCAGAAACGGAGACCGCAGAGGTGGTTTCGACCGTCGCGGCGGCGATGACCGCAGAGGCGGATTCGACCGTAGAGGTGGTGACGACCGCAGAAACGGAGGCCACAGGAACTTCGGTCCCAAGAACAACTCCGAGACAACCGCAGAAGACCACTCCGACAACCTCGACAGGAACACTGAAGAGTTCTTTTAATGAATATGCCCCCGATCGACAAGGGGGGGGGTGTGAATTAAGAATTGCCGGACAACCCGAGTGTGGTTGTCCGGCAATTCTTAATTCATTATCAATCAACCGCCTACTTAATCGTCACACAGATGACGTAGTCTTCCGCTGGAAGGTCGGCCGGAAGGGTGATGAAAAGCTTCTCACCTACCTTTTTCACAGCAAGTGAGGAGCCGTCAGCCAACGCGACCACGGACTTCACCTTGGTTTTCTTTGCGACAGGAATCTCAAGAACGGCTCCAGGGTTCCGGAGCACATGAATATAGAAGGTCTTGCCTCCGTCAAGCGGTGCGGTAGTGACTCCCCACTCCTGCTCGCCGACCGGGCCGGGGCCGCAGCCCTTTATTGATTCACCGTTAGTCCTCATCCACTGACCGATTCCCTTAAGCAAGTCAAGAGCGGCGTCAGGAAGACGGCCGTCGGCGCGTGGACCTATGTTCAGCAGCAGGTTGGTGTTCATCGAGACAGCCTTCGCAAGGGTACCCACGAGTTGCGCCACAGTCTTGTAGTCCCGGTCTGAGACACTGTAGCCCCATGTGTGGTTCATAGTCTGGCACATTTCAAGGGGTAGCTTGTCACTGACCGTCTGCCCCTCGGAATAACCGGCGGTGTTCTGCCCCGGAAGGTCTCTCTCGAACATCTGGAAGTCCTCTCCCTCAATCGGTTGGATGTGATGATTGTTACCTATGAGGCAGGCCGGATCGACTGAATGGATATATTCATAGAACTCCGGCATCTTCCAGTTGAAAGGAACAGAGTCGCGCTTGTGGTCCCAATAGCCGTCGAACCAGAGGGCGCGGACAGGAGCGTACTGGGTAAGCAGTTCCTTGACCTGTTCCTTCATGAAGCCAAGATAGTGGTCATAGTCAGGATGATCCCCTTTGCGGCCGGTATTGCGTCCAGACTCGCCGATCGGAAAGTCCTCCCGTATCCAGTCCAGGATGGAATAGTAGAACTGAAGACTGAGGCCTTCCTTGTGGCAGGCGTCAGCGAGATCCCTCATCACATCCTTTCCCCAAGGAGTCGCCTTGACGATGTTGTAGTCTGAGGCCTTGGTGTCAAACATGGAGAATCCGTCGTGGTGACGGGAGGTGATTGTCACATAGCCGGCTCCGGCATCCTTGAAAGCCTTCACCCACTCCTCGGCATTGTAGCCGGCCGGGTAGAACGCGGCGGCCGCATGGGCATATTCATCCTTGTTCAGTCCGCCCTGCTGGAGATACCACTCCCCTTGCGCATAGGAGGCATAGATTCCCCAATGCAGGAATATTCCGAAACGGTCGTTGACAAGTTGCCTGCGGGACTCAAGGTTCTCCGGCGCAGGCTGATAGTGGTTCTGTGAATATCCCGCCACAGCGGTCGCAAGCGAAAGGCTGGCCGCCAGGCAAATAGTCATTGACTTCCTCATTCTCAAATTATTTTTTGTAGACACGTGCAGGTTATTTCAGTGGCATCGACTTGATGACCTTCGTGTTGATCGCGCGAAGTCTCTCCTCGTCCATCTTCACCATCTTGCGGTCATAGGTCATGAATCCGTTGACTTCTCCTTCGACATCCGTGGTCTGGGTGTAGACAGCGCCGCAGACACCCTGTTTGATCAATAGGATCAGATGATCGGCAAACCTGGCATATTCATCAAGAACCTCTTCGCCGTTCTTGTACTGGACATATCCCCAGTTGCGGTCAGTCTGCCAGAGATGGCCATCAATCGGAAGTCCTATGCCGCCAAACTCACCAACGACATTAGCCATTCCCGGTTCCCAAAGGTACATCGCAGGGTATGGATAATGATGGTTGTCCATCACATCCCCGCAGTCCGGCTCCCAGTTGCCTCCGGAGGACATGTTGATGAGCCTGGTCGGATCCTGCGCCCTTGTGAAATCAACGACGGCCTTGGTGTCGAACTGGTTCCAGGCCTCATTAAACGGAATCCACATGACTATGCAAGGGAATTTCTTCAACTGCGCGATGATCTCCGCCCACTCCTTATAATAATTGGCCTTGGCCTGCGGCGTGGCAGGGAAATCAGTGCCTTCGTTGTAGTTGTGCACTCCCCACTTATTGAGGTTGTTGGAGCCGAAGCATGGCATGTCCTGCCAAACCAGCATTCCCAGACGGTCGCAATGGTAGAACCAACGGGACGGCTCAACCTTGATGTGCTTGCGGATCATGTTGAATCCGAAGTCCTTGGTCTTCCGGATATCATACTCCAGAGCCTCGTCGGCCGGTGCCGTGTACAATCCGTCCGGCCACCACCCCTGGTCAAGAGGACCGAACTGGAACAACGGCTGCCCGTTGAGACCCATCAGTTTGGTGTTCCGGTTCTTCACATAAAGAGACACTTCCCTGATCGCTGTGTAACCGTGCACGGAATCGACTACCTTGCCGCCGCGCAGCACGGAAATCTCCAATCCATAAAGGTAAGGCGACTCCGGAGACCATAGTTTCGCGTCACTTACCGGAAGCGTCACCGTTCCGTTCGGAACTGTCTTCCCCTGAGCGATCTCCTGGCCTGAGACTCCGTTATCCGTGGAGTACCCGACTCCGCCGTCAAGCAGTCTTACCCTGACCACATCTCCCTCCAGCAGCCCTTCCGTTGCCACAGAGACATTCATGGTTCCGGCTTTTATGTCCGAAACCGCATAATAGTCCGTTACACGAGCCTTTGAGACCGGCTCGATCCAGACGCTCTGCCAGATTCCGGAGACTGCGGTGTACCAGATTCCGTTAGGATTCCTGACCTGCTTCCCGCGAGGTTGGAAATCATTGTCCGTGGCATCCTCAACCCTGACAACCAGAGTGTTGTCTCCTGATTTCAGGTAAGGCGTGATGTCGAATGAGAAATGAGTGTAGCCTCCGGTGTGTTTTCCGACCTGAATGTCATTGACAATCACATCCGCCTGCCAGTCAACAGCCTCGAAGTTCAGCATCAGGCGCTTGCCTTTCCATGCGGAAGGGACTCTGAATGTTGTCCTGTACCAGAGGGCATCCTCCGGAGTCAGTGTGCGTCCCACTCCGGAAAGAGAGGACTCCACGGCAAAAGGCACCAGAATCCTGCCGTCAAACTTTTCCGGGACAGAAGCATCCTTCGGTGTTATTGAATATTCCCACAGCCCGTTCAGGGATTTCCATTCGGGCCTTACCATCTGCGGACGAGGATATTCCCTGTGCACATCGGCCGGCGAGACTTCATCCGCCCAAACTGTTCTGATGTGATCGCCGGCAGGTTTCCAATCCTGGGCATAAACTGTTCCGGCGGTCATCATGGACAATGCCAGAACCATGAAGAGGCTTCTTTTCATTATCTTGAAGTTATTGGTTATTCGTCTTTGCTGAAAAAGGAGAAATGAACCCGTCCGTATCGTTTCTCTTTCTTGAAATACTGATGGCCCGTGAACGAATGCTCCTCCCCGTGCTCAAGGATGAAGTAGCACCCCGGATAAAGGATATCCCCGGAAAAAACCTTGTCCGGGAGGGTCTCAAGCCCAGCTATGGCGTATGGCGGATCGGCGAACACAATGTCGAACTTCTCGTGGCAGATGGTGAGGAAGTCAAACACATTGTCCCTTACCATGGTGACATTGTCGAGTCCCAGACGAACGGCCTCGGTCTTGATGAAAGAGGCGTTCTCCCTGGCCATCTCTACAGACCAGACTCTGGCCGCACCTCTTGAGGCGAACTCAAAGGCAATGGCGCCGGTGCCTCCGAACAGATCCAGAACCTTCAGATCCTCAAACTCATACTCATTGTCAAGCACATTGAAGAGACCCTCACGGGCGAAGTCCGTGGTAGGTCTCGCCTTGTAGCCGGCAGGAGGGACGACAGCCTTTCCGCGAAGTTTTCCTCCGATGATTCTCATAGCCTTTCGACTGATTTGAAATAGCGGTAAAGGGACATCCTCTCATCCTCGGCCAACGGAGTCCTGAAATAGACCGACGAGACCTCGGGATTAAGCTGGAGCCTCTTTACGGCCATGAACAGGAAATACTCGGCCGTTGTGAAGTCCTCGGCACGGAACACGTTGGCCAAAAGCAGGTTACGGTCCTGCGAAATCCCCAGATGAAGGAAGCCGGCAGCATAGGACGCAACGATTCTGTTATGTTCAGTGATCTCCGTGAGATCCTTCAGTATGCAGTACATCTCCGGAAAGACTTCCGCTGTCCGGCCCTCAGTGTCGCATACGGCATGGGCGATTGTCCTTGAGAGCATCTCCCCTATCGACAGGGAGTACACCAACTCGGCGGCATACTCCGGAAGAGCCACATGACGTACCTCGTCAGACTCATCCAGAATGACGGTGTCAGCCAGACTCCGGCGCATTGCGGACTTATCAAAAAAGGATGCCGGAACCAACGCCACCTTCGGAGTCAGAAGCGACACTTCCACACGCTCATACCTTCGCTGGAGTTCCGGGGCGGTGAAAACGGTGTCGGCACCGCGCCATCCGGACTCCACCGAAGACTCTCCGCCCGACACCTTAAAAGAATATCCATTCAAGCAGACTTGAATGGATATTCCGTTTACCTTCCGTGTTGGATTCCAATCCATCTATGCCGAACAGGGGTTTCTTCCGTTTACTCCCAGTTACCGACATTGTTGTTAGGAGCGGTAATGCTGCCGACCATCAGACCCTCATAACGGCCCTGATCCCCGCACTCGGCCACCTTGTTGACAATCAACTGATGGTTCAGACCGTTAAGAATGGACTTCCAAGGCATCTTGGCCTCAAACAGAGGGACGTTCACACCGGAGACCTTCTTGATGACGGCATCCATCTCGATCTTTGTGACGGCCGCCACAGCCTCACCCTCGGAGGCGAACGGAATCTCATCAATAGTGTTGATGTCAAAATCAGGCCTGCTGTGGAAGAGCGTGTCCTTCACAGCGATCTTGTTCTGAATGGAGAACACGAGATTCTTGTCACCTTCCTTATAAAGCTTGTAGAGTCCCTCATCGGTGATGCCTCTGTGAGACTTCTTGATTTCGTTGGTGTGGGCGACGGCAAGGGAATCATCCTTTGAGCCGACCTGCATGAGAACGACCATCTGGCCGTTGTTGTAGAACTGCTTGAGAGTGTCGAACGAGGCGGTGAACCTCTCGTTCACGCCCTTGAAGGCAACCTGAAGATCACGGATGTCCTTCAGTCTCTGAACCGCAACCTTCTGTCTGGCCTCAACTTCCTTGTTGAATCTTACAGGCTCCATGATGCCGTCATAGATCTTGTAGACTAAAAAGATTGCGCAAAGCGCGAGCACGATGCAGATGACCGTTTTCAGTGTCTTGTTCATTATTCCTGTTTTTTTATGTTTTTCTTACCGGTGAAAAGACTATACGCCAATTCTTGACAAAGTTAGAAAATTGATTTATGAAATGCAATATAATATTTGTAATTTTGCAGACAGCAATGAAAGATATCACAGTTTTAGACAGACTGGCGGGCAGTTCCGACCGCATAACCATCGTCGTCCACACCCATCCGGACGGAGATGCGTTAGGCAGCGGCGTGGCTTTGTCAAGCTATCTGGCGGAAGTCAAAGGCAAGGATGCCGTCCTGATCGTTCCGGACTGTGTTCCGGAATCGCTCTCCTTCATCACGGGAGGGGCAAGGGTCCTGTCGTTCGATGAGGACCGGGAGGTGACCGGAAAGCGGATCGCATCCAGCGACCTCGTCATCTGTCTGGACTGCAATTCTTTCTCCAGAACAGAGAGGATGGAGACAATCCTTCGGGAATCAGACGCGCGCAAAATCCTGATAGACCACCATCTGAATCCCGAGAGAGAGTCGTTCGAGGTCGTGTTCTCGCAGACGGAGATCTCCTCCGCAAGCGAGCTTCTGTTCTGGATCCTGATGGAGATGCCGGACATCGCAGGCAAAGCCTCGGCCCTGCCGCCAAGGTGCGCCGCCGCCCTGCTCACCGGAATGACCACGGACACGAACAATTTCTCAAACTCGGTCTTTCCAAGCACGTTCGAGATGGCCTCAAGGCTGATTGAAGCCGGAGTCGACCGGGATGCGATCCTGTCCGAACTGTACCACAACTATCGGGAAAACCGCTTGAGACTCATGGGGTTCCTGATGGTGGAAAAATTAAGGATAACGCCTTGCGGAGTCGCCTACATCATCCTGGACGAGCGGACACAGAAAAGATTCGACTTCCGGAAAGGCGAAAGCGAAGGGTTCGTGAACATGCCGCTGTCAATCGCGGCGGTGCGCATGAGCATATTCCTGACCCAGGAAGACGACATGTTCAAGGTTTCCGTCAGGTCGAAAAAAGGGACATCAGCCAACGCCTGCGCGGCGCGGCACTTCAACGGAGGCGGACATGAACTGGCAGCAGGAGGAAAACTCACCGTCGGCAAGGATCTGGTCTCCGCCGATGACGCGGAGGCATACATTTTGAGAGCGACCGGAGAGTTTTTTGGAATATGACGAAGAATCATCTCATAATACCCGTTCTAACAGTCCTTGCCGCAGCCTTGCAGCTCTCCTCATCCTGCAGCAAGACCGAAACCGAGAACGCCTACACCCAGCAGGACAGTTATATCGAATCCATAGTCAATTCTCTCGCGCCAGAGGGTTCCGATGCGACTGTGGACTATCTTGACGGATCCGTCAGGGTCACGGTTACGCACGGGGAAGGCAGTACGCTGGAAAGCGGCGGCACGGTGTCTTTCTATTACGCCGGCTATCAGGTCAGCGGCTCAAGCCTGTCCTCCGGCAACCTGTTCGCCACCAACAGCAAGGAGCTCGCCGAGTCGGCGCAATGGACCGTGTCGGACACCACCTTGTTCAGGGTCAGCACGATCGATCTCTCCAATGACGCTCTCGTGAAGGGCCTGAAAAAAGGAATCATCGGGGTCCGGGGCGGAGATGAGTGCTACATTCTCTTCAACGGCAAATACGGTTTCGGGAAACACAAGACCGGAAATGTGCCGGGAAACTCGGCGCTGGCCTACCATTTGTGGATAACGGACGTCGCCAACAAATAGCAACGAAAGAAATTTGACATGAGCATATTCAGAAACAAGATCATCAAGTTCTGTGGGATCACGGCTGCCGTGGCCACGATGGCAGGCGCCTGCGCCAAAGAAGCCACTGAGTCAAAGAACGGAGACAACAAGCTTTACCTTGACGCATGGCTCAGCGTCCATCACCCGGATGTCACGCCTTCCGGTCTCGGAATCTACATCATCGACGACCAGCCGGGGACAGGCGGTGCCGTCTCCGATGATGACTACTTCCTCTTCATCCGGTACACGGCCACTGACCTGGACGGCACCATAGGGAGCACGTCCGAAGAGAGGACCGCGCAACAGATCGGATCCTACACCAAAGGCAACTACTACGGCCCGACAGTGGTGCTGAACTCCGGACTCGCCACCCAGGTGGGAATCCTTGAGATGATCAAGGGCATGAATGTCGGCGGCACAAGGACAGCCGTCATCCCGGGGTGGCTCAACGTGACCCTTGACGGCAATGAGAACTACGAGACCGGCGACGATTATTTCGAGAACGAGTCCGGGACAAATGCCATCTACACCATCACCCTGACGGACAAGACCGACGACATCTACAAATGGGAGGTCGATTCCCTTGAGCGGTACACGGCGCATGTGATGGACGACGTGGATTCCACATTCTACGGCTACTACTACCAACAGCTCAAGGCACCCACAGACACCACCACCCTGCCTCGCGACACGACGTTCTACATCAACTACACAGGAAGGCTGCTGAACGGGCAGGTGTTCGACACCACTGTGGAGGACACCGCGAAGTTCTACGGAATATACTCCTCCTCAAACACCTACGAACCGCAGAAGGTGACGTTGAGCGAGACCTACACCGACATCACCCTCGGAGGGTCGAGCAGTTCGGACGGCAGCACCGTCATCAACGGGTTCGCCTACTGCCTGTCCAAGATGAAGGCCTACGAGAAAGGCGTATGCGCGTTCTACTCCTATCTTGGTTACGGCTACAGCGGAAGCGGCAGCACCATCCCTAAATACGCTCCTCTGACGTTTGAGATCGAAATCGTTGACGAACCATAAGAAATATGACACAGACACAGACGGCTCCGACAGAGCTTGGAAGTGAAAGCATCGGCAAACTCCTCAAGAAGTACGCAGTCCCTGGAATCATCGCCATGACTGCGTCTTCTCTCTATAATATGGTGGACAGCATCTACATCGGGCACATGCCCGGGACAGGATCGCTGGCCATCTCCGGACTTGCGGTCACGTTCCCGCTGATGAACCTCAGCACGGCGCTCGGCACCCTTGTCGGTGTCGGAGCGGCGACAATGATCTCCGTACTGCTCGGACAAAGGAACTATAAGATAGCCAACAAGATCCTGGCAAACGAGGTGACACTCAACTGCATCGTCGGGCTCTTGTTCACGGCGTTCTGCCTGATGTTCCTTGATCCGATCCTTTACTTCTTCGGAGCAAGCGACAACACGCTGCAATACGCCAGGGACTACATGGAGATCATCCTCTACGGAAATGTCGTCACCCACCTCTATTTCGGCCTCAACAACGTCATCCGTTCCTCCGGCAACCCCAAGATGGCGATGGGGCTGACCCTGTTCACGGTGATCCTCAACAGTGTCCTGGACCCGATATTCATCTTCACCTTCGGAATGGGTGTCCGCGGAGCTGCGCTCGCGACAGTCCTCTGCCAGGTCATCTCACTGACATATTCAATCTACTATTTCACCCGGAAAGACAACGTCCTCCGGTTGCCCAGGAAGTTTTTCGGATTCGAATGGAGGATAGCGAAAGACTCATTGTCAATCGGAATGGGTCCGTTCCTGATGAACTCGGCATCGTGCATCGTGACAATGTTCATCAACCAGCAACTGCTCAAATACGGCGGCGATCTCGCCATCGGAGCGTTCGGGATCATCAACAGGATCAACTTCCTGTTCATCATGATCGTCATGGGATTCAACCAGGGGATGCAACCTATCGCAGGGTACAACTTCGGGGCGAGGAGATATTCCAGAGTCCGGGAAGTCTTCCTGCGCACATCGATCTGGGCTACCATAATCACGGGGCTCTGGTTCGTGGCCTCGGAGTTCTTTCCAGAGGTGCTGGTCAGCATATTCACCAATGACCCGAGCCTCAAGGAGGTGGCCGAGAAAGGATTGAGGGTGATGAATCCGGTAGTGCTGGTTGTGGGATGGCAGATGGTCTCGACCAACCTTTTCCAAAGTCTCGGAATGGTCAGGAAGTCTATTTTCCTGTCACTCAGCCGACAGCTTCTCTATCTCGTGCCGCTGCTGTACCTTATGCCGGTCTTCTTCGACGTTCACGGAGTTTTCGCGGCTTTCCCGATATCTGACGCTCTGGCCGCTATAACGACCCTCTTCATGATCCACAGCCTGATGCGTAAGTTCAGCAGGCTGAAGGACGGTGACGAACCTACGATCCTTGGCAGCGCGATCTCATGACAACACTGATGAATATGAACGGACAAAACACAATTATCAACATCGGACGACAGTTCGGAAGCGGCGGGAAACTCGTCGCACAGAAAATCAGCGAGTCTCTCGGCATCCCTGTCTACGACAACGAATTGATTTCCAAGGCGGCCGACGAGAGCGGCTTCAGCAAGGAACTGCTGATGCGCAGCGACGAGAGAAGAAGCCTGTTCAACATGTCCTCATTCTTCGGAAACGTAAGGTTCGGCGGCGCACAGAACTATGTCGGGGACAACGAGCTTTTCAAAATCCAAAGCGAGGTCATCAGGAACATAGCGGACAAAGGCCCCGCGATCTTTGTCGGCAGATGCTCCAACTACATCCTCAGGGACAGGAAGCGCCTGGATGTCTTTGTCTGCGCACCTTTGGAGGATCGTGTGGAAAGAGTTGCCATGCGGCTTGAAATAAGCGTGGACGACGCTCGCGCAAGAATCGAAAGGCAGGACAGGACAAGGGAAACTTACTACAATTTCTTCACATTCGGCAACTGGGGAGTGTCATCAGACTACGATCTCTGCATCGACTCCTCAATCCTCGGAATCGAAGGGACGGCTGACTTCATCATTGACTTCGGCAGAAAGGCCGGACTGATTTAGGAATATGCCTGTGTCCAGAACAACAAGGGTAATCCTGACCTCAGCGGCGGGTCTTTTCGCCGTCCTGTCCGTCATCATCGCCGGGAAAAGAACGTCGGCGGAACAGAAGTCCCGTCCCGTTCCAGTCAATCTCAACGTGACCCTGACGAACGCGATGTCGGACACATCCTCCTTGGCAGGTTTCGACAGGATGGTCAAGGACTACCTGACCTATTGGGGCATTCACGGAGCTTCACTTTCCGTAATGAGAAACGACTCGCTGCTGCTGGCCAAGGGATACGGGGAAGCCGACACCGGAAAAGAGATGGAACCCGGAAACATCCTCAGGATGGCGTCCGTCTCCAAACTGGTGACAGCCGTGGGGATCATGGTCCTGCAGGAAAGAGGACGGCTGAGTCTCAAGGACCGCGTTTTCGGTCCGGACGGAGTCCTGAACGATTCCATCTACAACGCCGCCATAAAGGACACCCTCTACTACAGGATCACGGTCGAGGATCTGCTCCGGCACAAGGGCGGATTTTCCAGAAGAGGCGGCGACCCGATGTTCTCCACCCGCTGGATAATGATGCAGAACGGCTGGTGCGAGGTTCCTACCAAAGAGCAACTGATGGTGACACAGCTGAAAAGAAGGCTCAAGTTCGCCCCGGGGGCCTCACAGGAATATTCAAATTTCGGTTACCTCGCCCTTTCGATGATGATCGAGAAGGCAAGCGGGACGGACTACGAGACATTCATGCAGGAGAATGTCCTGCGGCCTGCGGGATGTGTCGATTTCCACATTGCAGGAAACTACTACGAGGACAGGCTCCCAAACGAGACACGCTACTACGTCCAGCACGATGACGAACCGGCGGAGGAGTTCAACAACAGCGGCAGGAAAGTGACCCGCTGCTACGGAGGGAATAATGTGACAGGCCTTTCCGGAGCCGGAGCCTGGGCCGCATCGACTCCGGAGCTGGCGCTGCTGGTGGCCTCCATAGACGGAAAACCGGAAGTGCCGGACATCATCAGCCCGGAAAGCGTCGCTCTGATGACTGAATATTTTGACGAGAACACCTACTCCCTCGGCTGGAACGACACCAAGGACGGCTGCTGGACACGAACCGGAACGTTCGCCGGAACAAGTGCCCTGATCAAGTACTTCCCTGACGGGGAATGCTGGATTTTCATCTCCAACACAAGCACCTACAAGGGACCGGGACTGGCACGCCACACAGCCGAGCTTTTCGACAGGCTCAAAACAAAATATTCCTCGAAGTTTCCTCCGAGGAACATGTTCTATCCACCTCATCAGGAGACCTCCGGCACCGGCGACGAGGAATGGTTTGACTATTGATCCTACTTGTTGACGAACATCACGGCCTCCGCGATGGAGTTCAGTTTGGTGTCAACGCTGTCGGCGCGGCTCGCGAGCACGCAAGGGACGGTTGTTCCGACAAGCATCCCCGCCTGCCTGACACCGACGGCCAGTTTTGAGTTGGTCTTCCAGAACACATTGGCTGACTCGATGTTAGGGAACTCAAGACAGTCAGCGTCACCGGCCACAGGGCTGACAAGCCTCTTGATTTCGACAGACTCCTCGTCGATGGCCACATCCAGGGCCAGAGGGCCGTCAGCGATGCATCCCTTTATCTGTCCACGGTCAGCCATCTTGGCGAGGGCCGCAGCCTCCATGCATGCCGGCATGGAGTCAAGAACCTGCTCCGAAGCGGCGATGAACGCGAGTTTAGGCTTCGCGATTCCGAATGACTTGGCCACACCGACAAGATAGCCGGCAATCTTTATCTTCTGACGGAAATCAGGAAGAGGAATCACGGCCATGTCAGACAGGAAGAGGAGTTTGTGATAGTTTGGAGTCTCGATGACCCCGACATGGCTCAACACTCCCTTCGGAGGAAGAAGCCCGGTCTCCTTGTTCAGGATGGCGCGGAGGAACTTGTCCGTGGAGCAAAGTCCTTTCATCAGCACATCGCCCTCACCGTCGTGGACAAGCTGCACCGCCTTTGAGACAGCCTTGAGCTCGACAGGCTCGTTGACAATCTCGAAAAGATCGATGTCAATGTTGTTCTTCGAGCATGTCTCCTTGATGAGTTCCTTGTCACCTACGAGAGTGACCTTGACGAACCCCATCTCGGACGCCTTTGCGCAGGCCTCGATCGTGTGCTCATCCACCGCCCATGCGGCCACCATCCTTTTGCATACGCCTTTCTCTTTGAGTTCGGCGAACACGTCAGCGAATTTTGTGATCATTATATCTCTGTTTTTAAATCAATTCTACTCATCCAGGCTCTGAACAAGATGCATCGTGTCACGCGCGATGACAAGTTCCTCGTCGGTGGTGACAAGAGCGACCTTTACCTTTGACTCCGGCAGCGAGATGACCGTGTCCACTCCCCATGCGGTGTTGGCCTCGTAGTCGAAGGCCAGTCCGAGATAAGTGAAGTTCTCACAGACCCTGCGGCGCAGACGGCTGTTGTGCTCGCCGATGCCTCCGGTGAAGAAGATGGCGTCAACGCCGTTCATCTCAGCGGTGTACGCTCCGATGTACTTTATCATCTGGAATGTCAGCATCTTGAGGACAAGTTTGGCCTGACGGTTCCCGCCATTGGCAAGGTCGTCCAGCTCACGGGCATCTGAAGTCTTCTGGGAAACGCCCAGAAAGCCGCTTTTCTTGTTCACGATGTCGTACATCTGATCCGGAGTCAGGTTCTCCTTCTTCATCATGTAGAGGATGGCGTTGGCGTCCACGTCACCGCAACGGGTCCCCATGACAAGACCCTCAAGCGGCGTGAGACCCATCGAGGTGTCAATCGACTTTCCGTTCACGATCGCGGTGATGGAACTTCCGTTGCCGATGTGGCAGGTGATTATCCTTGAGTTGTTGATGTCGAGACCGACCATCGCCGCACCCTTGTTGGCCACAAACTGATGGCTGGTGCCGTGAGCTCCGTAACGGCGGATGTGGTACTTGTCATAATACTCATAAGGAAGTCCGTACATGTATGTGTAAGACGGCATCGTCTGGTGGAATGCCGTGTCGAACGTGACGACCTGAGGGACAGACGGCAGAACCTCCTGGCAGGCCCTGATTCCGAGGAGGTGGGCAGGGTTGTGAAGAGGGGCGAAGTCGCAGCAGAAGTCGATCTTCTTTATCACGTCCTCGTCCACAATGGCGCTTCCGGAGAAGAAATCGGCGCCCTGCACGATCCGGTGGCCGACAGCCTCGATGTCGTCGAATGACTTGAGGACACCGTGATCCTTGTCGATAAGCGCCTCAAGCACGATCTGCATTCCGACCGTGTGGTCCGGCACCGGGAGATCCCTGACAACCTTATCCTTTCCTGCCGGAGTGTGCTGGAGCCTCCCGCATTCAAGACCTATTTTCTCTACTATTCCCTTGGCCAAAAGCTCATAGACATCATCGTTCTTCATGTCAAGCAGCTGGTACTTGATGGAGGAACTTCCGCAATTGATAACAAGAATAATCATTCCGTTTGAAATTTATGTTAATAGTTGACAAAGATAAGAAATTAATCACTATTTTTGGCAAATAATAATGGTTTGCGCGATGGTTGAGGCGAGAGATATTGTAGGGATCAGCGTGCCTTTCGCGACAGGTGTCGCGGCGGGGATGTTTCTGTACCCGTCCCTTTCCGGAGGTCTTCCTTTCATCACGGATTCAATCCTCCTTATCCTTGTTTGCATAACAATCATCACGTTACGCTTCGACAAGTTCGGCGACCGGGATGACAAGCGGTCGGTGAGCCTGCCGAACCGCGGCGGCCAGAGGATTGTCTTTGCGGGAATATTCCTGACCACGGGAATATTCTGCTCGCTGAACTATTCAATGACAAGCGGTATTCCTGAATATGGCAGCGGACTCATCGGCTCGACAGCCGCAAAAGCCGTAGGACACCTCAGGGCTGTGATCGACGGCATTCCCTACCCCTCACAGACCACCGCCCCGCTTGTGAAAGCCCTGCTGACCGGAGACAAAAGCGATCTGGACAAAGAAGTCATAGAAGTGTTCCGGGACAGCGGAGCCGCACACATCCTCGCACTCTCCGGACTGCACCTCGGCGTGCTTTACCTCATTCTGGCGAGGCTGACAATGCCGATGGGGAACAGTCCCCTGGCAAGGAGGTTGAGATATTCATTGATCATCGGGGCCGCACTTTTCTACTCCATCATGACAGGAGCCGCACCATCCATCATCCGGGCGTTCCTGTTCATCACCATCAACGAGACCGCCAGACTGCTGGGACGGAAAAGGGAGCCTGTCAGGGTTCTGCTGGCGGCATTGACCATCCAGCTTGCGCTCAAGCCGGATGTCATAGCGTCCGTAGGCTTCCAGCTCTCCTACATGGCGATGGCCGGAATATTCCTACTCTTCCCCTCCCTGGAACGGATCTACCCTGCCCCAAGCGGTTCCGGGCTGTCAAAGATCAACCCTTTCCGCAAGATCTGGAGCGCAGCCATGCTGTCCATCTCCTGTCAGGTCTTCACCGGACCGGTCGCATGGTACTACTTCCGTACTTTCCCCAAGTACTTCATCCTGACCAACCTGCTCGCCCTGCCATTGACAAGCGCGATCATGACCCTCTCCGTGGCCACAATCGCACTGTCGGCCGCAGGGCTGTGTCCCGAGCCGCTGATCCTGCTGAACGACAAGGCCGTACAGGCTCTGATCTTCTGTCTGAAGATTATCTCCGGGTTAGATGAATCTTAGTCGAACGGATTCCATAGACACAGACAAATATGAAGCAGATGAACGGAAGGATGAACGAGGCGTTCACCGCAGGCAGGAAACCGACAGTACCCATGTCGATGATCCACGCCTGGAGCGGAGGAAGCACCGAGCCGCCAAGGATGGCCATGATTAGGCCGGCGGCACCGAACTTCGCGTCATCGCCGAGACCGCCAAGGGCAATTCCGTAGATCGTAGGGAACATCAGCGACATGAATCCGCTGACCCCGACAAGGCAGTAAAGTCCGAGCCTGTTCTGCAGGAATATCACGCCGGCCGTGGCCGCCATTCCTCCTATGGCGAAGATCGTCAACAGCTTGGACGGCTTCATGTACTTCATCAGCCAAGTACACAGGAACCTGCATGACACGAACAGGATCATCGCCGCGATGTTGTACTTCTGGGACAGGACCTCAGCCGACCGCTCGGCCATTCCCTCGGCCATGAACACCCTTGTACCATACTGGATGATGAATGTCCAGCACATGATCTGCACTCCCACATAAAAGAACTGGGCGATCACGCCCTCCCAATAGCGAGGTCTGCGGATCAGGCGTCTCAGGACCGGACCTATGTTCATCTCGTGATCCTTGTCGGCGTTCCTGGGCATCTTGACGACAAGAATGAGAACGAACATCACTATGATCACAAGCCCGACAATCCAATAAGGTCCGGTAAGCACGTTAAGATCAGCCTGTTTCATCGCCTCGAAACTGGCATCGTCCAGAAGCGCCCGCTCCGCCGTACTGGCCGGATGCATCCTCGCCTGAATGAAGTTCATCGCCACGTACATTCCCATCAGCGAACCGATCGGATTGAAGCACTGGGCGAAATTCAGACGGCGGGTTGAAGTCTCCTCCGAACCCATGCTCAGGATGTACGGATTGCAGCTGGTCTCAAGGAAAGACAGACCGCAGGTCATGATGAAATAGGCGATCAGAAAGAAGCCATAGACCCCGACAGACTTGGCAGGGAGAAACAGCAAGGCTCCGACAGCGTAGAGTCCTAGCCCGACCAGAACTCCGGCCTTGTAGGAGAACTTCCTGATGAACATCGCGGCCGGGAGCGCCATAAAGAAATAGCCTCCGTAGAACGCAACCTGAACCAAAGATCCCTGTGTCACGCTCATTCTGAAGATCTTGGAGAACGCCTTGACCATCGGGTTCGTGATGTCGTTGGCGAATCCCCAGAGAGCGAAACAAGTCGTTATGAGAATGAAAGGCAGGACGTAGCTCACTCCGCCTGCCTTCAGGATTGAGTCTTTCTCCCTCATGGCCAAGGACTACTTGTAGATCGGGCCGAAATTCGCGCAGGCGCGGAAGTCAGCACCTTCCTTGTCCATACCGAAAGCATTCCAAGCCGCAGGACGGAAGATCTTGGCGTCGTCCACATTGTGCATGCAGACAGGGATGCGGAGCATCGAGGCCAATGTGATCAGGTCAGCTCCGATGTGACCGTAAGAGATCGCCCCGTGGTTGGCCCCCCAGTTGTTCATCACACTGTAAACATCCTTGAAAGCATCCTTCCCTTGATCAAGACGCGGGGTGAACCAGGTTGTTGGCCAGGTAGGGTCTGTACGTTTGTCAAGGGCCGCATGGATCTCAGGATCGATGTCCACGACCCATCCCTCGGCGATCTGGAGGACCGGTCCGAGACCGTCCACGATGTTGATTCTCGCCATAGTGGCAGGGAAATCCCCCCTGGACACGAAATGGATGCTGAATCCGCCGCCGCGGAAGTAATCCCTGTCGGCTGGCATCCACTGCGAATGCTCAAGGCAACGTTTCTCGTCCTCTTCAGTCATCTCCCAAAACGGCTTCATGACAGGATTGCCCTCCGCATCGGAACTCTGGCCGCAGCCGTCCATGGTCGTTGCCCCGGAGTTGATGAGATGGATGATTCCCGGAGCGGCCTTGCCGGTGAGTTCTTTGCCGGTCACCCTCTTGACAGCCTCCGGACTCCAGTAGGTCCTCACGTCGGAGAAAATCTGAGGACGGTTGGTCAGCAGATGCGCCAT
Source organism: bacterium (assembly GCA_963639865.1). Classification (GTDB taxonomy): domain Bacteria; phylum Bacteroidota; class Bacteroidia; order Bacteroidales; family UBA932; genus Cryptobacteroides. The sequence continues at coordinate 8,172 of CAVHWO010000043.1, read as the reverse complement.
CAGCATCGCCGTTCCGTTGAGCGAGTCGTTCTCTGTGGCGAGGATGGAAGGTTCCCTGCGCCCGTTCCAGTCGAAGTTGGTGTTGAGCAGGGTCTCCGTGAAGTCCCCGTTAGGCATCCAGTCAGTCCACTGGCGCTGTCCCTGGAAGCCTCCGGCGATGGCGTTGTGGCCGAGAGACTCCTCCTTGAACCCCATCTCGCGGAGTTTCGGATTGCCGTGCATGAGATCCATCACGATGATGGTCATCTTCACCACGAATTCCCAATCCTTGTCCTTCTGCTCACGGGTCTTCTGCTTGTCCTTCGGATTTTTATCCCAGCCTTCGTTAGGCATGCAGTGTCTTTTGACCCAGGTCATAGCCTTCTCAAACTCATCCGGGTCATATATTCCAAGATCCATCCGTCTTAGGATCTCAACCTCGTCCACACTCTCATTCCTCATTCCCAGATACTTTTGGAAGAAGTTCGTGTCCACGATCGAGCCGGCGATGCCCATCGTCACGCTTCCGATCGAAAGGTAGGACTCACCTCTCATCTCGGCGACGGCAACAGCACCGCGGGCGAAGCGCAGAATCTTCTCGGCCACATCCTCAGGGATTGAATTGTCTTCAAGATCCTGTACATCGTGACCGTATATTCCGAAAGCCGGAAGTCCCTTCTGGGCATGTGCCGCAAGTACGGCGGCAAGATAAACCGCTCCCGGACGCTCCGTACCGTTGAATCCCCAGACAGCTTTCGGCCAGTAAGGATTCATGTCCATCGTCTCGGAGCCGTAGCACCAGCAGGATGTCACGGTGATCGTCCCGCCGACTCCCTCACGCTCGAACTTCTCGGCGCAAGCGGCGCTTTCAGCGACACGGCCGATCGTGCCGTCAGCGATGACGCACTCCACCGGAGTGCCGTCAGTGTACCTCAAATTAGAGGAGATGAGAGCCGCGACATTGGCGGCAAGGGTCATTGTCTTTTCCTCAAGACTTTCACGTACACCGCCCTGACGGCCATCAATGGTCGGACGGATTCCTATTTTAGGATGCTTCATGATATTGGATGTTTTAATGTTATGCCAATGCCAATGCCGTTGACAGCGCCTCCTCCGTCGGAGATGCAAGTGTAAATTTACGAATATTATCCGAAAACCGAATGCAGAACGCGAATAATCTCACGATTGCCGGATTTCAGCAATGAGGCTGCCCGTTCGGAAGCCGGGCGGTCCGGATTCTTCCATGCGGGAATCTCCGGCTTCCCAGTCGTCCTGGCAAGGATTCCGGGAGCGATGACCCTCGCCACGCCGGCCTTTGCGACCTTGGCTCCGTACCCATAGCCGAAAAGGTTGGGACGGAATATGTCGGCCGGATCCTCAAGATGCTTTACAACATATTCAGGTACGAGAGTGAACGCCATGTCGTAAAGATGGCAAGGGACAGGAATGACCGGATCCGGCTCCAGCAACCTTCCATGACGTGACCGTCCTCCCGAAAGCAGACTCCCGGAAAAGTCGGAGACCGTGCCGGCGATCACCGCCTTATGCCTAAGAAACATGGAGTTTTCGAAGAACGAGGCCAAGGCCCCCTCCTCCGGCTGAAGATCCGAGTCCATCCAAAGGTAGAAATCAAATCCTGTGGCGGAAGCCTTCTCCCAAAGTTTCTGGTACCCGGAGGCTCCCTCGTCATTCAGAAATGTGGAGAATGAATATTCCCCCGCGGCGGCGATGGCCTCCGTCTGCCTCTGGCATTCCTCAAAGCATGAGGTCGAGCCATCATTCCTACCACCTGTGAGGGTTATGAGGATCGCGACATCCATGCCTCTACGAATCCAGTTTGAGTACAGCCATGAACGCACTCTGCGGAACCTGGACCGTTCCTATCTGACGCATTCTTTTCTTCCCTTCCTTCTGTTTTTCAAGAAGTTTCCTCTTACGGGTCACATCTCCTCCGTAGCACTTCGCGGTCACATCCTTACGCACCTGACGGACGGTCTCGCGGGCGATGATCTTCGCCCCGATTGCGGCCTGGACAGCGATGTCGAACTGCTGGCGGGGAATCAGTTCCTTGAGTTTGAGACAGATCTTGCGCCCGAACTCATAGGCGTGGTCCTCGTGGATAAGTGTCGAGAGCGCGTCCGCCGGGTCTCCGTTCAGAAGAATGTCCAGCTTGACAAGCCGCGCGGAACGGAAGTCGGTCAGATGATAGTCAAACGATGCGTAACCCTTTGACACAGACTTCAATTTGTCATAAAAATCGAACACAATCTCGGACAGAGGCATGTCGTAGGTGAGCTCAACCCTGTCGGAGGTGATGTAGTGTTCTCCGATCAGAGTCCCCCTCTTGTCCATGCACAGTTTCATGATCGCACCGTAGAAATCCGTCTTGGAGATGATCTGCGCGCGGATGAACGGCTCCTCGATGTGGTCGATGAGCGTCGGAGCGGGAAGGCCTGACGGATTGTGCACGTCCAGAACCTCACCCTGAGTCGTATAGACTTTATAGGAAACGTTCGGGACAGTAGTGATGACATCCATGTTGAACTCCCGGAAAAGGCGCTCCTGGACGATCTCAAGATGCAGAAGCCCGAGAAATCCGCAGCGGAACCCGAAACCGAGGGCAAGCGAGGACTCCGGCTCATAGACAAAAGACGCGTCGTTGAGCTGGAACTTCTCCAAGGTCGCCCGCAATTCCTCGAACTTGTCCGCCTGGACCGGGTACATTCCCGCGAAGACCATCGGCTTCACCTCCTCGAATCCCGCGATGGCCGCGGCACAAGGCCTTGCCGAATGGGTTATCGTGTCGCCGACCTTGACCTCAACGGCCCTCTTGATCCCGGAGATGATGTAGCCAACGTCTCCGGTCGAAACCTTTCCTGTCGGCTGGAGCTTCATTTTCAGCACACCGACCTCCTCGGCATCGTATTCCATTCCGGTCGCCACGAACTTGACCTTGTCGCCGGTCGAGACGGAGCCGTTCAAGACCTTGAAGTAGGCGATGATGCCCCGGAACGGATTGAACACGGAGTCGAAGATAAGCGCCTGAAGCGGAGCGTCCGGATCCCCGTGCGGAGCCGGAATCCTCTCGACGATCGCGTCCAGAAGCGGAGGAATCCCCTCTCCGGTGCGGGCGGAGACTTTGAATATGTCCTCGTGGTCACAGCCCAGAAGATCCACAATCTGGTCGGCCACGATCTCCGGCTGGGCGGAGTCCATGTCGATCTTGTTCATCACAGGAATAATCTCAAGCCCGTGGTCCACTGCCAGATAAAGATTGGAAATCGTCTGCGCCTGGATGCCCTGGGAAGCGTCCACAACCAACAGAGCTCCCTCGCAGGAGGCGATGGAGCGGGAAACCTCATAGGAAAAGTCAACGTGTCCCGGAGTGTCGATGAGATTAAGGATGTATTTCTCGCCCTTGCAGGTGTACTCCATCTGGATGGCGTGGCTCTTGATCGTGATGCCCTTCTCCCTCTCCAGATCCATGTCGTCCAGCACCTGGGCCTCCATGTCCCTTGAAGACAGTGTCTTGGTCAACTCGATGAGCCTGTCGGCCAGCGTACTCTTCCCGTGGTCGATGTGGGCTATTATGCAGAAATTCCTGATATGCTTCATACAGTGTGTCGTTCAGTCGCAATCCGCGGGCCGCTTCGCCCGCATATTCAAGTATAATTGCAAAAATAATCATTTTGTCGTACATTTGAAAGTTGACGACAATCCAGCATGACGGACGAGGAGATTATCCGGCTGTACCGGGACGGACAGAAAGAAGGGGCTTTCAGAGAAATAGTCGACGCCTACAGCGAGCGGCTTTACTGGCATGTCCGCAGATTCGTCTGCTCGCACGAGGACACCGACGATCTCGTTCAGGAGATCTTCATAAAGGTCTGGTCGGCACTGCCCTCATTCAGGGGGGACTCCAGACTGTTCACGTGGCTCTACAGGATAGCCACCAACGAGACGCTGAACTGGCTTCATAAGCAGAAGGTCCGCTCCATGCTGAAATTCGAAAGTCTCGACACGGCTCTGGCCGACAGAATCGGGGACGACCCGTATCTCAACGGTGACGAGGTCCAGAGGACCTTTCTCAAAGCCATCGCCAGACTGCCCGAAAAGCAGAAGGCTGTCTTCACGATGCGCTACTTCGACGAGTTGTCCTATGAGGACATCTCCGAGATTCTCGGGACATCTGTCGGAGCCCTCAAGGCATCCTACCATTTCGCCGCGGAAAAAATCCGGACCGAACTCGGAGCCGGGATTAAACCTTAGGTCAAACAATCTGTCAAAGAAAAGGATATGCGGAAAAACAATGAAATATTCAAGGATGCCGGAAAGGCTCTGTTCAACGTTCCGGAAGGCTATTTCAACGACCTTAAGGCACGTTTGGATGACATTCCTGGCACAAATGCCGGGAATGTCGGCGTGATGTGGCGGCTGAAACCGTACCTTGCGTTGGCGGCATGTTTCCTCGCGATTCTGTGTGTCGGAAATCTTGTGCTGCGGAACACGGCGGACAGAGGCATGACCGGAGACTATTACAACGAGGCGGCCTACGCCGACCTGATGACAATGCCGGAGGACGCTTTCCATGCGGTGATGTCAGCACAGGACACCATTTCAGACGAGGATGTGGTCAACTACCTGATCTCGTCCGGCACATCCGCAGAACTTATTGAATATACAAGACTTATAGCAAAGAAATAAAATGAAGGCAAAACAGATGACACTGATGCTGGCGGTTCTGTTCCTCACGATTCCGGTTCAGGGGATCCTGGCCCAGGAGAAAGACAGAAAGGACTGGCAGGACAAATGGAAGGCCGAGAAGGTCGCCTACCTTACTGACGCGATAGGACTGACAAGTTCGGAGGCGGAGAGATTCTGGCCGGTTTACAACAAATGCGAAAATGAAAAGAACCAGTGCTTCCGGCTGTCCATGGAAGCCTGCAAGGCCTTGGACGAGGCTGTCTCGTCAGGCAAGGGTGACGCCGAGGTGAAATCCCTGCTGGACAAGTACATCGAGGCGCTGGACAGCGGCAAGGGGATAGAGAAGAAATATGTCGCCGAGTACCGCAAGATACTCTCTGACAAAAAGGTTGCGAAACTGTTCCTCGCCGAGGAGTCATTCCGCAGACAACAGATCCACAAACTGCACAGAAACGACAACAAGGGTGAAAGGAAGTGACACCTACGGGACACACATAGAAACATGAAAAAAAATAAACCGCTTCAGATTTGCCTTTTATTTTTCGAGTGTGGATTTTTTTTGGAAGAAGGAGTGTACTGGATGTACACGACTGATGAGAAAAGGAATCTATGCCGAAAAGAATGAAAAAGATGATGCAGGTTATTTTTTGAAGGGTTCATAACAGATTATTAATTTTTTGGTCAATTGGTTAATGGTTAGTTTGGTTACAGATAATAATCTGTTACGAGGGAAGCATGCTGGGAAGTACGCTTCCCTTTCTCGTCGAGAAGGGTCAGAAATTCCTCCCGGGGAGCCTCCCCGGATTGTCCACCGCGCCTGAACTGGACTATCAGCCGCGACACAGGCTTACGCTCCACAGACCTTATCCTCAGGATTTTCCACGGTGAGAAACAGCACATCCGGGCATGACGGAGCAACGGTTTCTCCTGATCAGATGGAAGGATGATGGAGACACGGCCCCGCCGGGCAAGAGCCACGGTTGCATATTCAAGAATCTCCCTGTAGGAAAGGGATTCTGTCCCGCCGGCGTTTCCCGCCTCGCCTGTGTGGCGCGCGGAGTTGCGCCTTGCCTCGGAAGCCTCAAGGGAGTTGTCATAGTACGGAGGGTTGGAGACGATGAGGTCGTAGCCATCTTCCTTGAAAGCCCGCAAACCTGAATTGACAGCCTCCAGATGGTCTTTCCACGGGGAATTCCGGAAATTCTCCGCCGCTTCCTCCGCCGACGGCGCGTCGATGTCGATTCCTTGAATATTCCACTCCCCTCCGGAGCGCATCGGTTCCAGGCGCTGGGCTATCATCAGAGCCACCGTACCTGTTCCGGTGCCGATGTCAAGGACACGTCTGTCCTCCGGAAACACCTCGGTCGCCGCACCCAGAAGGACACCGTCGGTGTTCACCTTCATGGCCGAGCGCTCGTTGCGCACATCAAACCGCTTGAAATGGAAGACGCTCATTCCTGAATATTCCCTGGCACCGCATCCCCCTCCACGAACAGCCCGTCACGCATGAAAAGAGACCGATCGCACATCCTTGCAAGTTCCGGGTCGTGTGTCACGATGACGACAGTCTGCCCATAGCGCTGCCTGAGGTCGAAGAACAGCCGGTGGATCTCAGCCTTAGTCTTCGTGTCCAGATTGCCGGACGGCTCATCGGCGAAAAGAATCGCAGGATCGTTGATCAAGGCCCTCGCTATCGCCACCCTCTGCTGTTCCCCTCCTGAGAGTTCGGAAGGCTTGTGATCCATCCTCCCGGCAAGGCCCATGTCATCAAGAAGCCGCACCGCGGCGGTCTTTGCCTCCTTGTCGGAGCGGCCTGCGATGAAAGCAGGGATCATCACGTTCTCCAGCGCGTTGAATTCAGGCAGAAGATGATGGAACTGGAAGACGAAGCCTATGCGCCTGTTCCGGAAGGCGGACAACTCCTTGCCGTTCAGATGAAGGACATCCGTCCCGTCAATCTCCAGAGAACCGGAATCAGGGGTGGACAATGTGCCGAGAATCTGGAGAAGAGTGGATTTTCCCGCCCCTGAGGCGCCCATGATGGACACCACCTCTGACCTGTCCACCTGAAAATCAATCCCGCGAAGCACTTTGAGGTCTCCGAAGGATTTTTCTATGCCATTTGCCCGTATGATCATAAGTAACCGGAATTCTCTTTCAAAGATAACTGATTTTTTCAAAAAAGTTTTGCTAATTAGGAAAAAAGGCATAACTTTGTAGTCCTTTCCAATGAGGATCTCTTCTAAAAGAGATTGTCAGGAAAGGCCTGAGGGGTTAACCCGAAGGAATGTTATCGGGGTGTGGCGCAGTTGGCTAGCGCATCTGGTTTGGGACCAGAGGGTCCAGTGTTCGAGTCACTGTACCCCGACATAAGAAGAAGCGACCGGGTTGCGGCCGCTTCTTTTTTGTCATAAGTGGAAATCCAGCCACAAATGAATAAGGGTGGCCAATGTCTATTCGGCCACCCTCTTGATATTCAATATCTTTACAGGATTTCTAAAGATTGGCGTTGTCCTTCTTCCAGTCCTCAACAGGAGGAACGATACCGAGGGTGATGATCTCCTCGCGCATGTTGCAAAGATGCTCGTAAGACTTCCTGAGGTCGGCCATCTCGGCTTCCGTGCCCTTAGGCTCGGTGAAATGAACACCTGTGGCGTCGATTGTGGTAGGCATCGCCATCATAACATTCTTGAATCCACACTTGTCGCAGTTCACATAACATCCGGCAGGCCAAGTGAACGGAGCACCGCCCATCGCACCCTCAATCATCTTGACGGCCTGATAGGCAGGGCTCTGGAACGAAGAACGTCCACGGAGTTTGATGATGTTGGAGCCACCCTGGATGGTGTCGTGCTTGATCGCGGCCCAACGCTCCTCTGAAATCTTGAACTCGGAGAGAGGTTTGCCGTCTACCTTGGCGTTAGAGGCAAACACCGCCATCTGCTCGCCGTGACCGCCGTAGGTGTAACAGTCGGTCACCTTGGACTGCTGGACTCCGCACTCCTTCGCGATCTGTTCCTGAAGACGGGTCGAGTCAAGAGCGGCGAGAGAGGTGAGCTGGCCAGGCTTCAGACCTGAATGAATGAGAGCGGTCAGAGCCGTCACATCGGCCGGGTTGAAGATGACCACAACGTGGTTGACATCAGGGCAGTACTCCTTGATGTAATCGCCGAACTGGGCCGCGATCTGGCAGTTGCCCTTGAGAAGATCCTCGCGGGTCATGCCTTCCTTGCGCGGCGCACCGCCGGAAGAGATGATGAACTTGGCGCCGGTAAACGCCTCCTTAGGATCCGTTGTCCAGCTGACGTTCGCCCCAGGGAACGCACAGTGGCACATTTCCTCAGCGACACCGTGAACAGCCGGTTCAATGATGTCATAAAGGCAGATGTTAGGAGTAAGACCGAGCATAAGGGCGGTCTGAGCCATGTTGGAGCCGATCGCACCGCCGGCACCGACGATGAGCAGCTTCTCGTTTGTCAAAAATCCCAT
>CAVHWO010000042.1:0-11637 GCA_963639865.1 bacterium | reverse complement strand
GGCAGTCAGTTCGACAACGGTTCCCGATGAGTAATCCGCCCTTGTCGAGACCACTTTTTCGGCGACCGTCCCTTCTCCTGAGACGCTTACTGTCAAGAAATATGTCTTGTCCTCGACCGGAGGCGTGGGGTCTATTCCCTTCTGCCCGCAGCTGAAAAGTAAGGGCAAAACGCAGACGATGAGGAGGGTTCGGGGTAAGTTCATAATCCCTTATGCGGATTTTGCACTGAACAATCCATATATGACGACCCAGCCGATAATTGCGATGAGAAGAGTAATGGCAATATAGATGTCAATCTTGTACTCAAAGCAGGCAAATATGATATTTGTGGCAATAAGAGCGACACTTAGAATCCAAGAAAACACCTTTATTGAAACTCCTCTCTTTGCATTCTGATAAGAAAGGCCGACTGCCGGAACAAGGCCGGAGGCGATTGACGCAAAAGCGATTCCAAAGGATATCCAGTTTCGATTGTCTGTTCCCGGGGCAATGATTTCACAGATGAATCCAAGCAATAATGCTATTGCAATCGCGAATATGAATTGAATGGTATTGATTTTCATTTTATTTGAGTTTTGCCAATACAAAAAGCCTATTCACATCAGGGACCTGTGCTGCAGGAGTCCAATTTGCCATTCCCGACTTCCATACCAAAGTGTCAGCTTTCAACAAATCGTTCTGTATCAATTTCACCATCTCATCGTCACTGAACGGACCGGCCTGTGAATTGTCGACAACAATGTATGTCGCTGCGGATGATTGGATTGGAGGTGGTGTCGTCTGCGGGCAAGATGCATCATTCACAGGATTTGCCTTTGGCATACATCCTTCCATTATTCCCGGCATCTGTTTGATCATGGACATTCCGATTCCAAGTTCCATCATCTTTTCGATGAAGTTTGAGGTATCTTCCATATCTTTCATAACTAAACAATTGCTGATATTTGAGGACAATCCTTGATTTTCTTCCATTCAGACCACCCTTGTGTCCAGACATAAAACTCCGGAGAAATAATCTCCGCTTTCAGAAACTCCCTTATCTGAGAGACCGTATACGGACCTTTCTGCTCATTGCCGAGAGCAAGAACATACTGCTTCTCTTCCTGCTTCTGGAAAATCGGCAATACCACATGAGACGGAATGCCCACTTGAGGGACAGGAACCTGCATATTCTTAATACTTTCCTGCGCCTTGCCGGCCAACTCTTTCCAAGCGTCAGAATTGACCAGATTATCCATTGTATTGAAATCCAACTGTTTCATAGAATCTATTATTATTTAGTGGGTATCGGAGGAGGACATCCGGGTGCAGGCTGATTGAAAATTGGAGCAAAGGCAGGGATTTGCTTCAATGGAGTCCATCCTGCCATCCCATTGCTCCATCCGAGCGTATCGCCATTCACCTGTCCGGCTGCAACCATCTGTGATATTGCATTGGAATCACAAGGGCCATATTGCGTCCCGTTCAAAGCAAGGTACCAGACCGTCTGCTGTGCTGTTGGGATAGGTGGCGGTGCCTGTTGCGGTTGTCCGGCTCCGGCCATCCCCTGTTGCATTGTCTGCCCCATCTGGTTCATCATGTTGCCGACCTGACCGCCGACAGCTGCCCCCATCATCATTCCCGTCATCATTCCGGCGGGATTCATATGTCCGTCTGCGTTTCCGCCGAGGTTCATTGAACCCATTCCGCCGAGGTTCTCCATTCCAGCCTTGAGGACCTCCGACTGCTTATTAATGGCATGGGCGTTGATATATGCCGACTCGCTTCCGAGACCGGCCTGTTTTGCCGCCTGTTCGGACTGCATACGCTGGGCGAACTGACCCTCTTCACGCATTCTTGCCATCGCATCTTGCATATGTTCCATCTGCATCTTCGCCATCTCCCTTGCAGTCTGGTTACGGATGTCCGCATCCGTCCGCATAGTCTCGCGCTTGATTTCGTAACTTAGAAGCGTAGTCTTCTCGTTTTCAAGGTTGAAGGTCTGTGCCTGATCTTCGGTCAGCCTCTTCAGTCTTTGATATGCCTCGCTTTCTTCGTCATAGCGGATGTCCTCGATAATGACATCGCTGGCGAACACGCCGAAACGTTGCATAATCTTCTCTTGAATGCGTGAAAGAATGTAATGACCTATCTCGCCGATCAGTTGGTTGAAGTGCATTATGAATATTCCCGTGTCTTTGGGGGCGTTGGAGACGATCTGCTTGATTTCCTGCGAAATAAGAGACTTTGTTTTTTCCTGGAACTCGCGGAGCGTCGTATCGGTCGTTCCCCAAGCCTCCAAGAAAAATCTCATCATTGCCGGGTCTGTAGGCACCTGAAACGCCATTGCCCCTTTCACTGCAACCTCTATGTCATAGGCTTTATACTCCGGTTCGGCCGGGATGACGCGGAAGAAAGGAATCAGGAACGGTAGTTCCATTCCTCGCGCAAGATTGATGTAGTAAACCTCCGCCTGGAACGGTGTCCCGCCTTTGTATGCCAATCCCACGATTGATGCGAGCACCGGCATATTCTCCGTCTTTATGATGTCATCATAAGGACCCGTGATGATGTCATATTCCCCTTTGTTCTGGTAGAGGAACACGGCAGCCTGGCCCGGTCTTACGCGAAGACTGCTGCCATAGCGGATGTTATTCTCTTTTTTTGAACCTCCGTCAACCCTACCGGCATCCGGTCTCCATTTCCAGATGAGAAAGTCCTTCTCATCGCAGCGGATCATATCCATGATTCCGCCTTCCTTGCTGCCGCGGACTTTCCCAATCAACCCATCTGCATCGGTTTTTCTAAATAATCCCATAAACTAATCCTTTTGAACAGTCTTCGGCCTCAATCTGGCTGCATAACTCTTGAATAATTTATCAATCTCATTTTTGCTTCCGAGAAAACGATAGTAGTCGATACTGTTCTCTGACCACCATTCGAACAGGAGCAATTCCCTGTTCTGATATTGCATCTCAAGAACCCAATTATTGATGCTTTCGCCAATAAAGGAGCCGTAATGGTTGTAATCGCTCAGCATATGTTCATCTGCAACGAGTTCTCTAGTTCCGAGATCAATCTTTAAGCCAAGCACCGGATTTTCTTTCCTGTTGTCGGTTTCTGCACTTTTGAAGAGGCCCAACCTTAATGTTTTGTCTATATTCGGTTGAGGGCGAAGGATAATTAGTTGTCTCATACTTAATTAAGTAAATTTAAGAATACGTACAAGAGGGCACTGCCCTTATTGTTAAAATTTTCTATAATCTTTCCGCGTCCGAATGAAGATTCGCATTAAGAAAGAAATCTTCCACCAATTCCCCGTTGTTATAGATTGAAACCACTGTGTGTTCCGGAGATAAGGTTTCTTCTTGAGTATCATCATCCACAGAAAAAAAACTCTGAATGACCAGATTGTCATAATAAGTAAACATATATTTGCCGTCCACCCTGTCAATTCGATTTCTGTCATTATCGAAATCTCTGGATGTGACTATGCTTGACACTCTTCCATTGGTGTAGTGATAAGTGTGGGTATGAGAAAGGCCTATATAGAGATCTTTCAACATTGCGGTTATAATAATCATATCTTCTTGTGATGGCAGGTCTTTGTCTTCTGCATCTTCTAGAATACAATGTTGCCTAACTTTTCTAATCAAACCAGAGTTGCCTATTTCATATATCGTTTCATTAAGAGGAATATCCTTGTAATAAACGGCTTCACCTGTAAGGTGCCTTCCACGAGTATCATAGAAGAAACGGAAAGTTAAATCAGTTTCGGGCACTATTTCATTATTAAAAACGAGTTGATCATTCGTAAGATGAATAGACACTGGACGGCCTTGATTGTTATATATGATATCAGGGGTCTTCTTGCCGACATTTCCCCAGAAATTATGGTTTCTATATAACTGGATAAATGGTGAATCCATGAAATAGTGAGGGACAGGGATGTCTATGTGTGGATATATTTTCCAATAATCCTCCCAAATGACCGTAGAGTCTTTTTTATCCCATTCGCGAAAAATTCTGAACCGGTTATGGTCATAAACTTGACAACATTTGTCGAGGTTCACGATTAAATTATCCTTTAAGTAATACTTCGATCTGGCAGATAGTGATACATATTTAGAAAACTCATCCACACAAGAGTGGATTGTGTCTGCAGAATTTACTTTGGATATAAGAATCACTGCATCAAGAATCCTTCCTTTCTGAGCTAAAAGACCAACCGCATTGATAGCCTGTCCGCTTTTTTTCATTAGTTCAGAAGCCTCCTCATACATTTCCAATTTTACCATATGTTCAACAAGGATATCCGCCTTACCCTTTGAGAGATAGTGTTTGACAACCATATCCGTCTTCCCGTGTTTGAGCAGGTATCCTGTCCAATCGAACATCGAAGCGATTACCCCTAATAGTGCGGCAACAACTAAAAGTGCAAGCCAGATGTAATACTTTCTAGAATATGAACCTGAAAGTTTTGCAAAGGCTTTCTTGTCTCCGAGTATCTTATAACCACTAAGAATTTCAGAAACAGCAGGGTCTTGCTTGTTTTCCGAAAGCCTACGATATGTCTCGGCCGCTTTGCCCAACCATGCCATCGAGAGTTGCTTGTCTCCCATTTCCTTGGTCGCCTCGTAATTCGAATACGACAGGTGCAGCAGACGGGTCAGAGATTCCATAGTCTGTGGGACCGGGAAAGTATTGATGATGGATGCCTTTTTCTTGGATGATGCTTTCTTGGACTTGAAAATTTTATCGACCGCGAGAAGCTTGTCTTGGAGATCCTGAAGAGACTCCGTCGTTGATTGACTGCCTCCTGTTTCGGTGGTCAAGATATAACCGCATTCTGGGCATTTCAACTCCAGCCCCGTAAGCATAGCCCCGCAATTAGGACATTTGTTTTTTCTGTCAATCATTTACCTTGTGTTTATCTATCTTTCCCAATTACGAAACTCCCATAGCATCGGGCAAAGGTCGGTATTGGCATTGATGGCGGAACGCAACCGCCCTTGATAATCAAGGTATTGGCTTTCGTCCATCCTGCTCCATCGGGCGGTAGGGGCATTTACTCCAAAGTCATCGGCGGCGGTTTCGATGACCTTCGAATCCACCGGCACATGCAGAAACTCAAAATAACCTGCCGTGGCCTCCGGCCTGATGACAGACAGGTACTTCAAGGCCATATTCACCCATTTCTGAGCCTGTCCATAATAAAAAGGCACGGCTGCGTCATTGTAGATTTTGACAATTCCACGGCATAGTTCCGTATGCCACTTGTCAAAGATCTCCTGGTCAATCATATCCTTTTTACCCAACGACACGACTGAGGATTCAATGATTCTGACGGCTTCTCCTCGCAACTCCGCTTTTTGGTTGTCGGTTATACTTTTCGCCCTCTTAAATTCGATGGTTCGGCAAAGGTCGAGATATGCCGAGTCAACCGCAGTGTGCAAAGGGTCTGATACGTCGCCGAAATAAGCGTTCAAAAGGAAAGCGGCTCTGTCCTCAGCCGTTAGTTTGACTTGTTTGCTCATATATTCATTGTTTTAATTGGTTGCTCCAAATATAGTAAATTATAGTCTAATCCGGTTTAATACAGGATAGAAATTTCAACAAAAAGTCTTCATAAATACCACCACAGCAACAAAGTACATACGGGACACCAGGAATCCGCCCGGGCAACTCTTCGTCCATTCCGCTCCCGCTGCGATGCCGGAAGACTTGCCAATCGGGCAGAGCGGAACCGGAAGAAAGCTCGCTGCAATAACGCGTTTTATTTGCAAAGTAAATCCGCACTATTTGTAAGTGCTTGAATGTTAACGATATCTTATTTACAAAGTAAATCCGCATCGATTGTCCCTCATTTCAAGAGAAGATGGTCTCGCAGCAGGTGCAACCACACTAAGCTCATCTGCAAAGTTCCATGTTTGATGTAGTGCAGAATGCTTGCTATGAAGGTACATTATACTATATTAGTTGTCTGATCAGGGGCTGTCCTAAAAGGGGAAGTTCACACTCTTTTCTCCCTTTTTGACCATCTTGCCAAGGAACACCACGCCACGCCTTCGCAGGTCACCGGGCTTTACAGTCAGAGGCTGGCGGAAGCAGGATATATCTGCCTCGCTTTCGATGCCGCCTATCAGGAAGCCATCGAGGGCGAGCCACGCAATACGGACAAGCCGCCATACAGAATTGAGAAATTATTTTTAAACAGCTTCTCAGTGCTCCATAGCCACCTCCCGCTCTGAGATTGTCTGTTCTGCTTTTAGGAAGGAAGGTGGCATTGCGAATTGCATAATACAGTCAAATTTTCGTATTTTTGCAGTGAATGCTAAAAACACGGCCGTATGCTATATCCCATCGGAATACAGAGTTTCGAAAAGATCAGAACAGGCGGTTTCGCCTATGTTGACAAGACAGCTTTGATTTATAATCTCGCTGCCGCAGGTCAGTATTATTTTCTGAGTCGTCCGCGCCGCTTCGGAAAGAGCCTTCTCATCTCCACGATGGAGGCTTATTTCAGAGGGGAAAAGGAACTGTTCAAAGGATTGGCGATGGAAAGTCTCGAAAAGGACTGGACGGAGTATCCTGTCCTGCATCTGGACTTTACGGGAAGCAAGTACTCCTGCATCGAAGACCTGAGGGAGAAACTTAATCAGCATATTCAAGAGTGGGAGGCGATGTTTGAAGTGTCGAATGAATACGCAACTTCGGAAGCCCGATTCATCGCCGTGATAGATGCTGCCTACAAAAAAACTGGCAACAAGGTCGTCATCCTTATTGATGAGTACGAAAAGCCTATCATCGACAATATCGATAATGAAGAGCTCGCGGATGTTTTCCGTCGCGAGCTGCAAGGCTTCTACAGCGTCATCAAGGGTCGTGACGACAGTATCCGTTTCGCATTCCTTACAGGAGTGACCAAACTCGGCAAGATGAGTATCTTCAGCGGTCTGAACAATCTGAACGATATCTCGATGGATCCGCAATCATTTGACATCTGCGGAGTGTCGGAGGCGGAGCTCAAGGCGGTCTTCGACGGCAGCGTGGATGAACTCGCAGCGGCAAGCGGTCTGAGCAAGGAAGAGTGCTACGGCAAGTTGAAGACGATGTACGACGGCTATCATTTTTGCGAAGACGCTCCCGGAGTGTATAATCCTTTTAGCTTGCTTAACACGTTGAAATCAAAGCGTTTCCGTATGTACTGGTTCGAGACGGGCACGCCGATATTCTTGGTACGCTATCTCAAGAAAGGCAACTACAATCTTGAAGGCATCTCGAAAGATATGGTTCCTGTCGAGACATTGACAGGAACGAATTATGTGAGTCCCCATCCGATAACCCTGATGTATCAGACTGGATACCTTACGATAACGAGTTACGACGAGCGCTTCCGCGCCTACACTCTCGACTATCCTAATGAGGAGGTAAGAAGCGGATTCCTCAATTCACTCAGCCAACTGTATGCTCCGGCCCTGCTCGACAACGAGTTCTCGGTGTACAATTTCGTGTGCGATGTCGAGCGTGGCGATGTGGACTGCTTTATGAACCGCTTTACGTCGTTCCTTTCGGGTAACAGCTACGAGGTTCAAGGTAAGCTGGAACTGTATTTCCAGAACACGATGTCTGTAATGTTCCGGATGATGGGCCTCTATGTCAAGACAGAGTACCACACATCAAACGGCTGGATAGACATTACCATCGATACGGACAAGTTTGTCTATATCATTGAGTTGAAAATGGATCAGTTACCAGAAATCGCACTGGAACAGATAGAAGAAAAGGGCTACGCCAGACCGTTCATAGCTTCCGGCAAGCAGATCATAAAGCTCGGCATCAACTTCTCCTCGCAGACCCGCACCATAGACGGCTGGAGGATGGCGTAGCATAAGTTCGAGTCTTGACGCTCCATCGGGAAATGTCAGAATGTTTTTATTGTTTCCCGTCAGCAAAAGTAAGTTCATCCACTTCCTCGTCAATACGTTCATTTTGAAGATGACAGGACGCGTGCCGTCAGCAGGCAATCATCATCTTCTCGTCATTCGTCCACCCTTTCATGATGCGGCCACCCTGTAATGCCGTATAGACATAGCGGCTGATGGCTTGTTGAGGTTATTATTGTTGCACTCCACATTCTCTGCCCCACGTGAATCCTGGTCAGCACTGCTTTTTTCTTCAAAAGATATTATAAAACTACTGAAACTATAATACCGCGATTTTGGACAACCTGATACTTTGCTGAGGTTATTTGCCGTAATATGTATAATTCTATCCGTAATATATCTACGGGATCTTTTGTGGAACGAACATAATTTTGCGCTGTAGAAAAAAATATAACCAGAAAGAAGAATCAGAATAGGTGTAAGAGATCATCAGACATTTTGATAAAAATCACATTATGAAAAGAATCATGTCAATCATTGCAGTATCAGCCGCTGCCGTCACGTCTTTGATGGCTTGCGGCAACAGGGCTTCTTCGAAAGCCACAACTTCCAACCAAAACGCAGCTCCCAAGGTGCTTGTAGCCTACTTCTCCGCCACCGGCACAACGAAGGCAGCGGCAGAGAAGATTGCCAATGCCACAGGCGGGGAAATCTTCGAAATCAAACCCACGGAAGCTTATTCAGCCGCCGACCTCGACTGGACAGAGCCGACCTCCCGCTGCTGCCGCGAGAACAATGACCCGAAATCTCGTCCATCCTTTGTGAAAAGCAAAGAGTCGCTCGACGACTACGATCTCATCTTTCTCGGATTCCCGAACTGGTGGAACGGTGCGCCTCGCATCATCAACACCTTTATGGACACCTACCAGCTGAAAGGCAAACGTGTCGTTATGTTCATGACCTCAGGCGGCAGCGGGATCAAGAACTCGGAAAAAGTGTTCAAAGAGACCTATCCAGACGTAAAATGGGAAGCGGGGAAACTGCTCAACGGGTTATCGAAGAAAGAAATCTCTGACTGGGCAAAGGGATATTTGAAGTAATATGCCGTCTTTCCGGAACTGTTCCTCACCGGTACGACAATCTCGCTCCGGCTCTCGCAAGGGTCGGCTATATGGTCCGGGGCAACCAAATCGGTTCTTCCGCAATTTAGTTGAAGCCGAGTTTGGGAAAGACCATTTTTCTTCGAAGAAGTTCCACGGAAGCCCGTCCATACATGACTCGTTTGACGACTTTTAGTTTGTTTACATATCCTTCGACTATGCCGTTTGACGTATCCAATTCTATGGCATTATTGACAGCCCTGATATCCATCCTGATTCCATATGCAAAAGACCTTAGCTCCGATATCGGTGAACTCCCATATGATTCAAGCCAAGAACCGAGAAGACCTGTGTCATCACCCATGCTTGTGGTGTAGAAGGAGGATGCGGCGCCATATATGTCCCTGAACCAACCATAGCCCTGCATTCTCTCAACCAAAGCGGATTCTTCCGGAGTCATTTTCTTTTGCCGGATAGATTTGTCAACAATGCCAGCGATTTGCCTGATTGGAAGAAGCGGTTCTCGCTTCGCCACTACAGTATCCTTCATCTTTTCAACATCTGCCTTTGACCTGAACCCTCTGTGCCCGTCAGAAAGATATCGGTAATGGTCATAAAAAGGCGTGATTGCACCTTGGAAGCCTTTGGCCTTGATATCCGGAAAGATTTTGCGAAGGTCCTTGCCATGTCTGTACTCCTCTTCCACATATGTGTCATAAAGGTAATACGGATTGCGTTCTTTGCTTGCTCGTTTGGGTAGTGATTCCCATTTCATGTATTTTCGGACAGTCTGTCGCGCGATGTCCAACTCCCTGGCGATTTGATTGATGTTGCGCCCGGCCGCTTGCAGTTCCTTGACCTCGTCGAACATTGTCTGACGGGAGTCCGTGACTTTGACGGCCTCTTCGTGACGCATGGATTTTCTGCAATCATCGTAATGTGATCCGATTACCTTGATAACGCAGTCTGATATGTTTTTAGTGAGGTGAAAGCGGTCAGCCACTTCGACTATGTCCCTGCCTGTTGCGGCAATTGCGGAGGAGTAATCAGCTGACCTGTCCCGGCTCACCAGTTTGACGTTTTGATGCCCGTCCAACCAGTGTTGGAAGCTTTTGACATCACGGTCACGAAGCAGGTCAACCACTTCTCCTGATTTCATACTAACAATGATGCTTCCGTATGTAACGCCTTTCCCATATGCCCAGTCGTCCACACCAATGTCTTCTATCTGAGATTGTTCGGGGATTGACATTCTATGCAAGTCACGGAGAACAGTGTCTCCACTTATATTGATCCCGGCCGCATGCAGAAGTTTTCTCGCAGTTTCCGAGGAACATTCCAATCCATTCTGAGTGACAAGCATCTCGCAGCGACGGGTCCTGCGTCTATACCGGAAGATTTCATCTCCAGGCTGTTCCGCGAAAGTCTTCTTGTGGCATTCGGGATTGTCGCAGAAGAATTTTCCGGATTCGAAAGTTATAATGACTCTGTGCCCCAATATTGACAGATCAGATAGGGTCCTCATATATCGGCTGTGGACACGGTGGCTTGTTGTCCCACAATAAGGACATTCTCCAAAGGGCAGGGAGCACCGTGCATACAAACTATATGTATCATCTGAATGGTCAACCTGTTCAATCTGGATGCAATTGGGGGAATACAATGAGGATAAGTCAGCCTGTGTGTCATAGCGAGGTTGGCGTTGATGTAAATTTATTGTAAATTCGTTGCCGTTAGGTGATTTACACATATCGTAAAACTTTAACTGTGGTAAGTATAAAGTTACGAAAAATATATGTAACACCCTAATAATCAATTGGTTAAATCGTATGAAAATCAACGATTTTCACCCTTTGACCAATTGATTTTTCTTTGTGTTGTTGGAGCTTTTAACATTATGCGTCCGGCACGAATTTGAACTCTCATCATGGGGACTTTTCAACTAAATTGCGGAAGAACCAGTTTTTCTAGTTCAAGTCGCCTGCCGGAGACGTTTTTGTAAAGTTTCTTTACAAGTGGTGTAAAGAAACTTTACACTTTTTGTTTTTTATTTTAATTGGTAATATGTTGGTATATAGGCAATTGGCGACTATGGCACGAAAGTGGCTCCGGGATTTTCGCTGTACGGGAATTTCATGAGGCGGGAGAGATGGGCGGAAGAGAAATGTTCCCGGGAGATGGACAGGATTATAAAATTTCAGAGCTATGGGCATATTCAGAAAAAGGAAAATGGGAACACCTCTGTCAGGGGTGCTGAACATTCTGGGGATGACGGTGGCGTTCGCTGCGCTGTACATCATTCTGGTACAGGTGCATCACGACCTTTCCTACAACAAGGAGGTCAAGGATGCCGACAGGATCTACTGCGTCTCGCTTCCGGACTGGTACGAGGAAGGGAAGCACATGCTCTGGCTATGCCGCCCGCCTTTCGAACAGATCATCACGACGGTTTCTGAGATTGAGGCCGGCGGTACGGGCTACCTCTCCGGGCAGCCGATCGAGACGATTGTCGGTGACGGCAAGAACCCTACGCTTTCCGACCCCATAGTCTCGATAAAGTTGTCTTCGATGAACAGAAGTACGCTTGACGTGTTCGGCTTTGAGCTTGTCGAGGGCTCCTGGGACAACTACGTCGGAGTCTGGGACTATGCCTTCAGCGAATCCGCGGCAA